>JBLHIW010000170.1:0-6779 GCA_047618055.1 Paraglaciecola sp. | reverse complement strand
AATGGCTATGATGCACAATTTCTATGGATTTATTTATTACCAGGTAGAAGACTATGATCAGGCGATTGCTGCCTTTGAGCAGGTCGTTGAGCAACAGCCTATTCCAGAGGCCTTTGAGCAAAGCACGCTGTTTAGCCTCGCCCAGCTGCATATGATGCGAGCTAACTACGACCAGACCATTCACTTCCTAGCGCGCTGGGAGAAACTGCAACGTGGGCCCTTGCCGGCAAAAAATTTGGTGCTAAAAGCCCAGGCTATGTATCAAAAGAAAGATTACCCAGCGGCCTCGGCCTATATCAACGAGGCAATAAGCCAGGTTGAAAACACCGAACTGGGTTTTCAAGTGGACGAAAACTGGTACGTGCTACAGCGTGCGGTTTATTTTGAGCTCAAACAGCCAGAAAAAGTGGCGGCGGTGTTGGTGAAATTAGTGCGCTTGTTTAATGAGCCCAAATACTGGTTACAGCTAGGGGGAATTTATGGCGAATTAGGCGAAGAGCTTAAACAACTGGCGGTGATGGAAGCCGCACAACAGCAAGGATATGTCAGCTCAGCAGCAGATATGTTTAATCTGGCACAGTTATACTACTACCATCAAATGCCCTATAAAGCGGCGGCCCTTATTCAACAAGGAATAGACGAGGGCAAGCTTGACCGTGACTTACGTAATCTCAAGTTTCTGTCCCAGTCATTAACGTTGGCAAAAGAAAACGAAAAAGCTATTCCGCTTATGTTGGCGGCAGCAGCCTTATCTGAGGACGGTGAATTGGATGCTCAGCTAGGGCAGATGTATTTGAATATGCAGCGCTGGGAAAAGGCGATTATCGCCTCGAAAAAAGCCCTGGAAAAAGGCGGTTTGCGCAACGAAGGTACGGCCCACCTGGTGATGGGTATGGCGTACTTTAATGATGGCAACTACCAGCAATCTATTGAGCAGCTAAATAAAGCACAGAAGCATAATAGCAGCCGTGGTATCGCACAGCAGTGGGCTAAGTATGTAGAAACACAGCGCTCTAATTATGTAAGGGTAGCATCGGGGGAGGTGGCTTCTGATACCTAGATTGTAAGGTTGGCAGCACCGCTTAAAAATCAAAGTGATCTGAGCCCTTCGATCAGACCCCTTCGATCAATTAACACCCCGTTGCGGTTTTGCTGCAGAGCTGGCCGCCTGTTCGGTGATTACCGGCATCAATATGATGGTGGTGCGTAATATCGTCATACCCTAGGTAGTCACTCTGCCTGCAGGGGCCGGTTAATCAATAATCGTCTTCTTTATCCTGCAGGCCATATTTGTCGTTTGATTAGCGCCGGATTGACCCTATACAATCCGATGGTAAATACTTTTTTATAGCACCATCAGATTTTTTTTGGTTTGAGTACTTGCGTTCCAGCCGGGATAAATTCATCGATCGATTAATAGCAAAACCGATACGTTATAAAAAATTAACAATCAATTACCTCATAAACTGAGGTATCCCCACGAATGATATAGAAAAATCATAAGGACAATGAACAATATGGCTCGTATTCACACGAGACTGGTTTGCATGTCCACATGCGAAATACCGTCTTCAAGGTAATCGGCTGAAACTTTTTTAAAGCCAAAGCTTTGGTACAAATGACTCAAGTGGCTTTGGGCGCCTATGGTAATTTCAAGGGTGGGCCACAGTGCACGGGCACGATCCATTGACTCTTGAATAAGCACTCGGCCTAAGCCCTTATTCCGGGCCGCAGGGGAAATAAGAATACGGCCTATACTCGGTGTATCGTAGCTTATCCTCGGCGGCAATAAGCGAGCGTAGCCAAGTAATTGCGCTTTATCTAACATCATTAAATGCCGCACACCCCTTTGAGTATCCTTGCGATCGACATCTTGATAAACACAGCTTTGCTCAACGACAAAGACCTCACTACGTAAGTGCAGTATTTCATACAATTGGGTGCTTGATAGATCCGTGAAAGGCAAACAGATAAAGTTCATAGTTCTGATGTCCGGGCAATTTATGTTTAAACCGAGGCCAAGCTTAACGCAACTGTGTGCTCCCGGGTTGGATTTATTATGTTCTTGTAACACAAAGCAAAAAAGCCCCAGCATATAAATATGAGGGGCTTAAATTAAGGGGTGTTTAGTTGCCCATTTTTTAAGTTTTAGCAGGGCAATATTGGCCGCCGCCTTTGCACTGTCGTAATGTGCGCTGGCATCCCTTGCTGATATTGGCTTAATCTCTAGTCCAGACATCACTGCAATTTACTTGAGTGCTATAAAAGATCTTTGTCCGCCTCATAATCCGCAAATGCGCCGTTTATTTGCTCACAATAATAGCTATTAGCCAAACCCTTTGAATAGACATTTTACAGTGCATACGCAGATTGGCAGGCGGTTAGGGTGGTTATGGTTAAAATAGGCAGTACATGTTTCATACTAGGTTATTGGGCGATTGGCAGCAGGGTGATCTCTACTCTCCTATTGCGCTCTTTACCTGCATCAGTCTGATTGATGGCGACCGGCTGAATTTCGCCAAAACCAATCACCTCTATTCTTTCAGCGATAACACCCCCAGTATTTAGGTAGGTGGCGACAGATTGAGCACGGCGCTCAGACAACGTTTGCCTAAGTGTCTCAGTGCCTGAACTATCAGTATGGCCACCAACCACTATTACGGTTTTATCAAATTCGCTTAAGACTAAAATAACGGAATCTAAGACCGATAATAAGCTTTGATCAATATTGGCATTACCTGAAGAAAACGTAATGTTACCAGGCATGATCAGGTTGATATTATCACTGTCCCGTTGAACACTTACGCCGGAACCCCACCATTTTTCTTAACTTAGCTTCCTGCGTATTCATATAGTAAGCAATGCCACCGCCAATCGCTGCGGCACCTGTGGCCACTTTTAAAATTCTTTGGTTTCTTTTTCTTACGTCATCTACATCTTTGTTGGTTCAGTATGGTGCAACAACTGCGATGCCAGCCCCAATACTTGCGCCTTTAGCCGTGTTGCTGACTTCTTGCTCACCAGTGTAAGGGGCAAAAGTCGTGCACGCGCTCAAGCTTAAACCGGTGATTAACGATAGAGTAATCGCAGATAATTGCATTTTTTCCTTAAATCATTACTTGATAAATAGGTGTGGATAATAGGAATGTTTAGAAGAGCGGCCACCATTTTTCATGTTCGTATTTTGTGCTTTCATTTTAGGCCATTAAACTTAAAGGGGGGGGCCAAAAGCCATAACGGCGATGCCGGCGTTCTATTTCATTTGTTGGTGGGCAAGATTGCAGCGGGTGTGGCTACAAAAATGGTCATCCGTACCCGCTCGGGCAGGATGACACTAAGCGCTGCGCTGATGTCGTTCACATAGAAGTATAGGCAATTCACAGGAGAGTTGCCCATCCCCCTAATTTTGCTTTATAGCTGTGGACCTACAGCAACCAGTTTCTGGCCATCTTCGGTGTCAGTAAACTTGACAAAGTTGTCTACAAACAGCGCGCCGAGTTTATGCGCTTTGGCATACCAATCTTGTTCATCCTGATAGGTCTTGCGCGGATCCAGAATGGCCGACTCTACGCCTGCCACCTGGCTGGGTATCTGTAGGTTGAATATAGGCAAACTAGTTGTCTGTGCCTCATCCAGTGAGCCGTCCAATATGCTGTCAATAATGGCTCTGGTCGCCTTGATAGAAATACGTTTTCCCGTACCATTCCATCCGGTATTAACCAGATAGGCCTGAGCACCGGATGCCTGCATTCTGTTTTTCAATACTTCTGCATATTGAGTGGGGTGCAACGTCAAAAAGGCCGCACCAAAACAACTGGAAAAAGCGGGTGTTGGCTCAGTAATACCCCGCTCTGTACCGGCTAGTTTTGCTGTAAAACCAGATAAAAAGTAGTACTCGGCCTGTTCCTGGGTCAATTTGGAGACCGCTGGTAATACGCCAAAGGCATCGGCAGTCAGGAAAATGACTTTGTTAGCATGCCCCGCTCTAGATACAGGCTTGACGATGTTATCAATATGGTAAATAGGGTAGGAAACCCGGGTGTTTTCGGTCTTACTTCCATCGTTATAATCTATCTTGCCATCGGCATCCACCGCAACATTTTCTAGCAGGGCGTCACGTCGAATGGCATTGTATATATCCGGCTCTTGTTCTTTGCTCAGCTGGATAGTTTTGGCGTAACAACCTCCTTCGAAGTTGAATATGCCGTTGTCATCCCAGCCGTGCTCATCGTCACCAATCAGTTGCCGGTTGGGATCGGTTGACAGGGTCGTTTTACCCGTGCCGGACAGACCAAAAAACACGGCCACATCGCCGTCTTTACCGACATTGGCGCTGCAGTGCATAGAGGCTATTCCTTTAAGTGGGAGCAGGTAGTTCATTACTGAGAACATACCTTTCTTCATCTCACCGCCATACCACGTGCCACCAATGAGCTGGATTTTTTCAGTCAAATTAAAGGCCACAAAGTTTTCTGAATTGAGATCCTGCTCCTGCCACTGGGGATTCGTCACCTTGGCACCGTTCATCACGATAAAATCTGGTTCGAAGCCGGCTAATTCGGCTTGGCTTGGGCGAATGAACATATTTTTAACAAAGTGCGCCTGCCAGGCGACTTCGGTGATAAAGCGCACTTTTAGGCGGGTAGCGGGATCAGCACCACAATAGGTATCCATAACAAACAGACGTTTTCCCGAAAGTTGCTGGCTTACCAGTATTTTCAGATGGGACCATACTTCCTGAGAAATAGGTTTGTTATCGTTTTTGCCCTGATCTGACCACCATACGGTATCCCGTGTGACGTCATCTCGTACAATATATTTGTCTTTAGGAGAGCGACCGGTGAATACACCGGTGTCAACCGAAACGGCTCCCGATTCAGTCGTAAAACCCTTTTCATAACCGCTCAGTTCTCCCTTCGTCTTCTCGACATATAAGGTTTCATAAGAGGGGTTGTGGACAATTTCAAAGACCTCAGAAATGCCATATTGTGACAAGTCCAAAGAGGGGGCTAACACGCTCATCAAATCTACTCCTGTTTTATTACACCCATCAAGGCTATGCCCGGTGCTGATTGTTTGGATTATTGGCTTGTAAAGGATTAACGAAACCGTCAACACGCCAGTAAAGTATAAGTTTTGGCCGACAAGATTCATTTTCTTGAATATGGGTGTATTTTTACATTTTCCGCTTTGTTAGTTAAGACTTGATTGGGAATAATATGTAGAAAATTTCAGTTGTTGGAAGAAATATTACGAAACTGATTACCTGCTGAAATTCAGCTTGAAAATTCTGCTTTATATTAAAAGTCAATAATAAACAGTGGCATATATTAATTTTTAATTTGAGTGAATTGAGGTATACAGCTTGAAATGAATTTATTAGATGAAACTTACCATAAAAATGATCGAATTCAGTCAGAAACAATTTGCGTCCTCATTGTGCTAACAGGACAATAAATAGTTTGACCGGCCTCTAAGGCCTATTTTGTCAGGATAGCGAAAGACAGGTTAAACAAAACCAAGGGACTAGGATTATGACTTCTTAGAGAGGCACCACGGACAATCTAGCGTAGCATGAGCCGAATGGATGTTATATGGGGTGTTCATGACGAGTGTTTTATTTGTCTGTGGCTGTTTAACCAAGCTCGATGCAAGGGAGCAAACATTTCAGTTGACCCCTTAGTGTTTGCTGCCTGTCAGGGAACGTCATGAAAGGATGACAATCCAGGGCTGGGGGCCCGCAACAACCATCGTATTAGGCCTTTCGGCTTAAGGAACGGCTATTTCTTATCAAGTAATGCCTGAGCGTCTTCTTTCCAGGTTTTAAATCCTTTGGTTGTGGCAAACTGTTTTAATGCTTCTGTTTTGCTTGCGGGCGTTTTAGCTAAGTCTTCGAGGCGGGTAAAACCAGCCACAGCGAGTTTTGTCTGCGTCACCGGACCAATTCCGTTTATTGATGCAATGCCAGGCGTTTTTGCTGATTTTGGCTTGACTGCCGGGCGCTGATTAACGTTGACCGCGGGAGTTATCAGCTTTTTTGAGGCCTGTGTCGCGCCGCTCCCAGTTAGATTTAGGGTTTTAGCCAGCTCTGTTGGCAGGTGGGCGATTATCTTGTCTTGTATTTTGTGCACGGCTAACATGCGCTTATCGAAGTCCTTGTGCAACTGGGCTGCTTTTTTATGGTAGCTCTTTTCAATTGCCTTGAGTAATTTACGGGCAGTTTTACCCGGGTCTTTACTCAGTGCTTTTACCTGTGTTGTTAATTCGTCAACTTGCTGTTGTAGGTCTTTTGGGCCTGATTTTAGTTTGGCATTGATGTCCTCAATTAGGCTGTCATTTGCTGAGGTATCAGTTTTTACTTTCTTTTTTGCGGTGTTTTGATTTTTTTTCGCCATAATTAATTTTCTCCTGGGCTAGGTGAATATAGCTAAGATTGTTTATTCCGAGCCAAGTGAAGCCTATATGTGCTCCACACGCCCCGGTTAAGACAGCACTATGGTGCTTTGTTTAGTGCTTTCTGCAGTTTTTTTAGCTTGCCTTCTTGCCTCTTGATTTTTGCTTTTCGTGTTTTGATTTCTTTTTTGATTTTGCGTGCTTTAGTCATTTTGACTTTCTCCTGTTGATATTGCTTGGGAACGGCAAGGGTTAAGCTGCTGTATTATGTTCAGCCAGAAATTGCCGTGTACATTTTCTGATTTATCAGGCTGCGCAGCTATTTGACGCTTCACAGAGGATACAAACTCATTTCGCTCATCAGCATTCATCCTGATAAGCTATTA
>JBLHIW010000169.1:0-6821 GCA_047618055.1 Paraglaciecola sp. | reverse complement strand
CGGAATAAGCTGGACTTACAGCAGCTAAGCCAGGATGCAGCGAATACCCGCTGGCTTAAGCTAGAAGTGCACAAAGCGCAACAAAAAGGACCAAATTCTCAGGTAGAATTCTGTGCGTACTATCAGGTATCAGAACAAGATAAAACACTATTTTACCGACTCCATGAGCTGTCTGATTTTTGCCTGGAAGATAATCAGTGGCGTTATACCTCTGGCAAAATTTTTGAAGACTCGGGGCAGTATAAACCTCAGCGAAATGCTGCTTGTCCGTGCGCGAGTGGCAAAAAATACAAAAAGTGCTGCGCCACTTAAGCTACATTCATCCCCCGTTCTAAGCTCTTTATTCGGGAGTTAAACAGCTTTTCTCTATGTTCTCGGTCAACTGTGTGGTGAAAATTAACAGCCGATTCACCAAGTAGATCACAGAGTAAGCAAGGTTTGAGATCAGTGATTAAGATGGAATGTTCTAAGCAAGCCGTTTGATGGCAAAAAGATCATAGAAGTTATGGGTCGTTATCTCTGCCAATTCTTCTACACTGATGCCTTTTAGCTCGGCAATAAACTCGCCGACTTCTCTTACAAAGCCCGGTTGATTGGCTTGGCCACGATAAGGCACCGGCGCCAACCAGGGGGAATCTGTTTCAATTAACAAACGCTCAAGGGGAATTTTTTTGACCACCTCCTGTAGTTCTTTAGCCGTTTTAAAGGTCACGATCCCCGAAATGGAAATATAAAATCCCAGCTCCATCGCCGCCTGAGCCATTTCCCAGGTCTCGGTGAAACAGTGTAATACTCCACGGGTGCTGGCTGCCTTGTGTTCTTTGAGCAACCTTATCGTATCTTCCCGGGCATCTCGGGTATGGATAATTAGCGGCTTATTTAGCACATTTGCCACCTTAATGTGATCCACAAAGGAGGTAAGTTGCACTGCTTTGGTGTCTGCACTGTAAAAATAATCCAGACCGGTTTCACCGATGGCAACTACGTCCTCTGTGGACGCCATGGCCAGTAATTCTTCATAGGAACAGGCATCTTCCTGATAAAGTGGATGAACACCACAGGATGCAGATACATGCTCAAAGGGTTCAATGGTCTTCATCATGGCCGGAAAATCCTTAAGGGTGACCGACACACATAAAAAGTGCTCAATCCCTCTGCGCTGGGCAAAATTAAGAATTTCAGCGAGTTCGTCCGGGCTTTTATCTAAGCGGTCTAAATGACAATGTGAGTCTACAAACAAGTGGCTATCCTAGTTATTAACGAAATGAAGTTTTTAGGGCGGTTTTGTGCACAGTTTTTGGTGCTTCTTTAAGCACTAAGGCTTGTAATAAATTAGCCAGCAATAAGCTTTTGTTTAGTCCGGGATGACGTAAAGCCTCAGTTGCCCTGGCGCAGGCACCATGCAACACCCAGAGTTGCTCTACTTTAGCGGGTGATTGCCTGATTTGATCAGCCAACCAATATTGCAGCCATTTTATGACCCTTTCTGTATGTTCCTGCCAGCTAGATGATAATTCTGCAACACTGCATTGCTGGTTGCCTAAGCCCTCTATACCGGCTAAAAATTGTTGATAGCTAAAGCTCTTTTCCGCTTGTAATTCCTTCAACAAATTTAGCGGCGATGCGCCGTAAAGACGTATTAAATCCTGGTCGAGCTGGGTATAGCCCTGAGATTTCAGCCATTCACTCGTGGTCGCCATATCCGAACCTGGCAGCAAAAGCCGCTCACAGCGACTCAATATGGTAGGCAACAAACGCTCAGGCTTACTGGTGATCAGCAATAAAAAGGTATTATCAGTAGGCTCTTCGAGGGTTTTTAGCAGCGCATTAGCGCTTGATTCAGTCATAGTGTGTGCAGCATAGATCACCAAAACCTTAGCACCACAGAGCTGGGAACTACCGAGTAGTTTCTTAATCGCCTCCCGTATTTGATCCACACCAATTTGTTTTTCTGATTCAATCTGGTGGAAGTCCGGATGGGTCCCCGCCCGGTTTAACTTACAGGCCTGACATTCGCCACATGCAGCGGTTTCTTGTTTATTAGCACATAACAAAAAGCGCGCAAGATCCTGAGCAAATTCAGTCTTGCCTATGCCGTCCTGCCCCTGAAACAGCAAGGCGTGATGTAATTTGCCCTGAATAATTCGTCGGCAAAGTTGCTGTTTTTTATGGGCTAACCAGGGATACATAGGGAATTCAGAAAGGTTTCGGTAGCATGTTTAATGTCTTGATGTACGCACTCAATAGGCTGCATGGTGTTGATCACCACGCAACGAGAAGACTGCTCTGCCAATTGTAGGTAGCGGGCCCGTGTTCGATGAAAAAACCCAATATCCTGCTGTTCAATCCTATCCAGTTCACCCCGACCCCGGGCACGCTTTAGGCCCTCTGCCGGCTCGACATCCAAATACAGGGTAAAGTCGGGTCTAAAGCCTTTCAAGGTAATCTTGCGAAGTCCCTCGATTAAGGTTTCATCAATCTGACGTCCACCGCCCTGATAGGCACGGGAGGACATATCATGTCTGTCACCGAGCACCCAGCAACCCCTGGCTAAACTGGGCTGGATCACGTTATGCAGAAGCTGGACACGAGCGGCATACATTAACAATAATTCGGCCTCGATGGTGACGTCTTCATCTTGCCAATCGTGTTTCACACATTCCCTGATAGCTTCGGCCATGGGCGTACCACCGGGCTCTCGGGTATTGACCAGCTCATGACCCGCCGCTTTAATCGTCGCGCTGACCAGTTGTACTGCAGTACTTTTACCTGCGCCCTCAAGCCCTTCAATGGCGATAAACTTTCCAGGGACGATGTTATTACTCTTAGCCAATCATTACTCTCTTATCTTTTTAATTGGTATTCCCGCACCGCAAGATTGTGCTCTTGTAGCGTGTGGGAAAACTTGTGCCGACCATTGCCCATCGCCACAAAATACAGTTCATCTGTCTCCAGGGGGTGCATCGCCGCATCGATCGCCAGCTTACTTGGCATCGCAATGGGGGTGGGGGGTAAACCCTTTATGACATAAGTATTATATGCTGTCGGGGTTCTTAAGTCTTTACGGCGAATATTGCCGTCAAAACTATCCCCCATACCGTAGATCACCGTCGGATCCGTTTGCAGACGCATATTTTGTCGTAATCGGTTAACAAACACGCCAGAAATACGGGGCCGCTCATTGGCTACGCCGGTTTCTTTTTCGATAATAGAGGCCATGATCAGCGCTTCGTAGGCATTATCATAGGGTAAGTCGGGTGCCCTATTCTCCCAGGCCTGGACTAAATAAGCGTGCATCGCTGCGTAGGCCCGTTGCACTATTTGTGATGTTTGGGTGCCATGGGTGAAATAATACGTTTCTGGTAGTAACCAGCCTTCCAAAGACAGCCCCTGAGCACTGCCCTGTATATCCTGCACGCGCTCATCAAATAGAGGTGAGTGGGTGAGTCTTGGATGTGACTTCAGCTGCCCTTGCCATTCATTCCATCGCAGGCCTTCTACCAGGCTAATTGAAAACTGCTTTTCCTTGCCACTTGATAGTAAGCGTAATACATCTTCACCATTGAGACCCGGCTCTATCTCATAGATCCCGGTTTTAAGCTCGGCTAATGCAGGTTTAAATTTTAGCAGGATTTTAAAGGGAAGGCTCTGCTCAATGATCCCCGCCTCACTTAAGTGATTCAGTACCGAGTGGGCATATTCGCCATCCCTGACTTCAAATAGTGTTGGGGTGAGTAAATTAATCGGTTGCTGTACCTGCCGGTCAAGCCAATAATAAGTGGCCAATACCGCGACCAACAATAGGACAAGAGTTTTGACAATCAAAGACTTCATTAATTCCGCTCCTGTATTGCCAAACGATGACTCACCAAAGTTTGCAGCCAACTGAGTTGATCAAATACAAAATTCTTCTTTTCTGACGTATCCATAGGGGTAAATGATTTAATCGGTACCACTCCCATCAGGCTATTACAAATAAACACTTCTTGGGCTTGTTGCAGACTCGAAACCCCGGCTGAAACCGCTTGGATAGCCACTGCGTTTTGCTTGAAAATATCCATAACCACATTTCGCATTAGCCCTTCTACTCCGGAATTTAACAGCTGTGGGGTGAACCACAACGGACCCTGACGCCAAAATAGGTTAGCCGCAGAGGTTTCAACCATCATATTGTCGGTATCACATACTACCGCGTCTAAATACGGACTTTGCTCAAGTTCATATTTTATCAATACCTGCTCAAGGCGATTAAGATGTTTGATGCCGGCCAGCAGCGGCTGTCTGGCGAGTTTTATCGGGCTATGGCCGAGGTCGATCCCCTGCCCCTGCCATTGTTGATAGTGCTGAGGCATGGCATATAGGCTGAGTATATAACTTGGCTGGCCGACGCCCAACACACCATAACCCCGTCCACCTTCACCACGGCTAATGATAATTTTTAGCACGACCTCTGTCTGATCCTTTATCAAGGTTTTTACATCCCTGTGCAAGGCATTCCAGTCAGAAAAAACAATATGTAGACGCGCGCAAGACAGTTTTAAGCGGATCAGATGCTCGGCCCACAATTCAGCCCGGCCATGTCGCACTGCGAGGGTGGTAAAACACCCATCGCCGTATTGCAGTGCTCTATCGGCAATATTGAGCTGTGTTTGTGGCTGACCGTTAACTATCATGGATACATGCTATGGTTAAAAATGAAAAAAGCCTGCGGTCTCCTAAAGAGACAACAGACTTTATCTTGCATAATGGAATTTGCAAGAAGCATTGCGCCCCTGGCCAATTTTATTAGACTTTCTTAAACAACAGTGAGCCATTAGTGCCACCAAAACCAAAGGAATTACACAGGGCATAATCCATTTTAATCTCTTTTGCCTGATTGGCCACAAAGTCCAAATCACAGCCTTCACCGGGCTCATCTAAATTAATAGTCGGCGGAGCGACCTGATCCTTTAAGGCCAAAATAGTGAATATGGCTTCTATTGCCCCAGCGGCTCCCAATAGGTGCCCGGTCATAGATTTAGTCGAACTGACCAATACTTTACTCGCATGTCCGGCAAATATGGTTTTTACCGCACCGACTTCCGCCACGTCTCCGGCGGGAGTAGACGTACCGTGAGCGTTGATATAACCAACTTGCTCCGGATTAACTTTGCCATCATTCAAGGCGTTTTTCATGGCTCTCGCCGCCCCTTCACCGGACGCCGGTGGCGAGGTCATATGATAGGCATCGCCGCTCATACCAAAACCCACAAGCTCAGCATAAATAGTCGCACCCCGTGCCTTAGCAAATTCATACTCTTCGAGCATAACAACCCCGGCGCCCTCCCCCATGACAAAGCCATCACGGTCTTTATCCCAGGGACGACTCGCAATTTGTGGCGCATCATTTCGAGTGGATAAGGCACGTGCCGCGGCGAAGCCACCTAAGCCCAATGGACAGATAGAAGATTCAGCTCCACCGGCAAGCATAGCATCGGCATCATCATAGGCAATGGTACGGGCTGCCACGCCAATGTTGTGCACGCCCGTGGTACAGGCGGTGACAATATTCAGGTTTGGCCCTTTTAAGCCTTCCATAATGGATAAAAAACCGGAAATCATATTCGTAATCGTCGCCGGCACAAAAAATGGCGATATCTTTCTGGGACCCGACGCCATCAACTTAGTGTGATTTTCTTCAATCATGCCTAGGCCTCCGATCCCGGAGCCGATAGCCACACCGACACGGTCAGCATTTTCTGGGCCTATTTCCAGTCCGGAATGGGTGAGAGCTTGTTTCCCAGCCGCGATACCAAACTGGATAAATTTATCCATTTTTTTACATTCTTTTTTGGGAATATAGGCTTCAACATCAAAATTTTTCACTTCGCCGGCAAAGTGGGTAGTAAATACAGAGGCATCAAAAGAAGTAATTGGTCCTATACCACTTTGGCCCGCGATAATGTTCTCCCAGGTAGAAACGTAATCGTTACCTAAGGGAGACAGCAAACCAAGACCGGTCACTACAACGCGACGTTTAGACACATTGGCCTCCGAATTTATAATAAATGGGTATAAAAGAAACGGCTCAGAAAGAGCCGTTTTTAAATGATGTTACGCGTCTTTGTTTGCGTTTACATAATCGATAGCAGATTGAACTGTGGTAATTTTTTCAGCTTCTTCGTCAGGGATTTCGGTGTCGAATTCCTCTTCTAGAGCCATTACCAATTCAACTGTATCTAGTGAATCTGCACCTAAATCATCAACAAAAGAGGCTTCAGGTTTTACTTCTTCTTCTTTAACGCCTAATTGTTCAATGACGATTTTTTTAACACGTTCTTCGATGTTACTCATAATTCTTGTTTTCCCTTTAAATTCGCTAGATAGTAGATAGAAATTTTTCCGTAGTGTATTCACCAAATAACAGCCTTGCAAGCAAGTCAGTAAACTTTTTGGCTGGTCGAACCACGGGGATTTTCGATTGTAATAAACAAAACTTTAACCTGTAAGCTTTAGATAATAATAAAAATCCATTATAAAACATATAGTTAAAAATGCGCAGCAATAAATGATGAACTAACATACCACGCTATCTTCAGTATAAATTAACTCATAAACATGCCACCGTTCACATGTAAGGTTTCACCCGTGATATAGGCAGCATCATCACTGGCTAAAAAGCCAACAATGGCGGCTATTTCCTGAGGAGAGCCCAGACGATTGGCCGGAATATCCTTAAGTATGGCTTGTTTTTGTTCATCCGTCAGTGACTTAGTCATATCAGTGTCAATAAATCCAGGGGCAACCACATTCACGGTTATACCCCGAGAAGCGACTTCTCT
>JBLHIW010000168.1:0-6991 GCA_047618055.1 Paraglaciecola sp. | reverse complement strand
CAAATTAAGGGGCAAAGCAATCCCCTATTTGCATTAGGTAAAGAGCGTTTAGAGTTAATTGGCAAACATGCCGAGGTCTTGATGCAGGGATATTTGCACGGGCAGGTGAATGAGTCGGCATTTTCCCAGCAAGCATTACAAAAGCTGCTGGATAGTCGAGTACTGTTCTATCCTGATGAGCAGTCTTTACGTTTACGCCCCATCGTCAACGATCTGATCGCCAGCCTGACTCAGGATGAGCGCAAACGGCAAATTAATTCGGATGTAGGTGAACACTTAGATCAAATCCACACCCGTGTGCAGTCGTTGCAAGCGGCAAGGCAAAAGGGTGATTACGCGGCCAGTGAACATCATATGCAGTTGCTTATCGAGCGCGTGCACGATATGACCGGGCAGTTTGGCGACGCCATAGAAAGTCTCTGGCACAGGCTAAATACCGAATTTGGCTTTGTCAGCAGCTTAGATGATAAAATTTTAGAAATCGAACTCGCTCAGCGGCAACTCAGACGCATACTCGACGGTTTTGGCATTATCAATTTTGATGATCTTATTCAGCTAGCAGGCAGTGATGGTTCACTACGCAAGTTGTTAGTGAGTCAGTTACAAGCCCGTATTTCGGAACATTCAGGCTCGTTGTTAGAAGTACAAAAACGCTTAGTACTGTTGATGGCACGTTTTCGTCATCAACAAGACAGAGCGTTGCTGATCAATCGTATGGGTGCGTTTTTACGCCAGCATCCCAATTTTAAAATAGGTGACTATGCCAACCGCAGTCAAGTTCCCGGGGTCATCAATCAAGCTAAAGGTATCGTCGCTCAGGGCTTTATTGCCTTGGACCGGGCACAGGATAGCTATGTTTTAGCTGAACTTGCCCGAGCGGTTCCCCGAGAAAGCGTGGTAGATATCGCCACTGAACAACAGGGGAAGGGATTTTCAATTGCTGAAAAAAGTGCAGTGTTTACCCGGCAAAACCAGTTAGCCAAGGATGTGGAAGACTTTTTTATAAGGGTAATCGATAGTAACCAAGCCTTAAGCGGAGTGGATTATTTGGCGGAGAAGGCATTAACCTGGGACGCCGAAATTTGGTTATTTCAGATAGTCGCCGAATATGAAGGTTTGCCTGCCAGTAGTAAAGATAGTTTTGAGTTAATAAAAGTCAGCGCCGAGCAAAGCCGCTTTAATCAGCTGTATATTATTCAAGATGTACAATTAGGCATGGGGTTTTTTGCTGATAATCAGGCAGTGGGCTAAGGGCAATGAACGATCTTAGCCCCAGAGCCAAAAAGCTGTTGCGGGATAAATATGATAAATTATACCGTGAAAATGATGTCGTTTTAGGCACAGGCCCCACGGCAAAAGAGATCAGGCAATGGTGCGACGAACATGGCATTGATCTTGGCAGTGGCATACAAAATAATCGGCAAGGAAAAGTATCAAGGACGGGAATTGACACCCTTGAGCAAACATTATCGGCCCATTATGCCAGTATCTTTACTGACTTTAGTCAGGACAACCATGCGAGGGCTGCGCTAAAAAGCTTCGAAGAAAAGAGCGGGAAAATCAAGCCCACACACCACCTGTTGCTGGTGGCACTTACCCGGCCTTCTGAAATTTCCCCCTTAGGCAAACGCTTTTATCTGGCCGAGCAGTTTAACCTTGAATTAGATGTCGATGCCCTCGATGTTTCAGTCTTTGACAGTTTGGTGGTAGTGGAAAATAGGGATAGCTTTAATGACTGGCATAAATACCACAAACCGAAAGCGCTAGAGCTGGCATTAGTGATATATAGAGGGGATAACGGTCACTCGGTGGCTTGTAAAACCTTGCGGCAGATTTGGCGGCAAAACTATCCAGAAAAACCACTGGTCTACTTTGGCGATCTTGATCTAGCGGGCTTAAGGATCGCCGTGAGCGCAGAGTATTCATCGCTATTATTACCGGATTTTGAATGGCTACAAGAAAACCTCATTGCTCAACATTATCCTCAAGAACAAGAAAAATACCTGGCCGGCCTAAACAGGGATTGTCCTGAGCCTTGGCGAATATTTTTAGACTTGATAAGTAAGCAGCGCGCAGGACTTCGCCAGCAATGGATGTATGATAAGCCACTCACGCTCTCTTTGACAGTGTCACTTGGCCATATTAAAACTCAATAATAAGCGGCAGATTGATGCCAATATTGGTCTGGCCGCAGGCAATTTAAACACTTTAGTCCTGCATAATAAAGGTGCACTGCACCAGGGTCGTTTTGCCAAGACAAACGGCCTCTAATTAAAAATACATATTGCCAACAGGTAAAATGTATTTTATCTTCGCCCTTACCAAAGGGCTTATATATTTAGCTTACCTTACTTGCCCAATTGTGGGTGATCTTGCAGGATAAAGTAACCGTATCTAGACACTGACGATTACCAACACTGCATACAGTGTAAGCCGAAAAGGAGAATAGAGCTATTAACTGGCAGGCACTTTTTGTGCACCTCACGTCCACTAAACTGCGATTGTTTAACTTCCTACAGCTCACCGGTTGGCTGGGCCTTGCGGTGCTCACCTACTTCGCGCTGACCCTGTGGTATACGACCAGTGGCTTTTGGCTAAATACGATCCACATCCTGCTCTGTTCATTGCTAGGCTTACTTTTAAGTTTGCTGTTACGTAAAGTATTCTTGTTACTTTGGGACAAGCCCATTGCCAGTCGCATGTTGCTCAGTGTGGTGTCGCTTATATTGCTTGCCTTACTGTGGAATGTGCTGCGCCTGCAGTTGTATTTTTGGATCGTACTGGGCGGTTCTGCCAGTTCATTGCAGCATTCCAATTGGGAGTTCGATAAGGCCTCGATCTTTTTCAATTTCGGGGTTGAAGGGGCAAGTGTGGGCGAAAAAACCTACTATTGGGACGATGTAAACGTTGGTGTCACCGCGAGGCGGGCGATAGACTCCCCTAGTCATCGAGGCAACGATGAAGCAACGAGCCAAATAGACTTACCGGTTAATTTTGAAAACGAGGACCTTGATTATACGGTAAACGATTTCGGTGGCGCTTTTACTGTATTTGAAACAGACCCCTCGGGGAGAAGAGGTACCGTCGCGATGACGACTAAGCCAAGCAATGGGAAGTCCTGGGCGGGCACCACAATAGGTACAGTAGAGGGTTTTGCTGCAAAAATCCCTGTTACCATAGCCAATAGCACCATGACGGTATGGGTCTATTCGCCCGACGCGGGTATCCCGGTACTGTTAAAACTTGAAGATCATAATAATCCCACCCACATGGCTGAAGCAGATACCTCTACAACCCTCATCAATACCTGGGAAGCCTTGGTATTTGATTTCAACGATGTCCCCGCAGACAGTATTAAATCTAAATATGTACAGGTATGGCGGGATTTTGGTGGTTGGTATTTTACCTCGCTGCTGATCTTATTGTGCTGGTCGGCGCTGTACCACGGTATTAAATACGCTTTACTCTTTCAGGCTGAGCGAAATGAAGCAACGGGTCTGGCGCAGCGGGCTAAATTATCCAGTGTGCAAGCCTCTGAAGCGACAAAAGAGGCACAGTTGCAGATGCTACGATATCAGTTAAATCCGCATTTTATGTTCAATACCCTGAATGCAATTTATGCCCTTATCAAACTGGGGGATCAAGTGCAGGCGAAGGGTATGGTGGCTAAACTTGGCAAGTTTTTGCGTTATTCTTTGGACAGTGAGCCAAGCCAATTGGTGAGTTTGTCTCAGGAGTTAGACGCACTTAAGCTATACCTAGATATTGAAAAAATACGATTTGACCAGCGTCTGCGGGTTGAGATTGACGTTGAACCGCTGGCCAGTCTGTGTCTGGTGCCCAGTTTGATCCTGCAGCCACTAGTTGAAAATGCGGTTAAGTATGCCATTACCGAACAGGAAAATGGCGGAAAAATAGTGATAGAGGCAACGGTAATGAGGGGGCAATTGGTCCTTACGGTCAGTGATGATGGACCCGGCGTGGAGCTGGTCAATGGCAAATTACTTGGCCCTTGCGGCATAGGACTGGGCAACACCCAGCAGCGCTTGCTTACCTTGTATGGGGAGAGGCAATCTTTTGTCTTAGAACATGTGGCGCCCCAAGGGTTGCGTATTGTGATGCGCTTGCCCTATCAAAAAACCAATGAAAAAATATGATTACCTTAAAAACCATTATTGTTGACGATGAACAATTAGCTCGACGCTTGTTAAGGGCGAACCTAAGGGACATTGCCGCAGTTGAGGTGGTGGCGGAATGTGAAAACGGTCGTCAGGCGCTTCAGGCGATTCTGGCCCACAGTCCAGATCTTATTTTTCTGGATATTCAAATGCCCGGTATGAATGGATTTGAAGTGGTTAAAACCTTGCAAGCCGATATTATGCCGATGATTATTTTTACCACTGCCTATGACCAATATGCAGTGGCAGCCTTTGATATCAATGCCGTCGATTATATATTGAAGCCCCTGGAAGAAGAGCTGGTAGAGCGGGCGGTGCAGCGCGCGGTTGAACACTATTCATCTACAGGTGTCCTTAAAGATGTCAAACAGCATCTACTCGAAGCCCTGGGTCAAATTGACCACCGGTCTGCGCCTTTGGTGGAGGTTGAGCAGGCGATGCAGTCAACGATGAAAAATACCAATCATTTTTCTGAAAAACTGTTTATTAAAGATGGTGGCAGTACTACCTTGGTGTGTATGCAGGATATAGACTGGATTGATGCTGCAGGTGACTATATGTGTGTGCATGTAGAGGGGGTAACCCATGTTATGCGCAGTACTATGAAAGACTTAGTCGAGCAGCTGGATCCAAATATTTTTAAGCGTATTCATCGCTCAACCATCCTCAATATGGCGAAGATAGAACGGGCCACAGCCCATAGTAAAGGGGAGTTTTTTGTTTTTCTAAGGTGTGGTGAACAGTTAAAAGTGAGCCGAAGTTATGGCAGCGTGATTAGACGGTATCTCACCGCACCGTCGTCATAAATGGGTTTTAGCTAGCGAAGGTTGTGCCTCTTACCTCCTGAATACCTGTCAGCTGTTTCTTAAATCCTCTCATAGCCCCTAATCAACCTTGTTGAGTCTAATGTCTTGTTCCTAGGCCCACTCAATCACCTCCGTTCCCCCACTGCGAATAGCAATCCAGATGACTTGGCATTATTCCGTCCGCTTGGGCATAAATAAAGGGCAGTTCATCTACTGAGTTGCCAACCGAGCTTTTTTGGCGGGCGGGCTGACGAAAGGGAGGGGGAAGTAAGTGTGTTAGTCGGTATATTCGTTTTCTATGTTAAATAAGTGTTAAAAAAATGTTAAGCAAAGTTTTATTTTTCTGCAACAGAACTATAAAAGCAAACTTTAGGGGCGAATATTTGTTTGATTTTTTTTCAGCGACTTACAGATATAAAGGCACCTTTGTAGGGCGGACATTTGCAGTGAGTGATCATTGCAAGCCCAGTTTTTCTAAGGGTCTGAAAGACGAAGGTGGTTTCGGCGTAAAGGTGATTAAAGCGTTGGAAAAAATCATATTACATATACAGAGCTTCATCCGCCAAACGCGGTCAAGTATCTCCTTGCGCGTCAACTCAAGATTAGATGGGAACCAACATGAAAATTATTAAGCTTATTGCCTTACTTGCCTGCAGTTTTCTTGCAACAAATACCTATGCCGCGACTATTACCAATGGAGATTTTGCTACCTGTGACTTTACAGGCTGGCAGCAAGATACGGATTTTGGCGCCGGTTCTACAAGTAATGATTTTGAAATTGCTGGTGGGCCCACAGCCTGTGCTGCGCAATTGAATATTGATTTCGCAGATACCAGCGCATCATTCTACAACTCGATTTTCCAGAGTCTGGATTTAAGCGTTGTAGCTGGTCAGGGTTTGAACCTGTCGTTTGATTGGTCCTTTGATGGTGAAGAGGCCAACTATGATCCCTTAGGACGCGACTATTGGCTTGCAGCTCTGGGTGATGGCAGCGGCGATCTGTTTGGGGCAGACGGTCAGCTTGGTCTTTTATATGAAGGTCTTGACTACGATACCCAATCGTTCAGTGTTGATTTAGACAGCTCCTTTTTCAATCAAGCCGGTTGGTCGCTGGACTTCCAGTTGGTGGCTGGGTTTGACATCAATTCTCTGGGTTCTTTCCTGCAAATTGATAATGTGCAGTTAAACAGTTTTGACCTGCCTACTGCTGCAGTATCGGAGCCATCTACGGCTTTACTGTTGCCTTTAGCTTTGATGGGTCTGTATCTGCGCAGAAAGCGCGGCGCCGTAAAAGCATAAAGAACACTCTGAAGTCTGACAGTTTTGCTGTTGGGCTTTTTTTTATTGAACACCACCCATTAGTTAAGGATAAAGATGAAAAGTGTTAATTGGGTAAAAGGGCTGCTATCAGCTTTGGCCATTTTGGTATCTCCCGCAGGGCTCGCTGCCTGGGAAAATGTGCAGAGCGACGTTGATATCACGCAGTCACGAGCTGCGATGGATCGTGTTAATCGTGTATATTTTTCAGTTGTCTCTATTGAAAATGCTGGCAACAGCAATCTTGTAGGCCCATTTCGGGTCTTAATTGAACAGGCCACCCTGCAAGTTGTCAATAATGATGGTGAAACTGCCGAAGGTGTCCCTTATTTTGAGTTTGTGGCTGGCAGCCTGGCACCAGGCGAAAAAATGTCGGCCCGTGTCGACTTTACCCTGCAACGCTCACGCTTATCATTTAGCTCTCGCTTACAGCGTGACACGCCCTGGGATCTGGTGTGGAATGATGAATTCGATGGGACATCCATAGACAGCAGCAAATGGACCCATGAAGTCAACTGTGATGGGGGCGGTAACCAAGAGCAACAATGTTATACGCAGAGTGTCGAAAACGCTTTTGTTGAAGACGGTAAATTAAAAATTGTTGCTAAAGCAGAGTCAGGTGAAGCCCTGCCCTATAGTTCAGCCCGTTTAGTGTCTAAAGACAAGGGTGACTGGACTTATGGTCGCTTT
>JBLHIW010000167.1:0-7036 GCA_047618055.1 Paraglaciecola sp. | reverse complement strand
TGTCCACACTGATGTTGTTTATGGAGGGCATGCTAAACGGCATGACCATCACCTTATTGATCATTTATCGCCCCGAATGGGTATACACCTTTTACGATAAAATTTATCTGGAAAAAAAGTAAGGGCTCAACCCATTACTTGATTTAAAAAACCGGACAGTATTAGGAGGATCATAGTGACAAGCGAAACATTAACGATTTTTTACGACGGTCATTGCCCCTTATGCAGTTTAGAAATGCAAAAACTGAAACGGCACGACATCAATAATGTAATCATCCTGGAAAACCTTCATCAGGAAAACTTTCAGGTGCTTTTTCCAACTATTGATATCGATAAAGCCATGAAAATGTTACATGGCCAGTTCCAGGGCAAAACATTACTCGCTCTGGATGTAACCCACCGAGCGTGGACACTGGTTGGCAAAGGAGCCCTGGTTGCTCCCCTGCAATTTCCCGTGATCAAGCAGCTTGCACACTGGGTTTACTTGCTGCTGGCCAAATATCGTCAGCCTATTTCTAGTTTTATCTATCGCCGTTTTGGCATTGGCTCAAACACTTGTGAGCAAGGAGTATGCAATGAAAAACCCGGCAAGCTTAATAATCGGCGCTAACAGTGAAATTGCCAAAGCTTTAGCGGCGCAAATAAGCAAACAAACAGACACACAACTCATTGTTATCAGCCGCAATAACGAGTTTTACCAGCAAGATGGTTTTAATCAGGCCATCACAATTACCCTTGAAGATTATCAGGAGCACCACATAAAAGACGCTGTTGAGCGCATTGGGCAATATGCTGACCTTGAAATTACTCAGGTTTTTATCTGCCACGGCATCTTGCATAATGAACGTTGCCAGCCAGAAAAACGCTTAGAAGACTTTTCAGCCCAGGCCTTCATGGAAATAATCACCGCGAACACCCTGACTCCCATGCTCTGGCTCAGATACCTGACACCGGTATTGCGCGGCAAACATCCATGTAAATTAGTATTATTTAACGCTCGAGTTGGCAGTATTAGTGAGAATAAATTGGGTGGTTGGTATAGTTACCGGGCGTCAAAAGCCGCAATGAATATGCTGATAAAATCTGCGGCCGTGGAGTTAGCCCGCAGAGCCAAAAATATTAAACTGATCTCCTTTCATCCCGGCACAACAGACAGCCCCCTTTCAAAACCGTTTCAAAAAAATGTACCACAAGGAAAGTTATTTACCAGCGAGTTTGTGGCTAGGCAATTATTGAATATTGTTGAGAATACGCCAGTGAATGGCGAAGCAAGTTATCTTGACTGGCAAGGTAAAGACATTAACTGGTAGGCTTTTGTTATCCGGGCTGCCTTGCAACAGCCCGGGTCCAATAGTTGGGTTTTAGCGGTTTCGGGGCGAAGCTATTGCCAGCCGATTCTCCATTGCTGGCTGTCTTTTAAGTCCCGCCAGTTAATGGCATATTCGTGTTTATTGATCACCGCTTCAATTACACAGGCAGTGACTCGCTGCTCTTCATCGATGCTCACCTTATTAATCACAAAATGCCTTTCCTTGTTACTCACAGTGACTTTAGTCCATTTGCTGTGTAGTAAGGTTTTGGGGCTGATTTTATTCATGAATAGCTTCCGGATCAATAAAAGACGCCATCAAAAAAACTCAATCGAAGAGGTGGATAAGGAGAATCGCCCCCCTTGCTTAGCTGCGATTAAATACCCCACATGTGAAATGGTGTCCGCTGTTAACACCGGTGCGCCACTGACGACTCTTCCCCTAAAAGACGCCTTGAAATCGGCTAAATTAAAACTTAAGGTTTGCAGCGTATTGGCTTTTGTGGCGAAGGTTGTTTTATAGGCAACATTATAGCCCGTCAGATTACTTCTTATTCTCAGTTGATAGGGTTTACCGTCCCCTTCAACGGTGATTTTTACCGACTTAAAATCTTCAGGCATCTTTACTAGTGGTCGGTAGACACTGGTAAAACCCCCATTATTTTCAGTGGAAACACGTCCATAAAAAATAAAGTTGTGATTTTCTACACGAATTTCACCCAATGACAAGCCGCCCATAACCCCATCGTTAATCACCTGCCAGTCGTCAAGATCTCGCTCTTGAGAAAATGACAACACCAGGGGCTCACCTTTAGTTTTTTCTGCGGCCTTAACCGTTTCAACAGAAGCGATTGTCGTGCTGAGCATCATGATTACTCCCCATACAAAAATTCGAATTGACATAAGCTCCTTCCAACTTGAGTAAAAAGCCTCTCACCTAATAAAATGCCGATTGGAAATTTATCATCATTTAAAAACTGAGGGTTTGCCTGGCTACCACAGGAGGTGATAAACCACACATTTCGTCAAAAGCTGATTGCAATATTACCTCAGCTCTATGTATCTTATTTTTACGCAGTAATTGCTTCGCTGCCGATAATGACTGGCAAACCGCCACTTCACCCAATTGCAGTAAAGGGCTAAAGTTACCGTTTATATCACTCGCCCCTACAAGATAATGTCTGGCACCTGCGACAGCTATAATGCTTGGTTTATTTTCCATGGGGCCCCTTTAGCGAACACCGTTAAGCAATAGATATCAAGGTATACGAAACTTAGGTCTAAATAGTTTGATAATGCGTTGAAAAGTACTTGGAGATTTGACAGATGAAATCCAGTTTTTCTTAATCCAATAAACCATCTGCGCTGGTGGTTTCTAAGGATATAAATACTCATTACAGCTTACATGGTGATGCAAACGTTACTTGCAGTGTGGAACATATAATACCGACTTTTCAGTGCAGACCGTCGGTATTGAAGGGATGATGCAAGCGGTCGCCAAACAGGACATTTTTATGATAAATAATGTTGACATACATACCGGGTATTGGCTTTTAAAACCGTAATACTGAGCTCTGAAGGCTTTCCCAACTTATCCCAATCTATTCGGGGAAAACCGGCCGAGGGTGTCCTTAAGTATTGGAATACCAGCAAAGCGTAATCACACAAAAAAGTCATAAAAAACCCACCAAAATTGACAATTAGACCCAAAGCCATTCGAATTGCGGCTAGGCGGCAAAGGAACTCACCCCATGAGCTTAGACGCGCTAAGTGATTGGTGTGAGTGCAGCTTCCAAGGATACGGGTATAGCCGGTAATATTTAGAAGAACTCAACTAATCAAAAAGATAATTAGGGGGTCAAAAATGATCGAGGATAGACTGCTGGTCTTTCTTAGGCATGTTAGCGACTACCCGGTTAAATGAGTTGTCGATTAAGCGCTTAACTTCACCTTCGGGCACGGAACCGTCGAAATACACAGATATCCAATGCTTCTTATCCATATGATAGCCTGGGGTAATAGCGGCAAACATGTCGCACAAGGCAATGCCCTCGCTAGGTTCACACTTCAAATTAATCATAAGCAGGTCGTTACGTAGCGCCAGCAATGCGAACATCTTATTTTTGACTTTAAATACATGGGCGTCCTCGCCAAAGGGAAAGCTTTCAATGGCCTCTGGTTTAGTATGCAGATACTGGCGTACTTGTTCTCTATCCATCATCACTCCTCTTTACTTTTTGTGTCCCGACTACATGCCCGAAGCCTGGGTTTTGTTTAAGATTATTATGTTTACTGGTCAAACTATTGCTCAACTCCTAAAATAAGTGGAGACGTCTAATAACGCTGTGTAAACACAATTTATTCCAACACATATTGCTAGCTGTAAAATATTAGCTTGAATCAAGTAAGATGTTGCAACGGGCGCCAATATACAGCATAAACTCCAAAACTGCCCAGCAACAAGCAGAGAATATGCTCTGGAATAATTTAATATTGAAAAGCCAGGCACGATTAACGAGCCTGGCTTTCAAACCCTCGCTGATTGGCCGTATTACAACAATAAGTGCCTTACATTCGCTAGATCAGTTTTACCCTTGATAATTTCATCCGGACTTAACCCTGAAATTTCGTGAGGGAATACCAACCACTCGTCACTTTCATGGATAAAATAATCGGGTGCTATCTCTGTCTTATTGTTCTGTGGTTTGTAATAGGGACAGGCGATGCGCACGTCATGGGGCATGTTAGCTCTGGACAGCGTCTTGATTTGCTTGACCAGGGCATCGACACTGCGACCCGAATCAAACACATCATCTACGATCAATAAACCATCTTGTGCATTGGCGTTCTCGATAAGATAATGTAAACCATGGACTTTGATAGTTTTCGATTGTTGATTGATACCATAATAAGATGAGGTCCGTACCGCGATATGGTCGGTTTCTACCTTCTTAAAATCAAAATACTCCTGCACAGCAATACCAATGGGTGCCCCGCCGCGCCAAATCCCAATAATAAAGTGCGGTCTGAAGCCATCTTCATATACTTTGGCCGCCAGACGAAAAGAGTCTTCTAACAACTGCTGAGCGGTAATAAACGTTTTTTCCATTTTACAAACCTTAGAGACTATAAAGGATACGCCGTGAGCCTGACCTTAAGTCATTGAACAAAATTTTATCCGAGATAATACCACTTAAAAAAGCAGGGTATATACCCAAGTGACATCAATATGCAGAATTCAGCGGGATTTCAAATCGTCAAATACAAGGCATTTGTATTACGGCATAGTCTTTCTATGTCTAATGCAAATAACGAAGTAGTTGGGGATTTGAAACCCGCCCGAAGGGAGCTTAGGCAGAAAATCAGCACTGCGTTACAACACTTGAAAAGGGGATGCCATTCCCTGCATCTTGTGCCTTGCCCTGAATTCCTGCCTAAACTCTGAACCTACATATTGAGGTCACTTGGGTATAGTTATTCGTATTGTAAAGCCCGTGCGGGATCCACTTTCACTGCCCGGTATGCAGGATAAAGACTCGAAACAAAACACAATATTAGGGAGAAAAGCACTAAAACCAGCACTTGTTGCCAATGCAACTCAACGGGCAAGCTGTGTCCATCCGGCCCCAACAAAATAGGGATCCCCAGCAGACTAATAATATTATTAATCTGGCTAACCAATACCACCCCTGCACTAACCCCAAAAACGGTCCCTTTGATCCCATTGTAAGTCCCGTTAAATAAGAAGATAGACAAGACCTGAATACGGCTCATTCCCTGAGTAAGCAAGATGGCAATGTCCCCCTGCTTTTCGGTCACCACCATCACCAATGCAGACACAATATTAAATGCCGCTACTGCGATAATCAGTAATAACATCAGGGCCATCATGTTTTTTTCCATCTTTACCGCGTCAAACAGGGGACCTTGTCTGGAACGCCAATTATCACTTGGCAGAGCTAAAGGCTGTATAGCCAGTAATACACTTTGGTAGTCAAAGGCATCATATAAAAACAAACGAGTTTGGCTGATTTTACGGACCTTGGTCCGCAGTAAATTGGCTGCGTCCTCTATGTTTAACAACACGACCTTCTCATCTAACTTAGAGCCCACGTCGTAGATACCACTGACGGTGAAAATACGCTGACTGGGTATACGTCCCACCGGACTAAAAACACTGGCACCGGCGGCCAATAGGCGCGTTTTGTCCCCTAAACGCAACTTAAGTTTTTGGGATAAGGCGCGGCCAATCACTACCCGATACTCGCCAGCTAGCAGGGTATCCAGTTTGCCAATCAACATGTTTTTCGCAATGATCGAGTGTTGGCTCATACTAGTTGGCTCAACACCCTGCATCAATACACCTTGTAAACCGAGGGCAGACTGCAATACCCCCTCAGCCTCAATATACCTGGCGCTCGCCAACACACCCTCTATGCTCGCTAATTTTTGAATAAGGTCAGTGTCCCTGCCCCGCGTGTCGACCACTATGTGGGGTGTAATCCCCAAAACACGCTGCTTTAACTGACTCTCAAAACCGTTCATCACTGCCAACACCGTAATCAGTGACATCAAGCCAAGTGCAATGCCGACAACCGAAAAATAATTAATAAAGGCTATGAAGTGATTGCCCTTACTTGCTTTCGCATAACGCAGACCGATAAAGGCGGAGACAGGATGAAACATGGGAAGTTAAGACTCTTATGCAGGCACATACAGTTAATACAATCCGCGGAAAAAACATTTAACTGTTAGTATATGTAAATTGATTGATGAATAATACGTGCTCGCTACAAAGCAAACAAGTATGCAGTCTGAATAGACTTTATAACGGAGACACGATGGACACACTAAGCCTGGAGCAAAAGCTGGAACAGTTCCAAGAGTTTTTCAGCATTACCCACGCCATCAAGGTAAGTATGAAGCCTCTGGATGCCCGTTTCGTTTTGCCTGAGGTAGACTGCCTGGTGGATCATATGCCCTATGCCTTTCAAATCGCCTCTGAGGCGGCAGACCTTGACGTGAAGGCCCTTAGACCTTTGCGTAATTTGGGTAGTCATGCCGCTGAACTGGTGAATTTCCTGAATCATCAGTCACGTAAAATTGATTTAATGATGTCCCTTATTCTGCAACAGGAAGAAGATCCCGCTCTGACTTACACGTCTTACAAGATTGGTGGTGGGGGAGTGGTAATCTTATGCCCAAACCCTGTGGACATAGGCCAGAAGGTCGAATTGAAATTATTTATAAAGGAAGAGTCTTCAGCAATATTCTGTTTTGGCGAAGTTATTACTTGTCAGGCGCAGGATGACCAGTACCATGTATCACTGCTTTTCACGCGGATCCGTGAGCAGGATCAGGATCTGATGGTACGTGCCAGTTTGCACTTACAACAGGCCAATTTAAAAAAGCGTCATCTTAAACAAAATATCGAAAAAAATTAATGACAGATAGTATTTTTTCACCACCCCTGCCCCAGTCCAAATCTAGCGATAAAGCGCAAGCCAAAGGCGACTTTATTCATTGGGGCAACTTGCATGGCAGCAGTATGGCCTTATCCATTGCCAGCGCCGCCGAAAAAACCAGCGGCCCCATACTTCTGGTGACGGCCGATACCCCTTCAGGCATTAAGCTGGAAAAAGAACTCAGTTATTTTTTGCGTAACAAAGATATAAAGGTGCAATATTTTCCCGATTGGGAAACCCTGCCCTACGATATGTTTTCGCC
>JBLHIW010000166.1:0-7069 GCA_047618055.1 Paraglaciecola sp. | reverse complement strand
CGCTCTTGTGTGCTGAGTAATTCGACTTTGTTGAGTAAAATCACCGGCTCAATTTCTACATCCTCAGCGGCAACCAGATAGCGATCAATGATGTTCAGGGATAAAGCTGGAATAATCGAACTGACAATAATAATTTGGTCGATATTCGCGGCAACGGGTTTAACGCCGTCATAAAAGTCCGGCCGGGTGAGCACCGATTGACGGTCTTGTACCAATTCAATGAGGCCACTGATACGGAGGCTTTGATCTTTACCCGGGCGAAAGAGGACATTGTCACCACAGACTACGCTTTCAATCGTACGGCGCATATGGCAGCGATGAATTATGCCCTGGGCGTCTTCCACGTCAGCATGTTTGCCAAACCTACCGGTCACCTTGCCAGCTTGTTGCTCACCTAATTGCTTATCATCGCTATTGCTCTGGGGTAAAGCCAAACGTTTACTGCGGTTGTCGGATACCTGACGTTTTTGTTTGGTTGTTAATTTTGGTTTTTTTGCCACGTTTATCTTTACTATATTTGGCTCTGATTCTTGTATCATGGTAACGTTTGCAACTTTGGAATAATACTTATTCCTGCCAACAATGATACAAAACCTAAGCGAGTGGAGTGACTATGTCTGTGAGTGCCAAAAATCTAGTCTGGATTGATATGGAAATGACGGGTTTGCATCCTGAAACCGACGTAGTGCTTGAGATTGCCACTATAGTAACCGATGCAAACTTAGTTACTTTGGCCGAAGGTCCGGTCATTGCAATCTATCAAGGTGATGAAGTGTTAAATGGCATGGATCAGTGGTGCATTGACACCCACGGTAAAAGTGGCCTGACCGAACGTTGTAAAAACAGCAAAATCGATGAAGCCACTGCCGTGCAGCAGACCATTCGGTTTATGGAGCAGTATGTGCCTAAAGGTGTTTCCCCCTTATGCGGCAATACCATAGGCCAAGATAGACGCTTTATGGTCAAGTATATGCCAGAGTTGGAAGCCTATTTCCATTATCGCAACATAGACGTAAGTACCATTAAAGAGTTGGTTAGGCGGTGGAAACCAGAATTGTTGGACGGGTTTAACAAAAAAGGCGTCCATCTGGCCCTTGATGATATTCGTGAGTCTATTGCTGAATTGCAGTACTACCGCCAGCATGTGTTTACTATTTAGACGAAAAATAGAGTTTATATGGCTTAAATTCAAAAAAAGCAATTTAGGCCTTGCGTCAGCGCAAAATTTTTGTAAAATGCGCCTCGGTTTGGAGCTGAAGAGTTCAGACTTACCAAGTACTGAGGGGTGAATTGTGATTTAACGATAGCCCGGAGGGCAAAGTACAGGAAGTATTTTGTAATAGCTCAGGAACAGAGCAATGACCGTAAAAAGTCGTACGAAGTACCACCCACATTATGTGGGACCAATTTGTCTGGAACAAATTGGAACAGCCGAAGGCTGGCCCGAAGGGCAAAATACAGGACGTATTTTGTAGTAGCTCAGGAACTGAGCAATGACATTAAAAAGTCGTACGTAGTACCATCCACATTATGCGGGAATAGCTCAGTGGTAGAGCACAACCTTGCCAAGGTTGGGGTCGCGAGTTCGAATCTCGTTTCCCGCTCCAATTTTTATATTCTTCTTCAGTCACTGAGTGTTGAGCAAAAAGTTTGTGGGCATTTAGAATCAAATTCAATGGGGCAAACCAGTTCCACGAGTAAGACCAGCCTTTACCGATTAAATACCTCTATGAATCCTCCAATCGAGGAAACGAGAAAGTTCGATTACGTACATCTACTCCTTGAGTCTTCCCTTGGCATGCAGTATCAAGCGTAATTTGACTCATAGGGATGAATAATACTATTCCATCTGAATGACTGCCCACTTTTGCCCAGTCTAGTGAGCACCTCTTTGTCACTCCTTGAGCGCTTCGAATAAAGTCATGTCAGACTGAAGTGCCGCTTTCAAGCATATCCTTCTATCCATTAAAACCGCAGTTCCCTACAAACTATGACCAGACTTACTTCACCGGGCGCAGACAGGGTGAATATGGAGGGAGTTTGATCATACTGAGGTTTATCATATGCACTGCGCAATATTATCCCTGTGGCAGCAGGCTCCGGCTATTACCACAGCAGCATGACGCCCCACTAGCGCGCATGGTTATCTGCTAAGCATGGAGTGTCATGATCCCCTTATTCACCCAGGGGGTCATCAAGGCTCCTGCTGCCCCGCTTGCTGGGCATACGGCATTAAACAATTAGGCCTACGCCAACTTTTGCTGTTTACCATTCGTGGATTGGTATAACGCCCAGATTATTTTAGGCTTATACGCTGCTGGCTTGCTCCATTTCTTTGGCAAGTTTTTCAGCTTCGTCAGCGCGAGGTTTGCTAAAGCGCGCCAGGGCAAGGTAGATCACCGGGGTTAAATATAAGGTAAAAACCACCGCTAATCCCAGGCCACCAAATACCACCCAACCAATGGCATTTCTGGCTTCAGCGCCAGCGCCGCTGGACAGTATCAGGGGGAGGCCACCTAACAGGGTCGATATCAGAGTCATCATGATGGGCCGTAATCTTACCCTGCCGGCTGCTAATATCGCATCTTTAACCCCATAGCCACGGTCTCTAAGCTGATCGGCAAATTCCACCAATAGGATGGAATTTTTTGCCAGTAAACCAATCAGCATAACCAGACCGATCTGAGAATAGATATTGATAGATGTGCCGGTAATGTAGAGGGCAAATATCGCAGCAGCCAGACCAAAAGGCACTGTCAACATGACAACGAGGGCGCTGTTGATGCTTTCAAACTGAGCGGCGAGCACTAACAGTACAATGAAAAAAGCCAGAAAATAGGTCAACATAACTTGCTGGGATGTTTCTTCAAATGTGCGGGCCTCACCCAAAAAAACCAAAGCAATACCATCGGGCAAGTTTGATTGACTCAGTTGTCTAATTTTAGTGACGACCTCCTGCAGGGGCACGTCATCAGGCAACGCGGTTTCTAATTCTATGGCTCTGCGCTGGGCGTGTCGTTCCAGCTCAGCAGCAACGCCTTCTTCGGTGATATAAGCAACACTTGAAAGGGGCACTAAACCACCTTTGTCAGAAGATACAAATAAATTAGTCAGATCTGAGGGATTACTCAAGTTGCGACTCGAAGCCTGCAAAATAATCGGCACGGCTTGATCTCCAATGTTCAAATCAACAATGTCATCACCGCCAATGGCCACTTTCAGGGTGGCAGAAATATCAGCAAAAGATACTCCGAGTTCTTCTGCTCTGCGCCGGTCAATGTTGACTCGTAGTTGCGGCTGGGTGGGTTGATAAGATATTCTGACATTGCCCAGCTCTGGCATTTCCTGTTCAATTCGCTTTTTAAAGGCTAATGAAGCCTGATATATACCCTGGTAATCCTCTCCGGTCAGGGCAAATTCAAGTCCTCCCCCTTGACCACGCAAGTTAAGGCTGTTTGAGCCAAACGCTCTGGCCGGCGCGCCGGGTATGGCGCCTAAGCTGGGTCTCAACTTGTCGATAATCTGTTGTTGGGATTGAGTGCGATCATCCCAGTGAGCAAGGGGAGCGGTAATAAAGACGATGTTGGGATCCCACTGACCGACCACAGTATAAATCGAGTTTATTTCCCCTGCTTCGACCAGGGGCAACAAGGCCTGCTCCATCTTGTCAGCTTGCCTGTCCATAAAGTTGATGCCCACCCCGTCCGGGCCACGGGCAAAGATGCGAATAATGCCCCTGTCTTCTGATGGCAGTAATTCATTTTCGATTTGATGATAGATAAAGGTCGCAGCCGCTGCGCTGAGTAAGCTCAATACTATAATGAGCCAGGAAAACTTCAGACTCCAACTAAGGCTGCGCTCATAAAAACCTAAACAAGCATTACCGGCACCGCCTAAAAAGTGTTTGTTATGTCTCTTGATAGGTAGCTTTGCGGTTAGCGCTGGCACCAGGGTTAGGGCAACAAAAGAAGAAATGATCACCGCACTTGCCAGTACGCCGCCAAATTCTCTAAACAGCCGACCTGCGGTGGAGGGCAGAAACGCGATGGGAATAAATACCGCAGCCAGTACCGCTGTAGTGGCAACAACAGCAAAGAATACTTCTCTGGTGCCTAGCACTGCTGCGGCTCTGGCACCTAAGCCCATTGACCGACGGCGCTGAATATTTTCTGTTACGACTATTGCGTCATCTACGATAAGCCCTGTGGCTAAAACCAGGGCCAGTAAGGTCAGAATATTGATTGAAAAGCCTAAGGCCCACATAACAGCAAGGGCCCCGACCAGGGACACGGGAATGGAGATCGCCGGCACAATAGTGGCCCTACCGGAACCAATAAACACCCACAAAGTCAGTACAACCAAAGCAACGGTGAGGCTAAGTGAAGTGATCACCTCTTCAACCGAACCCCGGATAAATTCGGCATCATCTGAGGTTACAGTTAGTTGTAGATCCGGGAAGCGCAGTCTGAGCTCTTCGACCATGACTAATGCCTGATCGGATATGTCTATGGTATTGGAACTGGCCTGCCGGATAACGCCTAAACCCACAACAGGTGTACCGTTGAGACGTACTATGCTGTTGGCATCGGCGGGGCCAAAGTACACACTGGCGACATCAGCAATGCGTGTATCCCCACTGACCACAATTTGCTCTACTTCGGTGGCCGTGACGGAGGTGGCATCGGCTCTTACGATCAAAATCTGATCTGTGGATCTAAGGCTTCCCGCGGGCACATCAAAAGGGGCTAAACGCAGTGCAGCAGCTACATCGGTCACCGACAAACCAAAGCTGGTTAGTCGAAGAGGGTCAAGGGTGACTCTGAGCACCCTTTGGCGATCCCCATTTAAACGCACATCGGCCACGCCAGTTATACTGAGGAAAAGTGGTGCAATATCGGTTTTTACTTTTTCAGTCAGCGACTCCATATCTAACACGTCACTTGAAACAGCCAAACTGATCACCGATTGAGCGTCGTTGTCGGCCTTGATGATAGATAAACGTTCTACTTCGCCAGGCAGCTCTCTTTGCACCCGGCTGATTGATTCTCGGGTGTCATTGGCTGCGTCCTCGAGCTTTACATTTGAGCGGAATTCGACCCGGATACGGGCAGAATTTTCTTCACTTTGTGCCTGGATAGACTTCACACCACTAACCCGGGCGATGGCGCCTTCAAGCCTGCTGGTGACTTCGGTATCAACGGTTTCAGGTGAGGCTCCGGGGTAGGCGGCTGTCACCGTGATCATCGGGCGGTCTACATCTGGCAATTCCCGCACTTCAAGGCCCATTACTGCAGCGAAACCAGCGAGTATGATCAGCAGATTGAGCACAATAATAAGCACCGGACGGCGAATCGATAGGGAAGGTAAGTCGTTAACTGCCAGATTTTCTGATGCTTGTTTTTGCAGGCTCATCGTATTGCTAGCTCCGCTTGGGAGGCCACCTCTTGCCCGTCACGCAGGCGCTGTATGCCCTCGACAATCAGTTCATCGCCTTGTGATACGTCACCACTGACCAGGATTTTCCCCCGAAGGCGTTGTTTAATATCTACGGCGACTTTTTTTGCTTTGTTTTGCTGCACCAGCCAAATATACGATCCTGTCGCGCCCCAGGATAAGCCTGACTCGGGGATCACCGCATAGCGCTGACCATAAAAAGACAAATTAACCCGAAAGCTCATGCCCGGACGATAAATATCTTCGTGGTTTGCCAGTAGGGCTCTGGCCTTGATAGTTCGGTCGGATTCGGCTACCCGAGAGTCTAATTCGGCCACTTCGGCGGGCAAGGTAAGGTTTCGGTTTGTCCAGGGCTGAACGGTGACCTCGCTATCACGCAGCAGTAGAGATAGGGCTGACTCAGGTGCGCGAAAATTGATAAACAACTTTTCTCGCATATCAATGGTGGTGATCAAGGTGTTGATACCGATGCGATCGCCCACTTCAATATCGGTTAGTCCTACTACGCCAGAAAAGGGCGCCATCACAGTGCGATCATCAAGGTCGTCATGGGCCTCTGCTAACCGCACTTCAGCCAGGGCCTGGGCGGTGGCGGCGTCATCCAACACACTTTGCGTTACGGCTCCTCGCTGTTTACTTTGCTTTAATCGGATCAGAGTACGGCTGGCGTCTTGCAACTGAATTTTGGCCCGCTGCAGCGCAGTGCGTTGACGACGTGCATCAAGGGCTAGTAACGTCATGCCCTTTTCGACTCTCTGCCCAGGCACAAAATTTACCGCGACCACTTTATCTGCCGCCGCCGGGAAGATGTTCACCGAACGAAATGCCTCAGCCGTACCTACAGCTTCAATCTCGAGTTTTTGCGCTTCAAATTGTAAAGCTTGACTGATGACATCCGCCGGACCTGATCCGCCCCTTGATTGGGCCAGGACCCCATTGGAATACGAACCACTTATGAGTAAGAGAAAAATCACGTGGTAAAATCGTATTGTTGTCATGCATTGTTCACCTTTTATTATTGACCTATTAATACAGACTTTACTGCTATTACGATCAATTACATCTTTGAATAAGATACTTGTCGAATCAGCGTAATCGATATTAAAAATTATTAATTATATCAAGGATATGCTTCTTCTTTATAGTGAAGCTTATTATTTTTTAGTCTCCCTTTGAACATTCCAGCACTTTGCTACAAATAAGCGCTACCACTGGCATAGAGACGTTACGGCGGGACTAATAATCTACTAGCTGAGCACGGGTAGGTGGATGCTACATACACCATTTCCGCAGCGGTCTCAATTTGATTTATCGATAAAGCTGGAGCCGGTAATTCTATGCCTGCTTTTTCCTCATTTGAGGCAATGACAGTAAGCGACGCCAGCACATTTGTCTTACAACAAATTAAGGTACAGCGCTCGGTAGTGAGCCCTTTAAATAAGGGAGAGAAATATATTAATGGGGAGGCAGGTGAATCCGGCAAATGTAAGGGGGGGGGGCGTTGAAAAAAAGCCAAACGGGTCACTGAATGTTAAGTGAACCCTGAGTCTGGCTATCAGGACCCATAAGGTATCTTCACAAGCAAGGGCTACCTTATGGGGCCTGATATGACCTT
>JBLHIW010000165.1:0-7298 GCA_047618055.1 Paraglaciecola sp. | reverse complement strand
ACGTCGTCGACCAAGGCTTGGTTATAATTCACCTTTGCCCCCACATAGGCGGCAATTTTGTGCTGATAACGTCCATACAGCATGGCATATGCCAACGACGCATCACCCCGGCGCTGTATGGTCCGTTTTATCAGCTGGGCATCACTTAGACTATCCATGGCTAAGGTATCTCAATAAATAATAGGCTGACAACGCATGGGCAAGCATCTGACCACCAGCAAAAATAGCCTCACAGGCAAAACGCTTTAAATGAAAATAGGACTTAGCTTGCTGCTGTGTTCTGATCTAACTCAAAAAGAACGAGATGATTAATTTAGTGAATACTCAGGCCGCTCAAAAAGCCCTTGTTATCGACGACTTTAAGCGACTCATCCGGGGTACGGATCGTCGTAGCCACGGCGCCAATTTCCACAACCTCACCCCGGGTACCATCATTGATGGTTACCTTGTCTCCAACTTTTACAGTATCACCTATGTAGATTGAATAAACGATGTTTTCTGCAGCACTGCGGCTACCCAAACCTAGGGAGATGGCCGCACCTACTCCTAACGCTGCAAGTACAATAATGATGATTGCGTCCAGCAGACGAGTTTCGATCTCCAATTGACCAATCGTTAATGACAGGGTCAATACCACCACCAGTATAAAACTGACTTTTGACAGGGGCCTGGCGAAGTCAAAACCCGCCGATTTGGCACTTTCATATACGGTGCTTTTTATTAAATTAGCGGTGGTTAAGCCAAATAACAGGATCAGGGTTGCCGCGATAAGCTTCGGCATGAATAGCAAAAATTGATCCATGGTTTGACCCAACTGGGATAGCCCAAGTGAGTCAGCCGCGGTAATAATAAACACCAAAAAGACGATCCAAAATATCATCAACGACAAAGCGGAAGAAATAGACGCTTTATCACCCAACTTACTGAGCTGAACATCTATTCCGGTGGCAGCACCTAAGGTGTCCACTCCCACTCGCTTTAAAATTGCCGCAACGCCAAAGCGCAAGATACGGGCGATAAAATAGCCAATCACTACGATGACAATGGCGGCTAAGAGCCCGGGCAGGAAGCTGGCAAATTGTGAGAACAGAATCTCGAGTGAGCCTGAAACAGCCTGAAACCAAACGCTGATATCCTCTTTCATAATGTTTTACCTTTTTTTTGTATGCTTGTTTTCTTGTGTTTCATCAGTAACGGCGCCAGGAGAGTTAGTAGCATGGAAAATATGCCAACAACGCCCAGGCGAACGAATGCTTTTGACCGTTGCTGTTTTTCTACTTTTTCCGCCAGAGAATGAAGGTCTGGTAGGCTTTGTCCTGACAAGGCGTTTTTAGCCAGCTTTTTTTCTATTTCATCGTATTTACTACTGTCCACCGGAATTCACTCCTGCCAAAATTTGCCATACCTGTTGCTCAACCCTGTAGATATAGATAGTGGCGTTATTTACATTTAGCTAATTTACCTTGTCTAGACTCATTAGCAGCTATAAAAGTCACATCTGAACAAAATTCCTATCACCCCCTAATAGGTGAATTTTCAGATATCTTTTTTTGATTGGGGATGTGACTTTACTTATAGGTATTGCGTCTATTAAATGAATTTATCCAACACCGTTATCTACTGCCTTTTGATAACCGTGGCCTGACGATATAAACCGTCCTTATTCACCGAAGAAATGAGACCCCCTATGAACCTGGATATATTGATTTGGCTGGGTATTGCCCTATGTATTACCCAATCGGCGATTTTTTCCGGCCTAAACCTGGCCTACTTTAGTCTTAGCCGCCTGCAACTTGAAGTTGAGGCAAAACAAGGCAATGAAAGTGCTCAGGTGATTTTGTCCATGCGTGAAGATTCCAACTTTTTACTCTCAACGGTGCTATGGGGAAATGTTTCCATCAATGTCTTACTTACACTCCTGTCGGATTCGGTATTAGCAGGGGTGTATTCTTTTGCGTTTTCAACGGTTGCCATCACTTTTTTAGGTGAAATATTTCCCCAGGCTTACTTTTCCCGTAATGCCTTGAAAGTCGCCTCAAAACTCACCCCGGTTATCCGCTTTTACCAAATAGTGTTATTTCCGGTGGCTAAGCTCACCGCGTTAGTGCTGGATGGTTGGCTGGGTCGTGAAGGTATTACCTATTTTCGAGAGAAACAACTTACCGCGATTATCAACGCCCATATTCATGCAGAAGATACGGATGTGGAACATGTGCAAGGTATCGGGGCCCTGAACTTTTTACAAATAGACAACGTTACGGTACAAGAAGAAGGTGAGCTACTGGATCCCCAAAGTATTATTGCCATGCCCTGTAAGCTTGACTTACCCATATTGCCAGAGCCCGGCACAGCCGATTTTGCAAGCTTTGTGCAATCGGTCAACCGCTCGGGGCACAAGTGGGTATTGTTGACAAATCAAGACAATGAGCCTTTGCTGATGCTCGACGCAGATGGCTTTGTTCGCGCCACTGTTACCGACAACATATCGGATGACCCGTATACCTTTTGCCATCGTCCTTTGATTATTGAAGACGTCAACTGTACTTTGGGTTCGGCAATGCAGAGCCTAAAAGTCGCCCAGGATATAGAACAAGAATCTGATGATGTGTTGCATGCTGATGTGATATTGGTCTGGTCTGGTACATCGCCAAGATTAATTACCGGGGCAGACATTCTTGGCCGCCTGCTAAAAGGAATTGGTATTAATGAGCGGGAAGCGCAGGCATCTCTAGATCCCGTCGATACACTTAGTATCTAATATCCCTCGAGTAGCATAGTGTAGTAGCTTATTTAAGGTATTCTCTATCCTGCAAGGACGAGTATTCTTCAATTAGATTGTGTAGGCTTAAATATAGCCAAAATCGTTTGAATTGCATGGCGCCAGCGATTGAATGAGACCCTCTGAGCCCCGCCCCTCCCCTGGTGGCGGCGCGTGAATGCTGGAAAAAACATGCAGTTTCAGGGAGAACGGCTATACAATTTTCACAACAACTTACCAAGCAGCGAGGAACACCCGATGCCTTACAATGAACTCATTAGCCTGTTGAGTAAACCGCTGTTTACTATTGTGGATCAGGCCGTCACCGTAGGGGACTTATTATTAATACCCGCGTTTTTACTGCTCGCTTATCTGCTTATTAGCTGGTCCATCACTGCCTTGACTAAAAAACTCACTAAGAAGGGTGTTGCGCCAGATGTCATACATTTAATCCGACGCATTTTATATATTGTCGGAATTTTAGTCCTGGCGGTCACGACCCTGGATATGATCAATGTGCCGATTACCGCGTTTGCATTTCTCTCCGGCGCAATAGCAATCGGTGTAGGCTTTGGTGCCCAGAACATCATTAATAACTTTATTAGTGGCTGGATTTTAATGTGGGAGAGACCCATCAGGATAGGCGACTTTCTAGAAGTAGACGGGGTCAAAGGCAATGTAGAAGCGATTAATACCCGTTCAACCCGTATTCGTCGCACCGACGGCGTACATTTACTGATCCCCAACAGCAAGTTGTTGGAAAATACCGTGGTAAATTGGTCCCTGGTCGACCATTTGACTCGCACCACCGTTAGCGTAGGCGTGGCCTACGGCTCGCCCTGTCGAAAAGTTGCCAAGCTTATCGAACAAGCAGTAGTTGAACAACCAGAGGTACTAAAAAGTCCTGAGCCGGTGGTGATTTTCGATGATTTTGGCGACAATGCCCTGTCCTTTGTGATCTATTTCTGGATGAATGCCAGAGTCGAAGGCAATCTCAGAATTGTACAAAGTCATATCCGCTTTCGTATGGATGAGTTATTTGCACAACATAATATTGTGATTGCCTTCCCGCAACGGGATATACATATTGATGGCAATTTAACCCTTCAGCGAGTCCCGCACTGCCCCGTAGGCAAAGAGAATAAAGCATGAATGAACTAGGCAAAAAAGTCCTGGGCAACAACAAAAGCGTGCTGTGGGCTTACCATATTGAAGCCGGTAACAAGGCGACTGAAATCGACGTAAGCGGTGTCATTGCGGCCCAGCGGGAAAGTGGTTTCACCTGGGTACATATGCAGTGTGATGCTAAAGGCGCGAAGGAGACCATGCACAGTCTGGGATTGCCACAACAGGTTATCGAATCCTTGGAAGCGATTGAAACACGGCCAAAAACTATAGCCATAAATGATGGTCTATTGGTCTACCTGCGGGGCATTAATAAAAACCCTGATGCGGATCCAGAAGACATGGTGTCACTGCGTATTTGGATCACGGCTAAGGGCATTATTTCCGCCCGGCGCAAGGATCGTAAATTACTGTCAGTCCAGGACGTACGGGAGCAGCTCGATGCAGGCAATATTCCAATAAATTGTGCCCAGCTAATGCTAGATATGATTGAACGTATTGCTGACCGGATCCATGAGATGGTCGATGATCTTGATGAGGAGCTGGTTATCTTCGAAACCGCAGAGCAAATGAACAGCCAGGCCAGACAGCGCTTGTCTGTGGTCCGTCGTCAAGCGGCGGCTATTCGGCGCTATTTAACACCACAACGAGACGCTCTTGACGCCCTGTACCGGATAAACAAACTCCTGAGTAGTGATCAGGCCTTCGCACTCCGTGAACAAACAGATCGAATGACCCGCTACGTTGAAGATCTGGATTTGGCCCGGGAGCGCTCAATCGTGCTACAAGATGAGGTACGTAACCGCCTGGCAGAGCAGCAAGGGGCTAAAATGTACGTGCTATCTCTGGTCACGGCAATTTTCCTTCCCCTGTCTTTTTTAACCGGTGTATTTGGCATGAATGTAGCCGGACTGCCGGGTCTGGAAGAGCCCGGCGCGTTTAACTATTTAGCCTTGGGCATGGCTGGCCTGGCAGTGGTTTTGTTCACTCTGATGATGTGGAAAAAATGGTTTTAGGGTCGTTTTTTAGCAAAGCATCGAACATGGCACACTTTCACTTTTTAACCTTCGTAATATGACCGGAATTGGCTTTGGCTTACCCTTTTAAACTAATTTTATTGATTGTCACCTTATTGACCTCGCTACATGCCATTGGGGTAAGCGTTAAACTAAGTGGCCTTGAAAATGCCCGTTTAATTGAGAATATCACAGCCCATCTGGCCGTGGTGGACCCTCCCCTTAATTGCCACCTATCAGAGGATTACACAAGCAGGATCGATAAAACCGTGGACATAGCCGCTCAGGCCCTTGGCTATTACCATGTGACCTTGAACTCACTTGGGCTTACCAACAAGGATAATTGCGAGGGGCTCAGCATAACGGTGTTGCCCGGTAAGAGAGTCACCATCCGCAACAAACATGTTGAGCTGTTGGGAGAAGGGCAAAACGACCTGGTTTTAATGGCGCAAGTGCGCGTCTTTCCACTTGCACCCGGCGACAGCCTCGAACACGCAAAATATGACTCGGCTAAACGCAGATTACGCAGTCTGGCCCTGCAACGGGGATACTTCGATGCCGCCTACCAGCGCCAGCAAATACAGGTTGATGTGCAGTCAGATGTCGCCGATCTTGAATTGGTTTTGATCACAGGTTCACGGTATCAGTTTGGTGAGATGATCCTGCCGCCAGGATCCCGTGCCCTGGCCTTAATTGAGCAAGTACGACCCTTTGTAACAGGTGACGACTACCATTCAGATCTGCTGGCTAAGTTTAACCAAAACCTAAAATTAACCGACTATTTCCAGCAAATTGTTGCTCGACCATTGGTAAAAGACGCGGTACAAAATCAGGTACCCATTGAAGTCATCATGACCAACAAACCCAAGGATATATATAATCTTGGTGGTGGCGCCTCAACCGACACCGGACCGCGCGTCCGGGCAAAGTGGCAACGTCCCTGGGTCAATACACGGGGTCACAGTATCAGTGCAGAGCTGTTTTACTCCGTGCCGCAACAATCCCTAAGCATTAACTATAAAGTGCCCTTAGAAGATCCTCTGGATAACTATCTGAGCTTTCAGGCGGGGTTTAAAGCTGAAAATGACAATGATACTCGCAGTGAAAATTATACCTTTGGGGTGCAACGGCATTGGGGCGAATCAGATAATAGCTGGAAAAAGATCGCCTTTGTCCGCTACGAACTTGAGCAATTTCAACAGGGGGCAAACCCTAGCCAAAACACCCAACTGCTATTACCCGGCGCCACCTTAAGTCGTCGCCGCAGTCGAGGAGGCCTGGATGTGAATTGGGGGGATGCACAACAGCTTACCTTAGAGGCTGCCAGCGAAAAGCTGGTGTCGGATATCGACCTGGTGCGCTTGAGTGTGCAGTCCACCTGGCTAAGAAGTATGGCTAAGCACCGACTATTAGTGCGCGCTGAACTTGGCGCGATAGCCACCAGCGACTTCGAACAGGTCCCGTCCAGCTTGCGCTATTTTGCCGGGGGGGATCAAAGTGTAAGAGGATTTGGCTATCAGACTTTATCCCCTGTCAAAGACGGACAACTAAGCGGAGGAAAATACCTGAATGTACTCAGTGCTGAATATTCCTATCCCCTTTATCCGGACTGGCGTTTGGCCATCTTCAGCGATATGGGTAATGCCAGTAATGAGCCGTTTGAAAATTTGGCGAGCGGCGTTGGAATGGGGGTAAGTTGGTTATCTCCCGTTGGCCCAATCCGGCTTTATTTGGCCAGGGGTAACAGTGATTATGAACAGACCTGGCGACTACACTTTACCATGGGACCAACATTATGAGCCTTAAACGCGTAGCCATTGGGCTGGCAACGATCCTGCTTTGTGTTGTCTTGCTCTTTTCTCCCTGGGGAGCCCGCGCCCTGTTTTACGCGGCGCAAAGCAGCGTAGCGGGTCTGGATATCGAATATGCCTCGGGTGGGCTTGGCTCCAACCTTAAGATCACACGCCTACGTTGGCGAGGCGCTGGCACCCGTATTGATGTAAGCGGCCTGTCCCTAGATATTAACTGGTCCTGTTCAATGGCCTTCAGACTCTGTTTGTCTGAAATCAAGACTGAAGGTCTGAAGGTCAGTGTCGCTGCACGCTCAGACGAGCAAGCACCGAAAGAGCCTTTGGCAAAAATCACCCTGCCGATACCGGTTTTAGTCGAGTCCCTAGCCTTGCATAATATCAGTGTCGATGTGGAAGATACCCTGAAGCTAGACTTAAAGGTGGTAAACGCCAAGTTAAGCATGTTTCAAACCCTGAAGATTGCCCAATTGTCCCTGCTTAATGTCAACATAAACTTCACCGCTTCCGATAACGCGCAACCAGGCAATCTCCCGCTGGATATCGCCCAGATTGCAAGTTGGCAATATGTGCCTATGACCTTGCCCAGCT
>JBLHIW010000164.1:0-7352 GCA_047618055.1 Paraglaciecola sp. | reverse complement strand
GATGAGGTGGGCCGAGGGCCGTTGGTAGGCGATGTGGTGACGGCTGCAGTGATCCTGGATCCAAATCAGCCGATTGAGGGCCTGGCCGACTCTAAAAAATTGTCGGAAAAAAAACGTGAGTTTTTAGTCGGAAAAATAAAACAACAGGCCTTAGCCTGGTCAATCGGCCGGGCATCGCCCCAGGAAATTGATGAGCTCAATATACTCCAGGCCACGATGCTGGCCATGACGCGCGCGGTTGAAGGTCTGGCAATACAGCCTCATCATGTGATGGTCGACGGAAATCGCTGTCCCCAATGGATTTACTCTTGTGAAGCGGTCATTAAAGGAGACAGTTTGATTGCCGAAATCTCTGCGGCATCGATTATTGCCAAAGTCACCCGGGATCAGGAAATGATCGCCTTAGACGCCCAATATCCTGCCTACGGCTTCGCCAAACACAAGGGTTATCCCACCCCGTATCATTTGGAAAAATTAATGGAATTCGGACCACTGCAAGAATATCGTATGAGCTTTAAACCCGTGCAGCTTTCTCTTGCTAGGCATAATGGCCAGTTGGCGGGGCAATAAATAGATGGAAAACCTGAATTTTGTGCACCTCAGAGTGCACAGTGATTACTCCATGCTGGATGGCCTTAACAAGGTTAAGCCACTGATTGCCTATGTAAAATCCCTCAATATGCCGGCAGTCGGCATTACCGACCAAATGAATCTCTGTGGTCTGGTTAAGTTTTACAAACAAGCCCACGACAATGGCATCAAACCGATTATCGGTGTGGATATCTGGGCCAGGAGTGAAGATTTAGGCGAGAGTATCTTTCGCCTGACGCTCCTTGCGCAAAATAATGAAGGCTATAAAAATATCACCCTGCTGATATCCAAAGCCTATCAACGGGGCAGCATTCGCGACAAGGCGGTGATTGATCAGGATTGGTTGATTGAGTATGGTGCGGGAGTGATCGTGCTATCTGGTGCAAAGGCGGGGGATTTGGGCCTGGTACTGACCAAAGGCAATGTAGACGCGGCGAATAAGATCACCGACTTTTATCAACAGCATTTCCCGGATCGCTATTATATGGAGTTGATCCGCACCGGTCGTGCCGGTGAAGAGGACTACATCCACCGGGCAATAGATTGGGCAAGTGCCAACGACTTACCCGTGGTGGCCACCAATGAAGTGTGCTTTATCGAAACCCAGGGCTTTGATGCCCACGAAATACGGGTGGCGATCCACGATGGCTATACCCTCAATGACCCCAGACGACCTAAAGAATATAGTGAACAGCAATATCTGCGCACCAGCGAAGAAATGCTTGAATTGTTTCAGGATATCCCTGAAGCCCTGCAAAATACCGTAGAAATTGCCAAGCGCTGTAATGTCACTGTTACCCTGGGCGAATACTTCTTGCCCAAGTTTCCTACCGGGGAGATGACCGACGAAGAATATCTGGTGATGGTGTCCCGTGAAGGTCTGGAAACGCGCCTGGCCGCTATTTTTCCCGACGAGCAAGAACGGGCCGCCAATCGTCCTCCCTATGACGAACGTCTGGATATCGAAATGGGCGTGATCAACCAGATGGGCTTCCCTGGGTATTTCTTGATCGTGATGGAATTTATTCAATGGAGTAAAGACAACAATATCCCCGTTGGGCCGGGCAGGGGCTCGGGTGCAGGCTCACTTGTGGCCTATGCTCAAGGTATTACCGATCTGGATCCCTTAAAGTTTGAATTGCTCTTTGAACGCTTCTTGAACCCCGAACGGGTATCCATGCCAGATTTCGATGTGGATTTCTGCATGGACAGACGGGATGAGGTGATCGAGCACGTAGCCGAAATGTATGGCCGTGATGCGGTGTCGCAAATAATAACCTTCGGTACTATGGCGGCCAAAGCCGTGGTCCGGGATGTAGGGCGGGTATTAGGCCATCCCTATGGCTTTGTTGACCGTATCTCTAAGCTCATTCCCCCGACACCGGGCATGACTCTGGAAAAAGCCTTCCTCGAAGAGCCACGGCTACCGGAGTTGTACCAGCAAGATGAGGACGTAAAAGATCTTATCGATATGGCGCGCATCCTTGAAGGTGTGACCCGTAATGCCGGCAAACATGCCGGCGGGGTAGTGATCGCCCCGACTAAAATTACTGATTTTGCACCACTGTATTGTGACGATGAAGGCAAAAATCCGGTTACCCAGTTTGATAAAAATGATGTGGAAACTGCGGGGCTAGTCAAATTCGACTTTCTCGGCCTGCGCACCCTGACCATTATTCAATGGGCTATCGAGATGATCGCCAGTGGCCACGGTAAAACCATCGACATCACCGCGATTCCGCTGGTCGATGCCAAGTGTTTTAAGGTATTGCAGCAGGCGAAAACCACGGCGGTATTCCAGCTGGAATCACGGGGCATGAAGGAGTTGATCAAGCGCCTTAAGCCCGATAGCTTTGAAGATATTATCGCCCTGGTGGCCTTGTTTCGTCCAGGGCCCCTACAATCGGGCATGGTAGACAACTTCATTGACCGTAAGCACGGTCGCGAAGATATCTCCTATCCCGACGCCGAATATCAACACGAATGCCTCAAAGAAATTCTGGAGCCGACCTACGGCATTATCCTGTATCAGGAGCAGGTGATGCAGATTGCCCAGGTGATGTCTGGTTATAGCCTCGGTGGGGCGGATATGCTGCGCCGGGCAATGGGTAAAAAAAATCTTGAAGAAATGGAGAAACAGCGGGCTTCATTTGAAAGTGGCGCGGCTGCTAACGGCATTGACCCTGATTTGGCGATCAAGATTTTTGATCTGGTAGAAAAATTTGCTGGCTATGGTTTTAATAAATCCCACTCCGCGGCCTATGCCCTGGTGTCCTATCAAACCCTATGGCTAAAAACCCATTATCCGGCAGAATTTATGGCGGCAGTGATGTCGGCGGATATGGACAATACCGATAAAATTGTGACCCTGGTAGATGAGTGTGAGCACATGGGGTTGACCATATTGCCACCGGATGTCAATGCCGGTTCCTATAAATTTACCGTGGATGAGCAAGGTCGTATAGTGTATGGCATTGGTGCCATTAAAGGCGTCGGTGAGGGGCACATTGAGGCCATTATTGGGGCCCGTGAAAACCATGAAAAATTCAGGGACTTGTTCGACTTTTGCAGCAAGGTTGATCTAAAGCGCGTTAACAAGCGGGTACTGGTAAAACTGGTGTATGCCGGCGCATTGGATACCTTGGGGCCTCATCGTGCCTCGTTGATGGCCACGTTACCTGACGCCATTGCCGCGGCGGATCAGCATGCTAAAGCCGAGTCACATGGCCAGTCAGATATGTTTGGTTTGCTAACAACCGAGCCAGAAGAAGTACAGCAAGCTTTTGTCGACGTGCCAATTTGGCCAGATAAGGTTTGGCTCAATGGTGAAAAAGAAACCCTGGGTTTATACTTAACCGGTCATCCGATCAATCAATACCTGGCTGAGATAAAACATTACACCACTTCTCGCCTGGTTGACCTAAAGCCAACCAGCAAAGAACAGGTGTCTTTTGCCCTGGGTTTGGTGCTCAGCGTGCGGGTGATGACCAACAAGCGTGGACGTCGCTGGGCTATCGTTACCTTAGACGATAAAAGTGCCAGGCTGGATGTACGCTTTTTCCCGGATCTACTGGAGCAATACGAAGAATTATTGCAGCCAGATAAAATATTACTGATAAGTGGACAGGTCAGCTTTGATGATTTCTCTGGCGGCAATACAATGTCCGCCCGAGACGCCATGGATATTGTGCAGGCCAGGGAAAAAAATGTTAAATGTCTGCACATGCAAGTACAGTCGCACTGGTGTAATACTGCAACTATCGCTAGACTAGAGGCAATTTTGCAAAACTATCAGGGCGGCAGTTGTCCGGTGCACAGCCAAGTTATCCACCCGGATGCCGAAGTTACCCTGGCCTTTGGGGCACAATGGTATGTTAGGCCTGAAGATGAGCTATTATATGAATTGCAGCAATTGTTGGGTAAACAACATGTGTCGCTGGCATTTCATTGATGTAAACCCGTAAAAATAATCAACAAATATTAGGGACGGACTGAGTGTGAACGTTTTGGATTTCGAAAAACCTATCGCCGAACTCGAAGCGAAAATTGAAGAATTACGTCTGGTCAATCAGGGCGGTGAATTCGATATCAGTATCGAAGAGGAAATTGCTAAGCTGCGGGAGAAGAGTGCCGAGCTAAGTAAAAAGATTTTTGCAAACTTGGGGGCATGGCAGGTTTCCCAAATGGCGCGCCATGCTATGCGTCCTTATACCTTTGATTATGTAGAGCGCATGTTCACCGAGTTTGATGAGTTAGCTGGTGATCGCGCCTTTGCCGACGATAAAGCGATTGTCGGTGGTTTGGCTAAGTTGGATGGACAGCCAGTGATGATAATTGGTCATCAAAAGGGCCGGGATACCAAAGAAAAAATCAGACGAAATTTTGGCATGCCTAAACCTGAAGGTTATCGTAAGGCCTTGCGTTTAATGGAAATGGCTGAGCGCTTTAATTTACCGATCCTGACCTTTATTGATACACCCGGAGCGTATCCCGGGGTGGGCGCCGAAGAGCGGGGACAAAGTGAAGCCATCGCCAAAAACCTAAAAGTCATGGCCGGTTTGAAAGTACCGGTTATTTGCACCGTTATTGGTGAAGGTGGCTCAGGCGGTGCATTGGCCATCGGTGTGGGTGACAGAGTGAATATGCTGCAATACAGCACTTACTCTGTTATATCCCCTGAAGGCTGTGCCTCCATATTGTGGAAAAGTGCCGACAAAGCCCCCTTAGCGGCAGAGGCCATGGGAGTCAGTGCCGGACAAATTAAAGAGCTCGGCTTGATCAACACGATCATTGAAGAGCCCTTGGGCGGTGCCCATCGTGACCACGACAGTGCGGCAGCTAACCTCAAGGCGACGCTCAAGCAGCAACTTGCCCAGTTATTAACCTTATCGGTCGATGAATTACTTGAGCAACGTTACGCCCGCTTAATGTCCTTTGGCTATTGCTAAGGGCCGGTTCAGGCAATATACAGTCACTTATTAGCTGCTGTTCAGGGCGAATAAGTGACTTAATTCAAACGACCCCCCAATGAACATTATTTCCTATCTGGCCGGGCAACTTAAACCTAAGCTGCTTAAAGAACATCAAGAGCTCGTTGTAGCCTACAGCGGCGGCGTCGACTCTCACGTTTTACTCCATGCACTGGCAGTCCTGCGTCAGCAACACTCCTTTAGTCTTAGCGCCATACATATCCATCATGGTTTAAGTGACAATGCCGATCTGTGGCTTAAGCACTGCGCGGATGTGTGCGAGCAATTAAGTGTGCCCCTGCAAAGTGCCAAGGTCGCACTGCAAAAACAGCCGCGGCAAAGCCTGGAGGCGCTGGCCAGGGAGGCTCGCTATGGCGAACTGCAAAGGCTGGCGCCAGACAACAGTACAATATTGCTGGGTCAGCATCGGGACGATCAGCTTGAAACCGTGTTATTACAGTTAAAGCGCGGGGCGGGGCCAAAAGGCCTGGCAGGTATGGCCAGGCAATGGCAAGGTTCAAGGGACAGGGGCAGCGAAGCGGCGAAGACCGTGAATTATTTTCGGCCCTTACTGGATATCACCCAAGAGCAGATACTGGATTATGCCAAAGCGCATAATTTGCAATGGCAGGAAGACGAGTCAAATCAAAATACCGATTTTGAGCGCAATTTTTTACGGCAACAGGTGCTGCCTGCGCTCACTACGCGCTGGCCGGAATTTGCCAAATCAGTCAGTCGCAGTGCGTCCCTGTGCGCAGAGCAACAAGCCTTACTCGATGAGCTCAGTGAGGAAAAGCTGCTAGGCATACAAACCCCAGAGCATACCCTGGGCATTAGCAAACTAGCCGAACTGAGTGAAAACTGGCAGCGACAGCTTGTCAGGCTGTGGTTAGCGAAGCAAAATATCCCCAGCCCTTCTCGCGCCGTATTAGGTCAACTTAAAAGGGAGTTATTTGCCGCCAGTGACGATGCCAATCCCATTATCCAGTGGCAAAATTGGCAATTCAGGCGTTTCGATCAGCAGCTGTATGTGGTGCCTATTTCCAAAGACTTAAGTGGTACCCGTATCGACTGGCAAGGTGAGCAGCATATCAGCCTGCCTCAGGCTCTGGGCTGCCTGAGCTTTACTAGCAAAACAATGTCCACCCCAAAAAAGGCAAGCCCTGCCTGCGTCTTGGACCCCCAGGTCGGCCCAATCAGCTTGCGATTTGGCGGCTATGGCGACAAATTCAAAGCCCTTGGTGCACAACACAGTAAACCCCTGAAACAGTGGTTTAAACAGTGGAAAATCCCCCCCTGGCAGCGAGACAAAGTGGCTATTGTGATACAGAATAAGCAGGTGCAAGCCCTGGTGTTGAACAATACATTGCTGATCAATGAGAAAGGGGCAGAGATTGCCCACCTGCAAAGTTTGGCCGCTGTGGAACAGCTATCGCCCTATGTTGCTATCTCTGTTTTACCCTAGTAACGCAAGCGTTTTGTCATGCTGCGCACTCAACCCTGTTCACAGACAGCGTGAATAGGGATCGCCCTTCGGGTATACGCCACTATCGCGAAATCAACAGGTCTGCGTCCAGCGAATAGGGGGAGGGGCTGTTATTTAAGAGCTGCAAAGCCAGGCTTATGACGGGTATGAGCGAGCAAGAGACAGTCGCGTTACTTTCAGTCGTATGACTTTGATCATCAGTCAAAACTGTAAACTTGATGACAAATGATAGATTTCAACGAACCTGGCCCCACAGGTTCTCACAATGGTAATAAGGGGTATCCACTAAACTGACTTGGCTTCTGCGGGGCTGGGGCATAGCACACCTACCTGATTATAAAATGAACGAACTAAACAAAGTGTAGAGCACTTATATCAAAAAGTTAGGATGCGGCTTTAGTATTATTATGGGTGGCTATGTAAACTAGGCTGGCAGCTTAGAAATAGTGCTAAGGGGTCGAACCAAAATAAGTTATTGAAAAACATTAATATAGTTTGCGTAATCGACTATTAATTCAGCTTAAAGGCTCGATTTTTAGATCAAAAACCACTCTTTAAGGTAGAAGAAAAATACCACGAGCCAGTCGTTACTTTATACCCGGTCATATTTCGCACACAAGGCTCCGCTCCCTTATCGCTTACAGTATCCATTTATAGGCTGAAAAGCGCTGTTTAGGCGTTAATATTAGTCTTTTATTAGTAAGAACTTTATTGAGATCAGCGAGTTGTGTTGGTCCGACCCGGATGGCACAGTTTTTCATTGTAGCCCAGCGAGATATGAGAAATTCATTCCGAGTTCTGGCACT
>JBLHIW010000163.1:0-7388 GCA_047618055.1 Paraglaciecola sp. | reverse complement strand
GAAGCTTAGAACTCAGAACCGGCAGTACTTTTGACAATACCAGCGCCACACTGAACAATAATAATAATGCTGTGCTCAATCTTGATATTGATTTGGCACTGGGTTCAGCTGCAGCGGGTACCATCAACCTCAATGCGGGCGGTACGATTAATAACAATGCGGCCCTGACAAATGTGGCAGGTCATACCCAGATTAACAACGGTACGCTAAACAACAATGACACCCTGACCAACAGTGGCACGGTGGATAACGTCGGAATGTTAAACCTCAAAGCCGGCAGTACTTTTGATAATACCAGCGCCACACTGAACAATAATAATAATGCTGTGCTCAATCTTGATATTCATTTGGCACTGGGTTCAGCTGCAGCCGGCACCATCAATCTCAATGACGGCAGTACGCTGAATAGTCGCGGCTGGATTAATATAACGAGAGGCTACACGCAGACCAACAATGGCACGCTGAACAATAATGCAGACGGCGAGGTGTATAACAGTGGCACGCTGATCAACAACGGCACGCTGAACAATAATGCAGACAGCGAGATGTACAACAATGACATGCTGACCAACAATGGCACGCTGAACAACAACGCTGGCAGCATGCTGCGAAACCAAGGCAGGCTGCTGCTAAACAATGGCACGCTGAACAATAATGCAGACGGCGAGGTGTATAACGCTGGCACGCTGACCAACAACGGTACGCTGACCAATAATGGCACGCTGAATAACGACTGGGGGCGCTTGCTGACCAACGATGGCACCTTGGACAACAGTGGTACGCTGACCAACGATGGCACCTTGGACAACAGTGGCACGCTGACCAACGATGGCACGTTGATCAACAATAACGACCTGACCAACAACAATACTATTTATAACAACGCAAATATCAGCAATAGCGGCACCTTTGACATTAGTGCTACCGGGGCAATGTATAACACCGGCACATTTACCCAAACGGCTGGCAGCACCATAGTTAACGGGATTTTTGATGGCGGTAACCTGGATATTCAGGGCGGCATCCTAAGCGGATCAGGCACTATTAATGCGGACACCCTTACCATAGCCGCCGGCGGTACGATAAACCCGGGTAATTCCCCGGGTACCTTGATCATGATAAGTGATGTGGACTTGTTGGGCACCCTGCAAACCGAGATTATCGACACCAGCGTGTTTGATATGCTTGAAATCCAAGGTAACGTCACGTTGTCAGATACCAGCGCTTTCGACTTTTTGTTTGACAGCAGTTATGTAGCGATTGACGGGGATTCCTTTGACTTCCTATCGGCCTTCGATTTTGACTTTGGCTCTGTTACTGACTTTTTTGACATAACCGATATGGGTAATTTTACGGTTACGGGCTTAGATAATGCCTTTGGCTGGTCGGTGTCCTATACAGACAGCTATAATAATCAGACTCCGAATTATCTGTCATTAAATTTAGTCGACAATGGGCTGGTTAGTAATGCGGTGTCGGCCCCGGCCACTTTAGGCTTATTTGGTTTAGCCTTAACGCTCATCGGCTGGGGTCGTTTCCGCCGCACTAAGCTGCGCGGGCTTAGTTCCTAAGACAGACCCAATAAAAACTTAAGCAACAACAGTAAAATAAGGGTGCCAGTGAGCGCCCTTATTTTTGCGGATAATGGCTACTATTGACGAATGCCTGATGATATAAGCATAGCCGATGATTTTTTCTTTTTAACCGGGGGTGGCTGTGTGATTTTAATTCGCCCTCGATAAAACCCCATATTGACTATTAGTTTGCTCCATGCATAATACAAGCGCGTTACATAAGCGTTACTTTTGGAGGGAATCTTTATGCCACCCACTAAAACTGCCACCCTTAACCTTCGTATTGACCCAGTGCTGAAGGAAGTGCTGCGCATCGCCGCCGATCAGGAGCATCGCTCCATTGCGAACATGGTTGAACTGCTGATCCGCCAGCATTGTGAGGCTAAAGGGATCCCTGTGCCTGAGCAAGGTAACTTGTTTGGGGTAGAGGCATAATCCCGGCTCTCTTGACGCTGCATCCCTGTTTTGCTGCTCTCATTCAGGCTATGGCGTCACTGCCAACGCTTAAATATAGTTCGCTTACGCTTGTGCTTACCTTATCAGGTCGATGACTTCATCCGGGGCGGCGCCTCTTCGTTCTCCTGCCGACTTAACCTGATGCGCCGGGTGGCTTTGTGATTGATGTAATTGGAGAGGCAAGGGGATTGATAGGGATACTGTGAATTAATTAAAAATCAAAGTATTTGAAACTAATTGAACTTTATTTCAAACCCACACTCGTATTGGTGTGTGTTTTTATATTGTGTGTTTCCTTAGTTAATTTTGACTCGCCTGGATTATTCCGGGTATTTTTTTGCGCAAAGAAAAATACAAAAGGTTAAGCACTCTTATCATCCCTCCCAAGAGCCAAGGTGGAAGTGCAATGGCAGCAAAAGCCCTACGCCTATAATTTAACGGTATAAATTGAATCCATTGCCACGTAATCACTCACTGGGGTCATAGATTGTCTGAAGCAAAAAAAATTCACCACCGAGATCACAGAGGGCACCGAGAACTCAGAGAAAAAACGACTACTTCGAAAAAAATTTAATGATCTTTCTTCGGTGTAATGCGAAGCATCTCTGTGTTCTCGGTGGTAAATACCTTTTAATGTTTTTGTTCTAGGCGACAACTCCCTTGAAATCTACCGTGGCTTTGGTCATAGATTATGTCAATCAAAAAAAATTCACCACCGAGGACACAGAGGTCACCGAGAAAAAAAGCGAGAAAAAAATCATTTAATCCTAAATATTTATACCCGCCCCGTTTCCCCTAACAGCAACGCCAGTGGCTTTGGCCATAGATTGTCTTAAGCAAAAAAAATTCACCAGCGAGATCACAGAGGGCACCGAGATCACAGAGGAAAAAACGACTACTTCGAAAAAAAATTTAATGATCTTTCCTCGGTGTAATGCGAGGCATCTCTGTGTTCTCGGTGGTGAATACCTTTTAACGTTTGTGTTCTAGGCGACAACTCGCTTGAAATCTACCGGGTATAAGCGTTAAGTTAAGCCGGAGGCAAGTTTAATTTCTGCGCCAAACGCAATACAATTCAATGTTGCGTTTTAGTACCCTCAAATCAGATAGTTGGCCTCCTTCAACCGCTTTATCAAGTTGATATTTGGCATCTTCACAATTTTCACCAAATGGATATTTGATCTTGTTTTGTTCAGCTTCAGTCGGATCAGCAGCAAGCATGTTTGGCGGCGCACAGGCACTCAACGCCAACACTAAAAAACTGCTTAACAATATCCTATTACCCATTAATATCCTTACTGCTACAAAGTAAACTTCAGATGAAAACTGACCAATCAATAGGGTCAGCAAGGTTTAAGTAGTACGTTAACAGGCCACACAAGAAAATGATGCATTAAGACGAAGAAAGGTCTTTTTACTTTCGATTTAACACTCCCCGAACTCCCCAGACCAATGCCGGTCGGTTACCGGGAACAGGCATTTTTAGCCACGCAGTAACACTCAGTTAAATAGCAGTACAAAAATGTACTACGCTCATTTTTGCTTAATTTGACCCTGACCCTGTTATTGCACCCTGCAACCAAATGACAGTATCGACCACCTGCGGCCACGGAATATCAGTTTAGCCATATAGACATAAAAAAAGCCACCTCAGATGAGATGGCCTTAGCCTTAGGTTTGTATGTAAAACATTGGCAGGGTGATGGGCTGCAGCAGGATTACAAGGTACTAGGCTTGATTATGTCGGCGTCTACGGGCAAATCCCAAGCCTACTAGTCCCAGGCCGAACAGAGCTAAAACAGAGGGTTCTGGTACAGAAGAAACGGATGAAACGGAAGCGAGTTGTAAGCCGCTAATAGTCGTCCATTCGTCGCCGCCGCCAGCATATACGGTGAGTGTGATGTCTCCATTTATATCCGCCAAACCGTTGAGTTTGACATACTGATCACCTTCTACCCAAACAGCGCTAAGGGAGTTGCCCGTGGCGGTTGCAGGAACACCACCATTAACGCTGTACTGTGAGTCCCAATAACTTGCGTAAGCGTAGATATCGTAATAGGTATTGGCGGATAATCCGTTTATATCAACATATGCATAACCAGATGACGGTCCGTAGAACCGATCGTGAGTCAATTTATTCGCGCCCTGATAGTTGAAAGTGCCTCCCCACTCTCTGAGCTGGATACCAACATTAGTATTCGTAACGCCATCGGATTGAAGCAGATTTTGATAGGAGCCATTCACCGTTGCAGCGTTATTCCAGAACGTTCCCGTATCGGAGGCGGCACCAGTGCCATCATATATACCTGCTTGAGTCGCCATATCAATATTGATCATGTTTGCATTTGCTATATTGGATAAACAATTTAAGGCTAATATTGCCCCTACCAATGCTGCTGTATTTAAACGTTTATTTTTCATTTCATTTTCCTTTAATCGTTTCAAAAGTATTTCTGGAAGGTAATTGCTAAACTGATAGGTCATCATACATTCAAATTAAAGCATGTATCGTGCCAAGATTATATTATTGATATATTTCAATGGCTTGATTTTTTTTGGTATTTCAAGTTTTTTAGTTTGTAAAAATTATAGACACTAATTTTTTGAAAAATATCGATTAATAAGCTAAACATCAGCTTTAAGAAAAACTGATGTATGAAATAGTAATCGATATTAAAGGGCTCAATGTCTCTTAACTTATAAGTTGCATCGCAACCCTGCAAGGCAGGCATGGCAGTTCCTTTAGGCTGACTGGGCAGCAGCCCTGACAGTGATGGGCGATAGCTATTTGGCCTTGCTATAACCAAGGACAAACTGTCGAATACAGCCATGCGCGATCACTCTGCGTTAAGTGTAAAAAAAGCTGACACTTTAAGCAGTGAATTATTGAAATATAATAAAAGTAGCAGGTTTATTTTTTATTGAGTCTTCCGATATTAAATAGCGTTAATCTCGTAAAAATAATATTACCTCAGTCAATCAAGGGGCTTAAATAAATAGATAAGCCCTTAAAATCAGAGGCTTATCTATTTATTTGAATACAGATTTAAAGATATTTTTGCTCTACTTATCGACCAAAGACCGGTTTATTATCCATAGAAACCACGCTTTATTGACTGGCAATGCCTCCTGAAAACGGCATTAAAATGTGTAAAAAAACCTGACAATTTACAACATACGTCCTGTTTCTGCCTGATCAATGGGCAAACTGCTATGTAACACCCTCACACAGGGAACTCTCGCCTGCGTATAACTTGCCGACCCCTTATCATGGATGATGAGATGGGCGCTGCCTAATGCGGCGTTTAAATAAATGTATTTTATTATCTGTTTTATGTGTAGGTAAGGACGGCGCTTCCCGGCTTTTTAATCCGTTCTTCATAGATCTTATTGAGTGCGGTTTCAATGGTCATATTCTCATCCTGACCTTGAAAAATTTCCACCGTATGCATCACAAAGTTAATGCTTTGTTTATGTGTGTCAGCGAAGCCTTTGCATTTTTGTTTCAATTCTTTTTGATACATTTTACGAGTCATTTCTGTTTGAAATAGTTTAATCGCTGTATCAAAACAATTACCGTGTTCGGTAAACATTTCTCTCAACTTGGCCTTAGGGATCCTAAAGGCTTTGCTGGCGTAATCGAGTGCATCCTTAAAGTGATGGAATTTCTCACCAAACACCGTCAATATTTTATTTTCAACATAATGGGCACGGTGTTTTTCACCATCAGCTTCAAAATCAAATCCTTTGAATTGTAAACGTTCATAAGACTCCTTGCCTAACACTAAGCCGGCATGAATGGCGTGCTGAAGGTGATAGTCTAAATCTTCGATTTCGTCGAGATCCCACAGGTCATACATGCGCAGGGTTTTTTGATATTTATGAGCTAATTTTCGTTTTGCCACGTCTACCCGTTGACCAAGAAAAGCACTTTTATCGGTTTTTAAAAAGTGAAAACATTCTCTACAGGAAGGGACTTTATAAAAGTCGGCATCTTCATGGGTTTCCAAATAGAACTCGGCGTATTTAAGGGGAGGCACCAAGTCATATTCAGTCGCAATACACCCACAATAGAAGCAAGTATTAAAATCTTTACCCTGTGTTGCACTCATTAGCCGATATAGTTCAGTTTTGTCACGCATGAATATACTCCCTCTTTTAGCCCTTTTTAAGCGCCTGAAAAAGCTTAAGGTCTGTATGTTTCCCTTTGCAATGGGTCTTATTGCCGAGGATCCTGTTTCATCATTATGAATAGGATTAGATAGGCGCCCATCATAATACTGAAAGGAAAAAATCTAAACCTCAGTGTGGGCAAAGGCCACTTCAACAAAAGGTGCGAGATGCGATATGCGATATGCGAGATGCGAGATACGAGATGAGAGATGAGAGATGAGAGATGAGAGATAAGAGATAAGAGATGAGAGATGACGAGTCCTTGTTTGTTGATGGATTTTTCAGTAAAGGAAAAACCAGGACGAGTGGGTGTCATGACAATGGGGGCAATGAGCTTAGCCTTTATTCAAATAGTGCATATAATGAACATAGGTATTGAGAAAGCCAGAATAAGCGCCCCGGTGCTGTTGTGGCTACCAAGGTTAATTATTTGTGTGAAGGCGAAATAAATGTCTATTTTTGCAGGTATTACCGAAAAAATATCAGACTGGATAGGCATACCCGGATTGATTGGGGCCTTTGCCCTTGCGTTAGCAGTCTGGCTCTATTATGACCTAGTTGCTGAAATGCCGCTCAATGGCACGATGACATTTGGTGTGGGCATTTGCAGTTTACTGCTGGTTTCATTGATTAAAATTGTTGTGGGCCTGTGCAGACACCCCTCGGCTACCAAGGATGATGTACCTGATGATAAGTAAACATGCCAAGCTATGCCTCACCTTGCTAACACTGATGTTATTGATCAGCGCTTGCACGCCGAGTCAAAAGTCGGGCCCAACATCTCCGCCAGAGACTTCACTGCCACAACCGCCGCCATCATCACCGGCACCGGCACCAGCACCAGCACCACCGCCGCCAGTAGTCGAGCTAGTTGTTCTGCCCCCAAATGGGGGGACGGAATGGGTTAACGCTGATGTTATTTCTGAGTTGGATTTAAGGTTATTGCTGACCGATTTTTATGCCCCCGAGCTTTGGCAGCAAATGGGTTATGGCTATTATATGTATTTGGTTTTTGCCGACCGAACTGCATCAAGCAGGGCTAAACGATTAAAGGCAGCGGAGGCGTTTATTTGCTCATTTTCTTCCGCAGCCGGGGCAGATGTGCAGCAATTGCCCAAAGAAACCATCGCCCTGTTCCTCGCGCCTCTTGTCTCCAGTCAAGATGTAACAAGCATGCATCAGTCA
>JBLHIW010000162.1:0-7406 GCA_047618055.1 Paraglaciecola sp. | reverse complement strand
CAAGTATAGGGCTTCTTCTACAGCCGTATTACCTCCGCCGACCACCGCGACCTTCTGGTTGCGATAAAAGAATCCGTCACAGGTTGCACAGGCTGATACTCCTTTACCCATAAAGGCGGTTTCTGATTCCATACCCAGATATTTGGCGGATGCACCGGTAGCGATAATTAAGGCATCACAGGTATACGTGCCCTGGTCGCCAATTAAGGTAAACGGACGTTTGGATAAGTCGGTTTTATTGATATGGTCAAAGATGATTTCTGTGTCAAATTTTTCGGCATGCTTTTGCATACGCACCATTAAGTCTGGTCCCGTTAAACCTTCTGGGTCACCCGGCCAGTTTTCCACATCAGTTGTAGTGGTAAGTTGACCACCTTGCTCAATACCGGTTAGCAATACCGGGTTGAGGTTAGCACGAGCAGCATAAACGGCCGCAGAATAACCTGCAGGGCCTGATCCTAAGATTAATAATTTAACGTGTCGTGTTTCAGACATGAATATCTCCAATAAAATTTTGACGGCATTCTAAGCAATAGCGCGAGGCGGGTAAAGCGGATAGTTGGCCGGAATAGACTTAAGTACACTATATGTAGCTGCATGGCTGAGTTTCAATGTTGTTGCTTAAAACTAAATCATATATCCATAGCCAGTCGACTAATGTTGCATTGCCTGTATCGCCGTCAGCGCAATCGTAAACACAATATCATCCACCAGTGCTCCGCGACTTAAGTCGTTTACGGGTTTGCCCATCCCTTGCAGCATAGGCCCAATACTGAGCAAGCCAGCGCTGCGTTGCACCGCTTTGTAGGTGGTATTGCCGGTGTTGAGGTCGGGGAAGATGAACACCGTCGCGTGACCGGCTACTTTGCTGTTCGGGGCTTTTTGCTGTGCTACGCTTTCCATCACTGCGGCGTCATATTGAAGGGGGCCGTCAATCAGTAGGTCAGGGCGCTTTTGTTGAGCGAGCTTTGTGGCTAATTTCACCTTATCTACATCTGCCCCGGCACCTGAATTTCCTGTGCTGTAGCTGATCATCGCCACTTTGGGTTCGATACCAAAGGTGGCGGCAGAGTCGGCGGATTGGATCGCGATATCGGCCAGTTGTTCAGCCGTAGGATCCGGATTGATGGCACAATCTCCATACACCAGCACTTGTTCCGGTAGCAGCATAAAAAATATTGAAGAGACTAAGGTCGTACCGGGCGCGGTTTTAATCAGTTGTAGAGCTGGACGAAGGGTATTGGCGGTGGTATTAACTGCTCCTGATACCAAACCATCCACGTCACCCAGCTTTAGCATCATTGTGGCCAATACCACGTTATCCAGGAGCTGTTCTTCGGCCACTACACCCGTCAGGCCCTTGTGTTTGCGCAGAGCCACCATTGGGGCGAGGTATTTTCCACGAATATCTTGTGGAGAAATAATTTTTACATCGTCCGGTAGTTCAACGCCCTGTTGTTGTGCGACCCGTAAAATTTCGGCGCGCTGGCCGAGTAATATACACTTAGCGATACCCCGCCGGGCACAAATGGCCGCGGCTTTGATGGTTCTGGGCTCATCACCTTCGGGCAATACAATGGTTTTGTGCGCCTGTTTGGCGAGTTGGGTTAATTTATATCTAAAGGCTGGAGGGGATAGACGCAGGGCCCGTGTTGAGCCTTTTAGCAGTGACTTAACCCATTGTTTATCCATACACGCGGCGGTGTGTTCCATTACCCGTTCGATGCGTTGCACATCATCGGTCGGCACCTCCTGATTAAAAAAGTGCAAATTGAGCGACGTTTGCCAGGTATTGTCTTGAACCAACATTACCGGCAGACCTGTGGCTAAAGCCTGTTGGCATAACGCCAGTACCCCTGGAACAGGCTCGTAGCCCCCGGTTAATAGCAGTGCGCCAATCTTGGTGCCGCTTAAGCTTGCCAGACAGGCGGATATCAGCACATCACTTCTATCGCCGGATAAGACCAGTAGGGCGCCAGGTTTAAGTACGGAAACCATATTGTGTACTTCCCGGGCACAAAAATGCACGCTGCGCAGGCGACGATGTTGATAGTCGCCCTGGTAGAGCATTTTTGCATCCAGGTGCTGACAAAGATCAATGACTCTGGGCGCAATCAGGTCGAAGTTCCAGTTAATTGCCCCTAGCAAAGGAAACGACGGGCTAAAAATAGGCAGTTTTTTTAATCTGCAAACCTGTTCCTGCTCAGCAGACTCATCATAGCTCTCAACTAAATCCCCGCGCACCCGTCCACGCTCATCCATCGGCGCGTTGACCTTATTAAAAATGCAGCCAAGCATTTTTTGTCCCCTGTGCCCGCCATAACTGGCGGCAACAATTTCCAATTTGTCATTCAGTTGATTCAGGGATAGGTCTGCGGGGGCGCTAACCAGGACAATGTTGGCATCTAGGGCATTGGCAATTTCCCGGTTAAGTCGAACGGCATAGGGGTGGTTTTGGGTAGAGACCAGGCCTTCGATGATAGACACATCTTCATCCAAGGCGTGTTGTACATATAAGGCGATGATTTCTTCCAGTAAAATATCCATTTTGTCCTGACTGAGCATTTCCTCAACGTAAGCCGGTTGTAAAGGTTCGGCCGGTTTCAGTAGACTGACAGCACGGATAATCCCGGTGGATTTCTCCGCTTCTACGTCACCCTGGCGAGGTTGGCCGACGGGTTTGAAAAAATTAACGCTCATGCCCTGTTGATGCAATACTCTGACCAGTCCCAAACTCACAGTGGTCAGGCCAACGCCACTTCCTACCGGGATTAACATAATTCGATGGGCCATAGTGTGTCCTTATCTAGGCTTGTTGTGCATATTGGATGGCATCTTGAGCGATCACCCATTCTTCATTAGTGGCGATGGCGTAGATTGCTATGGAGTGAACTGAGTTTATTGGGCCCGATTGACCAAAACGTTGGGCGAGATTGTGTTCCTCATTCAAGTCAAAACCTAAATGCTGCAAATGAGCAATGGTCTTGCTGCGAATTAAGGCAGAGTTTTCACCAATACCGCCGGTAAAAACAAGGGCATCAAGGGCACCTGCGACCACTAAATAGGCCCCAATATATTTGGCCAGACGATAGGCGAAAATATCCAGGGCTAATTGGGCCATCTCATGTCCTAACTGAGCTTGTTCTTCCAGAGTTCGGCAATCGTTACTTAAGCCTGAAATACCCGCAAAGCCAGATTTTTTATTCAATAATGTTGTCACTTCGCTGGCGGTATAACCCCGTTCTTCGATCAAAAATGTTGGAATGTTCGGATCAATATCTCCACAGCGCGTGCCCATCACCAAACCTTCCAGGGGCGTGAAACCCATGCTGGTATCGACTGCCCGACCTTGTTTTATCGCCGCAATGCTACAACCATTACCCAGGTGGGCGGTGATCAGATTGCAGGTAGAAAAATGTTTGCCAAGCATCGTTGCGGCTTGTTGAGCGACAAAACGATGGCTGGAGCCATGAAATCCATAGCGGCGGATCCCGTGCTGTTCGTATAGGTCATAGGGCAGGGCATAGAGGTAGGCATGTTGGGGCATCGTGTGAAAAAAAGCGGTATCAAACACGGCTACATGAGGTAAGTGACTAAACGCCTTTTGTGCACGTTCAATTCCCGCCAGATTGGCTGGGTTGTGCAAGGGTGCCATGGGTGAAATGTCTGCAATAGCGTGTTTTACTGCATCATTAATTAGGCTTGACTGGATAAATTTTTCGCCCCCGTGCACGACTCTGTGTCCAACAGCAAGTAATTGTTGTTGCAGGTCGTTATGCAGTGCCAGGGTATCTTCAATAGCTGTGAGGGCCTGCCGATGATCGGCACATGTGGGCAAATCTACCGCGTTTTTTTTTCCTTGAAATTGGTAACTCAGACAACTGTCCTGATTTCCAAGGTTTTCTGCCAACCCACTCAATGGCGCGGCGCCATTGCGGGCGTCAATTATGGCAAATTTTATCGAAGAACTGCCACAGTTAAACACGAGTACATATTGCTTCATATCGACCTTTAGAACAGGGGTGATGTACTTATCCTACACACATTTTTGGGCGTTTCCCCCCAAGGTTTGGCCAATTTGCCCATAAAGCGTTAAACTAAGCAATAAGCGCTAAATGAACCAGGGTGCAAAATGGCACAAACACTCACCACATTGTTTAAAGACGGGCAGCGATATATGCACACCTGGCCCATGCAAAAGCAGTTGTATGGCTTGTTTCCCGAGTGCAGGGTGATTTCAGCCACCAAACTGTCAATGAAGGCGATGCCGCCTTTGGCCGTGCTGACCGTAGCCGTCTCGTATCATTATTTGGCCGCTGAATATTTGCCACAGGCTATCGCCACCGCGGCGTTTTTTATTTCCCTGCCCCTGCAGGGTTTATTATGGCTGGGACATCGGTCTAACCAGGTACTACCACCAGCGACTCATCACTGGTATCAAGATATTTATCACAAGATGCAGTTGCAGGGATGTGCTTTGCAAAGGCCCCAGGCCCGGCCCAAATTTAAGGAACTGGCGAGTTTGCTCAAAACCGCCTTTGATGAGCTGGACAAGGTATTTACCAAACAGTGGTTTTAAAGTGCGGCTATCAGGCCGCTACCAGAATTTGCTTGCAGCGCCGGCAAATGTAGCGCTGTTTATTAGCCAATACTTTATTGTGTCGCCTAATAGTTAAGGTGACGGGCCCACACTGGCACATATATTCAAAAGACTTGCCCTGTACCTTGCTTACATCCATGGCGTGTCTGGTCGCACCTTTCAAATCAAACAGCACAGCCATTAATCGTTGCCATTGGGCTCCGTGTGGTTTTACCCGGCCGTAAAGTTGATAAGTAATCAGGTGACAAACTTCATGGGGAACCACCTCATCCATAAATAGCTGATAATTGTCGTTAAGCAAAATTCGGTTAAATCTCAGCTCGTTCGCCTGCAGACGCGCACAACCGGCAATTTTACCTCGCTGATTAAATGTCACATGGGGCAGGGGGAAGTTGCGTTGTAAACGCTGACTAGCTTGTGCCAGACATTCTTTTACTCGCAGGACTATTTGTGTTTGTCGTTCGATGGTTAACATATTCAATTTACAAGTGAAATCATAACTTGGTTAAGTGGGCCATTATTTGATTTTAAACAATAACTGCGAATAAAAACATGCCAGAAATAATTTGTAGGGGGCAAGGCACAGCAATGGGCTTTGACTATCTTGTGGGGCCTGAGCATGTCAGTTTTGCTGGGAAAGTGCATGATGGTATTGCCATGCACTGGCTCGGGCGGGTTTTATCCAAAACCATTGGCATTGCAGCTAGGCGGCAAAAGCACTCAGCCCCATGCGCTTAGACGGTCTAAGTGATGGGGGTGAGTGAGAGCAGCCACCAAGACTGCAGGTTCAAGGGTGACAGGTATATGGCTTGCTATAACTCACAGGCCAGGCAGTAGGCATAGACACCACGTGGATCGTTGAGCTTAACGACCGCCTCAAAGTCCGCCGTGAGCTGCTTGATCATGCCAATCAGGGCGCTATCGCTGTCCGCAAAATGGGCCTTAGAAAATACCACTGCAGCCTGACCAAAAAGTTCTTTCCAAAACAGCTCCTTGCTACTTAAACTACGTTCAATATATTGGGTGTCGTATTTATCCAGATTTGCTAGTTTAGCAGCGGCCTTTATCCCGTCATCCAGGTACCCCAGCTCATCTACTAAACCCAGCTCTTTGGCGGTTTCACCTATCCAGACTCGACCCTGAGCGACACCATCCACCTCTTCTTTAGTCATATTCCGCTCACGAGCGACTAAACTAATGAACTGGTCATAGCCGTGTTCAATGCCGCGCTGTAATATTTTACCTATTTTTGGATCCAGGCTACGGGTAATGCCCATACCGGCAAATTCTGTGGTACCTACACCGTCCGTATGAATACCCAGATAATCCAGGCTATTTTCAAAGGTTAAAAACATACCAAAAATACCAATTGAGCCGGTTATCGTGCTCGGTGCGGCCCAAATTTGATCTGCACTAGCCGAAATCCAGTAACCTCCGGAGGCAGCATAGGTACTCATCACTGCGACTACTGGCTTGCCGGCTGCTTTGAGGTTCTCGACTTCCTGACGAATAATTTCCGAAGCAAAGGCACTGCCTCCGGGGGAGTCTACGTAAAGCACCACAGATTTTACTGCATCATCCAGACGTGCCTTACGCAGCAACATTGCGGTGCTGTCTCCACCAACAGTGCCGGGCTTTTGCGTGCCGTTTAGTATTGTGCCTTTGGCGACGACCACACCCACTTTGTCTGTGTCGTTACCCATATGAGGCAGGGGCGGATTAATGATTTTCAGGTAGTTTCTATAAGTAATATGCGTGTAACCACGCTTAGAGTCATCATCACCCACTACCGCAATTAACTCCTGCAACACTGCTTCACGGGTTTTTAATGCGTCTACCCATCCATTGTCCAAAGCGTAGCGGGCAAAGTCGCCATCGGCTTGTTCAAATTTTTGTAAAAAACTGTCAATTTTTTCATCGAAGTTTAAAGGTGATATATCCCGGGCACTGGCCACGTCATTTTTATACTGCTGCCACATGGCGCCTAGCCAAGCACGATTGGCAGCTTTTGCCTCTTCTGACATGTCGTCACGGATGAAAGGTTCGACGGCAGATTTATAGGTGCCAACCTTAAATACATGGGTTGAGGCCTTCAGCTTTTCCAGAGCAGATTTGAAATACATGCCAAAGCGACCGTAACCTTCAAATAACATAAAGCCCATTGGGTTTAAATAGAGATGATCCGCATGGCTGGCGAGATAATATTGGTTTTGACTGTAGTAATCACCAACGGCATACACCGGCTTGTCACTTTCTTTAAAACTGTCAATGGCCTCAGCAACTTGTCTAAGTTTATCCAGACCCGCATTATTTAGTTGGTGTAAATCCAGCACCAGGGTTTTTATCCTGCGGTCTTGTTTAGCGTTATCAATGGCTAACAATACGTCTTGTAATAAGACTTCTGGCTTGTCTTCTTTCCCGTCAAAGGCTTCCTGGATAAACTGCTCAAAAGGATCGACCGCTCTTTTTTGAATCACCAGATCACCGCGTAATTCAAGTATCAGGGCAGAATCTGTTGGTACGGTGATTTTCCCGTCATCTTTAAATATCATTACCATTAAGCCAATGAAAATAACAATAAAAATCAAATTAAAGAACAACTTACGGCTAAAATTTAGGATTGACCATAAGCCTAGAAATAATGACTTTGTCCAACTTTTCTGTGCTGACATAAATGAATTTTCACAAATATAAAATAGATGCTTCATCCTAACGAATTTATGGCCTGTAGAGAATTTGCAAATGTAATTTTTTGTTACGTAAGTGACTTGGGTATACACTTGTTATCCTCTATTCGGTCAACACG
>JBLHIW010000161.1:0-7570 GCA_047618055.1 Paraglaciecola sp. | reverse complement strand
GGGTAGCAGATAAGCCAGTCGTGCCAATCACCATGGGCTTGTGGTGATGTAAACACCAGTTTAGATTCGCCGATAGAGCAGCCGGTAAGGAAAAGTCGATCAATACATTGATATCATTTACATAAGGGTCGAGCTTATCAACCAAAGGAATATCCTGATGGTCGATACCCGCCAGTGCACCCGCATCTACGCCCACAAGGCTTGAGCCTGCACGGACTGCGGCAGCGGTTAGTTTTCCATTATCACTTTGAGCAATCGCATCAATCAATACGCGCCCCATTCGACCATTTGCGCCAAAAATTGCTATTTTATTCATACGGATATTTACGTATTACGTGTGTCTAATAGAGATAAATAGAGTGTGCCTTAATTATCCAACCCTTGCAGCTTGAGAAGAGCTTAACAGGGTAATTAATTCAAACTAATTTAAGCACTGATAGGATATTAGACAAGATTAATTCATCCTGGCACCAGGCTTAGGTAGTCTTCCGTTGTCTGCAGGACACAGTATGTCTCAATAGGATAATCAAAGGTGTTAAACGGAAATTCTGATATAAAAAAACCCTGTCAATTGACAGGGTTTTTTAAGTTAACTAACTAATCGTTAGAAATTATACGTTGCTTTCATGTAGTAGAAACCACCGTTGAAACCAAAGGGTGAAGTTTCATAATACACACCACCCCAGTTATTATTGGGGATCCCCTGTGAGGCAGGAATGTTGATGCGTGTGGCTTCCTGGTCGAAGATATTTTGCGCACCAGCGGACAAGGTGAGTTCGTCAGTAACAAAATAACTCGCTTCAAGATCAACCGTTACTGCTGAATCACCTGTGATAGCAGTGGCGTCATAATCAACGTGAACACCCTGGTATTCACCGTAGTAGTTTACCCGGGTAAACATGGAGAAGGCTTCCCAACTCTGAGACCAGGTAAAGGTACCGCGATGCTTGGGTAAGTCTTCTTCAAGACGTTTAACCTTAAAGGCGCCGGTAATAGCAGAGAACTGAGTGACCTCTGTTTCATTCCAGTTATAGGCCACACTGAAGGTTGAACTTCCGTCAAACAACTCAGCGGCATAGTTTGCGACAACATCAATACCTTTAGTAGTCGTATCAAAGTCATTCGTAAAGAAACTTACCTGCTGCAAGCTTGCAACGTTTGGCACGCCTGCCGCTCTTAAGGCATCTTTGTCCGCTGTCGACAGGGTGATTTTATCAGACTGGCTGATACGATCTGAAACTTCAATATTATAGTAATCAACTGTCATGAAGAAGTCGCCAGTTGTATATACACCACCAAGGGTATAACTTTGCGACTCTTCTGGTTGTAGCTCAGTACCACCAAGTTGTACGGAAATGGGGTTAGTAGGGGCTAACAAAGCCGAGTCCACTAATACACCGCTACTTAGGTTAGTTTGCACGTTACTGACATTGGCCTGGCCAACAGTCGGCGCGCGAAAACCGCTACTGACTGAACCGCGTAAAGACACATCATCAGTCACATGATACTGGGCTGAAAATTTATAGTTGGTTGTAGAGCCAAAGGTATCATAATCTTCAAAGCGCAATGCGCCGCCGATTAGGAAGGCTTCGGTAACCGGTGCTTCGATATCGATATAGGCCGCATAGTTTCTGCGCGTAGACACGCCAGCATCAGCGGGTTTGAAACCGGGGAAACCGTTAGAGCCAATACCAAAGCCCTGTGAAGTCAGTGGACCCGGAGTAAACGAAGCAACATCGCCTGCGATAACTTCGTAGGACTCTTCATGCCATTCAAGACCACCAGCGACGTTAACATCATCATAAAAACCCGCATCAACACGTTTCACTAGATCAAAATTAAAGTTTTTCTCTAGTTGAATGTATTTACCCGGTTTAAAGTCACGAGGGCTATTTGGCCCCAACGAGGCATTGATTGTATTATAGATCACATACTGTGATTCGCTACGCCCAACTGAACCGCTTAAGTCGTATAACACGCCCTTGGCAAAACCTTCCTGGAACTCACCTTTAGTACCGATGGTCAATGCAGTATCAGTAATATTGCCACCAAAGTTAGGGGTGAACCCTTCAGGTATCATTTCATTGAATGCAAAACAGTTCGCATCGTTCTGGACGCCATCGATATAGTTTTGTTGGGTAGTCACGTTAGCTGAAGTGATCGCAATAGTTGGACAGGAGATACCATCGCCCAAGCCTAGGCCGTCATTAACCTGACCTTCTGGGCCAGGAGTCAAATCACCAACTAACAGCGTATCGCCGCCGTCATTTGAGTAAACTGTGCCACGGGTATGGGGATTACGGTAATAGAAGCCCCCTCTGACGTCACGTTCGGAGTAGTTACCAAACATGTAGAATTCTTTATCATTACCTAAATCCAGGCCAATGTTACCAAAAATAGTAATATCGTCATTGATTTCAGGTGAGCCCCAAATCTGCGCAGGATCCGCAACATTTAGACCGGCAGCGGCAAATGCTTCGGCGTCAGGCCGTTGCACACTGCGACTGGTCGCATCAGCATTTTTATATTGAAAGCTTAAGTTGGCAAAGCCATCTTGTGTTAGCGGCATACCAATATTACCGGAAACTTCGGTAGTGGCGCCATCCCCTTCATAAAATTCGCCACTGCGCACGGTTAGCGAGCCACCGTCGGAGTCATCTTTAAGAACAAAGTTCATTACTCCGGCGATAGCGTCAGAGCCATATTGGGCAGCTGCACCGTCACGTAATACTTCTACTTGCTTTAAGGCAATACTCGGAATAACAGAAATATCTGGTCCCTGGGCACCATCATTGATGCCGCCACCTAAGAAGGCGATGACCGACGAACGATGTCTTCTTTTGCCATTCACTAAGATCAATGTGCTATCTGCTGGCAAGCCTCGCAGGTTAGCCGGGCGAACCAAAGACGCCGCGTCACTAATCGGGTTGGTATGCACGTTAAGTGAAGGAACCGTGCCCTTAAGGATTTCCAACATGTCGGTGTTACCAGACGCGGCTAATTCTTTAGCACTAATAATATCAATCGGCACGGGGGAATCCGCTATGGAACGGGGTGCCGCGCGACTACCAACAACCGCTATTTTTTCGATATTGGCAGAATCATCTGCGGATTCTTGAGCCATAACAGGTGAAATACTGACTACCGCGGCGGCGGCTGAAGCGGCAAAAATTAATCGCATGCTTCTGGATAGTTTGTTTACTTGTGTATTCATCTAATTCTCACATTGTTATTATAAATAGCTCGATATGCTCAACTACATGTTTACTCTGCGGTAATAAAGTTGGCTATCGGGTTTTAAAACTTAATAAAATAAGTTCAACCCCGCTAAAGCTGACTTTTTGCGGGGGGGCTACATATAAACTTGTTTGGCACAAATAACAAACTGCTAACAAATGCAATAATCATTTAAAAATATGAACTTACCAGTAAAAAAGCTGAAATAAGAGAGGTCACAGGAATTTGCAGCCGTTTCAACAATAATTAGCCTATATTACAGCATAAACAACTTACTTTTTTTTAAAAAAAAATCCCGAATAAACGTAAATTTTCACCCTTAAATTCATACTTGAGTCTAATTGGTATTTCGCCTATTTTGGAATGCACACATTAACCACAGCCCTGATACTAAGTCAAAGCCCCCCTAAATACAGACGAACAACAGACTGACTCACCAGGAAATCTCATTTTTTAAACAGAGCGTGAGACTCAGGTCTTTGCTATTTAACGGTATTATTGAAGCATTGCTACCTATCGTGGATCGACATGCGATTCCCGCAGACCTGATTTATAGCAATCCACCTTATATGTGATCAACTCAAAAGGCGCGGGTAAGTTTCATAGCAAAGCGTAAGGTCTAGGATTATTGCTTGGCTTCATAGTCCTAACAAAAATATCGGTAATGCTTTTGAATGTCTGAAAGACCGCCCTGAAAAGTGTGGCCCGTAGCGATGCGCAAAATACAATGCAGCTAGTCAGCCCTTCCCGAAGGGCGAAGCCCATTTGCTTACGATTTATCAGTAGATCGGGAAAAATCACAGTGCGATTAAGCTAATATTATCCATCGCACAGTGGGTAGGTATCTAGATTGATTGGTACAGTAAACAAGATACCTCGTTCTTTATTTGGGGATGGCGAGCAACATTTTGCCCGCTACCTCTTTTACCAGTTTAGCGCTTAGCTGGGCAGTCATATCATCAATATCTTTTAATGGATTAAATTCAACTATATCTGCACCAAGCAATGACCCCCTGATGTTATGAATGATGTTTATCACTTCTCGGCTAGACAGGCCTCCAGGCTCTCTATGTGACACGCCTGGGGCAAAGGCAGGATCAATCGCATCTATGTCTAAAGATAAATAAACCGGCCCTTCAATATGTGGTAAACCATTCGCTCCCCAATCTTTCATCTGGATCATTTCGACGCCAAATTTTGTAGCTTGTTCTCGCTGATGAGTGTTCAGGGTTCTAATGCCAACCTGTATCAGGCGTTTACACAAGCCCTCTTCCATGATCCGCGCAAATGGGCAAGCATTGGAAAGTTTGTTGCCTTTAAACGAATCATACAAATCAGAATGGGCGTCAATATGCAGTATGGTAATGTCTGTAAAGTGTTCGGCGTATGCCCGTAGAATCGGATAAGTAACACTGTGATCGCCCCCAAGCGACAATAAGCCGATACCTTTTGATAAGTAAGCGCTGCAAACTCGCTGAATATCACTAACAAATGTATTTTCTGCTTCTAGGGATATGTCACCACAATCAATCCACTGGCAATTGTCTTTTAATTCCACTCCGTTTTCCGTGGCGGAGTTTAATGAACCATTACTCATGATCTGACGAATGACTTCAGGCGCCCTTGCTGCTCCTGGAGAAAAAGAAGAATTGTGATCAAAAGGAAGCCCGAGTAAACCCACTTGTCTAATATTTGTTTTCATACTGCCCTGATCTTAAAAAACTAAAAGTTCAGTCTATACCCAAAGTCATTGGAGTTGCAGTTAGGCGGCAAAGGAAATCGGCTCCATGAGCTTAGCTGTACTAAGTTTAAGTGCTTCAGGCAATAGAGGTGAGTTAGTGCAGCCAACAACGCTAAAGCTTCAAGGACGACGGGTATATACACAAGAGACTCCAGATGCAGGTGGTTTGGATATAACTTGCATCTATCAACAGAAAACTCACCACCGAGATCGGCGAGAAACAACATTATTCCCTCTGTACCCTCTATGTACTGTGTGGTTTATTCGTTTTCCCTGGAAGGTGCAACGCCAAAGACTTTTAATACTGTAGATAGCGAAAAGCCCGCAGAAGCGGGCTTTTCTATAAGTTAACGGTAACGCAAAAATTAATATTTAGTTAAGCTTTTTTGATGTTAAGCTTTTCTTTGATACGTGCAGAACGACCTGAACGGTCACGCAAGTAATAAAGCTTCGCACGACGAACATCGCCTCGACGTTTCACTGCAATTGAGCCAATCGCAGGGCTGTGTGTTTGGAACGTACGCTCAACACCTTCGCCGTTAGAAATTTTACGAACTGTAAAAGCAGAGTGTAGGCCACGGTTACGCTTAGCGATTACAACGCCTTCGTATGCCTGGAGACGCTCTTTTTCGCCTTCTTTAACACGTACTTGAACAACCACTGTGTCACCTGGCGCAAAGTCAGGAACGTCAGTTCTTAGCTGTTCTTGTTCAATTTTCTTGATGATGTCTTGATTTACTTTACTCATCATATCCTCTCATTTTAGATTAACTGTCATTTTGCTGCGCCAAGTCTTGCCGATATTCATCTAACAAAACCTGTTGCTCCTCAGTCAGAGCTAAATCGTTTAATAAATCAGGGCGTCGTTGCCAGGTTCTGCCTAGCGACTGTTTTAAGCGCCACTGCCTAATTTTCTGATGATCACCACTTAACAACACTCCGGGAACCAAATTGCTGTGCAATTTTTCTGGCCGGGTATAGTGCGGACAATCCAACAAGCCCTCGCTAAAGGAATCTTGCTCGGCGGATTGTTTATGCCCTAGTACACCGGGTACAAATCTCGCAACAGCATCCATTAGGATCATCGCCGGTAGTTCACCGCCACTTAACACATAGTCGCCAACAGACCATTCCTCGTCTATTTCGGCTTCTATGACACGTTCGTCGATACCTTCGTAGCGACCGGCGACTAAAATCAGACTTTCATATTCTGAAAGCTGTTTCACACCACGTTGATCCAGTTTCTTTCCCTGAGGTGATAGGTAAATCACCTTAGTTTTTTTCCCAGCAGCCTGTTTGGCTGCATGGATTGCGTCAGTTAATGGCTGAACCATCATCAGCATCCCCGGGCCACCGCCATATGGTCTGTCGTCAACAGTACGATGTTTGTCGTGGGTAAAGTCTCTTGGATTAAAACACTCTACCTGCAACATGCCGTTTTTCACGGCTCGCCCTGTTACGCCCTGCTGGGTAAAAGTCTGAAACATCTCTGGAAACAGACTCACTACCCCAAACCAACGACTCGCTTCTTCTGACATTAAAATGCCGGATCCCAGTCAACCTCAATGGTTTTTGCCTCGCGGTTCACCTGTTTAACCACCTGGTCAAGCAAGTAAGGAACCATGCGTTCTTTTTGACCGAAAGCATCATTGATATTGGCTTTAATTAACATAACGTCATTAGCACCGGTTTCGAATAATTCTTTCACCACACCCAGGTTATAACCGCTTACGGTTAACACCTGCATGCCGACCAACTCACGCCAATAAAACTCATCACCCTCTAATGGAGGTAGCAAAGATGCTTTGATAGAAATCTCAAGATTTTTGACACTTTCAGCATCATCTCGAGTTTCAACCCCAATTAACTTGGCAACCAGGCCCTTATTGTGGGTTCGCCACTGGTCAACGACGATTTCTTTACTTTCACCCGATTGAACTAGCAACCAAGGCTTATAGGCAAAGATGCCATCTAAATCATGGGTATGTGAGATGATTTTGACCCAACCTTTAACACCGTAAGGTGCACCGATTTTGCCAACCACCAATGTGTCAGACGCGTGACTCATTTATACCTCATTATACTTTTTACTAAAAAAGACAGCTGCAATTAAGCCGCTGCTTTCTGAGCATCTTTCACCAAGCGTGTAACACGGTCGGAAAGGCCTGCGCCTACACCAACCCAATGCTCAACACGACCAAGATCGAGACGTAAACGCTCTTCTTGACCCTGTGCAGTTGGATTGAAAAAACCAATGTTTTCAATGAAACGGCCATCGCGTGAACGACGACTGTCTGCAACCACTACTTGATAAAATGGACGCTTTTTAGCACCACCACGCTGTAAACGAATAGTAACCATATCTATGCCTCAAACTCGTTGTGCGTTAACGTTAACTTATGTACCTTATTATCTTCCAATAAACTGGCAGATAAAAGGACGCCGTATTGTACGGGTCTTGAGCTTCAATGCAAGGTTTAAAGTAGTGGGGTACATGGGGATTGGGCAGCGTAAAAATCAATTCTCACCCGGGGGGAATAAACTTAGGCTCGACTAATGTCGGGCAAGGGCGCTCGGTCATCGGCCAAAGAG
>JBLHIW010000160.1:0-7585 GCA_047618055.1 Paraglaciecola sp. | reverse complement strand
TGGAAAAAGAAATTGCTCTACTGCGGCTTGATCTTACTAGTGAGAAAAACCGCAACGATGGCCTGGAGCAAGCATTAGAGACTCAGGCCTTGGCCCAGGAAACCATCGAGAAGGGCTTAAGCCATTGTGCCCTGGAATGCTTACAGCAGGTTGAAGGGGTTAGGGAGGCCATATCTGAATCCTTTGAGCGTATGCAACAAGAGAATGATTCGGTGCAAGGGATAAATGAGTTATTTGATACCTCTGCTAATTCACTGGCCAATATTGTGAAATCCATGACAGATTTGGGTAATAAAATGGACAGCATGACCATCAGTATTTCTGGTCTGTCGAGCACGGCTGACAACATCAACAAGTTTGTCTCAACCATCGCCAGTATTTCCGACCAAACCAACTTATTGGCCTTAAACGCGGCGATAGAGGCGGCAAGAGCAGGTGATGCTGGCAGAGGCTTTAGCGTGGTGGCAGATGAAGTCAGATCCCTGGCCAACGAAACCAATAAGTCTGCCAGTGAAGTGGCTGATTTAGTGGGTAATATTATCGAATCAACTCGCCATGCGGTGGGTGCGGTACAAGAAATAAAGAACAATAATGTGCATCTGTCACAGGGCTTCGACACACTAAATGAACAGTATGATGCAATCGTTGCATGCAGTAGTGTCATGAAAAAAGCTATTTCAGGCGGTTCTCATCAAGCGTTTATTCAAATCCTTAAGTTAGATCACATTGTATGGAAGAGTGATATTTATAGGGTGATCCATGGCATGAGCAGCAAGGGCGCTGACGAATTTTCTGACCAGACCTCATGCCGCCTGGGCAAGTGGTATCAATCACAGGGACGCATTCAATATGGTTCAATGTCAGCGTTTAGAAACATTGATAAGCCTCATGGGGACGTGCATAAAAGCGGTATAAGAGCGCTGGAGCTTTTCATCGCTGGAGATAGGGAAGAGATGATGGCAAGTATTATCAAAATGGAAGCCGCCAGTAACGAAGTGATCCGATCCCTGGACGAACTCGCTCAAGGGAGCTGATTTTTTATTAACCCTTCTTGCCAACGCTAAATGCAGATTGCACCCAAGCCCCGGATATAATCTGCATTTAAGTATGGTGAAAACCCTGGTTATTCAATGGAGTATATGGGGTTTTTAGCGTCATTCTCGCTTCAGATTAGGGTAACGGTTGTGGTCAAGCCATTGGCTTCTACTCCCCGCCTTATAAGTGCTCCTGGCGATATTTGCTTTGTTTGAAGTCAGAGTCAATCACAGTTAGCTGAGCTCCAATCTGATGTATTGCTTCGTTTACATTATACCAGGGCACTGGCCGTGCGCTGCGTGCGCCGTAAGCGGCACCTGATTGGAGAATGAGCACTTTTTGTTAAACTATTTTCACGTCACGCTGGCTATAAAAACAATGCACCGCAAAAAGTCAAATTAGCCAGGACGAATATAAAAATAATAATTGTAAATAAATCTTTGCAGTTGTAAGCTGCACGTTCTGTGTGGCTTATGTAAAAACATTACTCACTTTATATTCATCAACCCGATCATTTAAAGAGTCCCAACATGTTACGCGATAGTATCAATGATATTAATATATCTTCTGAGCAAGTGCTCATCACCCCGCAAGCGCTAAAAACCGAATTACCCGCTGGCGAGCACGCACTTTCTGTTATTCGCACCTCACGGAGTATCATTAGTGACATCATACATCGTCGCGATCACCGTTTTTTAGTGATTTGTGGCCCCTGTTCCATTCATGATATTTATGCCGCAAAAGAATATGCGCTAAAACTCAAAGAATTGCATGAATCCTGTAAAGATACCCTGTATGTCGTGATGCGAGTCTACTTCGAGAAGCCTCGCACCACCGTAGGCTGGAAGGGCTTAATCAATGACCCGCATCTTGATGGAAGTTTTGATATTGAAACAGGACTACGTAAGGCCCGTGAATTACTTATTTGGTTGGCGGAATTGGAATTACCGGTTGCCACCGAAGCCTTAGATCCTATCAGTCCCCAATATCTGGCCGAATTATTTTCCTGGTCTGCAATCGGCGCCCGTACTTCTGAGTCTCAGACCCATCGGGAGATGGCCAGCGGTTTGTCGATGCCAGTCGGGTTTAAAAATGGCACCAATGGTGGTTTAGGGATTGCCATTAATGCCCTGCAGTCGGCGGCGTTCGGTCACAGCTTTATGGGTATTAATACTCAGGGGCAAGTGAGTATTATCCAGACCCAGGGTAATCCTGACGGACATATTATCTTGCGCGGTGGCAAACAGCCCAACTATGATTCAGTCTGTGTAGCGGATTGTGAAAATGAATTAGCCAAATATAGTCTGCGGGCGGGCTTAGTTGTGGATTGTAGCCATGCCAATTCGAGTAAGGACTTTCGTCGCCAGCCTTTGGTGGCGCAAAATGTGGTGAATCAAATATTGGAAGGCAATCAGAGTGTGATTGGCATTATGTTAGAGAGTCACCTTAATCATGGTAAGCAAAGTAGCGAGGGTAAGAGCCGTGAAGAGTTAGCTTATGGGGTGTCAATTACCGATGGCTGTATAGATTGGACAACGACTGAAGATTTAGTCAATCATATGCGTGATAAAATGATCACCGTATTACCCATGAGACTGAATAAGTTTAACGAGCCACAGTAAAAGGAAGCCTATTATGCCCGTATTGCCAAACGCACTTGACGAATTGCGGGAGCAAATCGATTCAGTCGACAGTCAACTTGTGGATTTATTGGCAAAGCGAGCAGCGATAACTGCCAAGGTGGGCGAGTATAAAAGTCAGGTGGGTATGCCTATTTATGTGCCTGCCCGGGAGGCTGAACTCATCACTAAACGTCGTACTCAAGCTGAGGGACAGGGGGTTTCACCTGCTTTGGTTGAGGACTTGCTGCGGCGTATTATGCGCGAGTCTTATCATACTCAAAATCGTCAGTACCTGTGCACCAATCCAAATATTGAAAAGGTTGTGGTGATTGGTGGTGCAGGGGCCCTTGGGCGTATTTTTGTTGATATGTTTACCCGCAGTGGTTATGCCGTTAAGGTGCTTGAACAGCAGGACTGGCCTGAGGCACAGACTATTTTAGCCGGGGCTAACCTGGTGATGGTAGCCGTTCCGATTAAATTAACCGAGTTAGTGATCAGTAAGCTCGATAATCTGCCTGCAGAGTGCATTTTGGTTGATATCACCAGCACCAAACAAAAGCCCCTGGCGGCCATGTTGGATGTGCACCGTGGTCCGGTTTTGGGTTTACATCCTATGTTTGGCCCGGACGTTTCCAGCTTGGTAAAGCAAGTCGTCGTGGTTTGTCATGGACGGGAGGCAGACAAATACCAATGGTTACTGGCCCAAATGCGTATTTGGGGGGCGGCGTTAGAGGAAATTGGCGCCAAAGAGCATGATGACGCAATGGTGTTTATTCAAGTCATGCGTCACTTTTGTAGTTTTGTGTTTGGTGCCCATCTTGCGGGAGAAAATCCTTCTTTAAAGCGACTTATCGCCCTAAGCTCCCCTATTTATCGTTTGGAGTTGGCCATGGTGGGGCGGTTATTCGCCCAGGATCCGGTACTCTATGCAGATATTATTTTTAATAACAAAGACAGTATTGCCATGTTAACCAGCTTTAGACACAGGTTCGATCAAGCTCTGGAGCTGGTCAAACAAGATAATAAGGCCGAGTTTATTAAGGCGTTCTTTAAGATTGGCGCTTGGTTTGGCAGTTATTCGAAACAATCTCTGGTCGACAGTAAGAAATTGTTATTAAAAGCCGATGACGATCGCACTATCAGTGAATAGTCGCCTAACGACGTTATTAAACTGCACATACATCTACCAAAGAGTCAGACCCGCTTTGCGACCCGAATGTGCGAATATGACGCGCCTAATTCAAGGGGGTAAGTTAGATTTCACAACAGGCATATAAAACACTTAAATTCGCACGTTTTATAATTTCTATTACGGTGTTGAGCCCACCCGGATATAGCTACCTAATAAGGCCTGGGAGCAATACTTGTTAGCTTCAGTCGCTCAGGCGTTATGCTATGCAAGGCCAAAATTGCTCGGCTGTAAATATCGAGTGCCAGGTACAGGTAAGCCTATAATCCAGATAAATAGGTAATATTTCAACTATGCACCTGACGGAAGGCGATAACAGGGGGGCAAGGTCTAAATTTTGTAGCTCACTGCGTAATCATAATGTTACTAAAAGTAAACGAATATTCTATTGTATTCAATAACAATATCATTTTCTCAGCCAGCGCCTTAACTTGCGAGTGTAACTCGATTGTGTACTGAAGCTAAATGCATCGGTATTGCTGTTACATATTCGCTTCAACATTTTGGTAAAGGCTCTTGGATTCAAGTGAATAAGTGCATAACTTGAATAGGTAGGAAAAACGCTCAGCTGAATATATGCCAACCGCTTTATCTCCAGCAAGAGATGCAACAATGAAAACCTGGATTCAACTAATAGCTGCTAGTCATCTCTGATTAGTTTTGCGCCAGGGCGTTTACTGCGGCTATTTTAGTTGGATTGATTTCATCGTTTGGGTAACAGCCCAAAACCTTAAAATAGCGCGTTGTGGCCTTTAACTCCTCGAGGGCATTTTGCATCGGGCCGTCCTGAATATTGCCCTCAACGTCGATATAAAACATTTCTTCCCATGGATTGCCGGTTATGGGCCGGGATTCCAATTTAGTCATGTTTATCTTGTTGTCCCTTAGTATCAACAAGGCTTCAACCAGAGCCCCGGGTTTTTGTATGGTGGACATCACCAAAGTGGTTTTTGCTGGCACTTGCAGGGGCACGTTGACATTTTGCCTGGCGACCACGATAAACCGGCTGTGGTTTTCTTTTTGATTGGCCAAATTCGATTTGATGGCATGCAAACCATACAAAGCTCCACCCACTTCGCTACCAATTGCTGCGACGGTGTCCGATTGCAGTTCGTTCACTATGATCATTGCTGCAGACGTACTGTCACAGGGTGTGACCTTTACATTGCCTAGCTCCGCTAGAAAGTGGCTACATTGAGCAAATACTTGGGGGTGAGCGTATAGGGTTGTGATCTTACTTACGTCGCTATCTTGACTGACCAATAAGGCGTGCTTAATTGGGTGTACCAACTCACCAATAATAGACAAGTGTGTATGTTGCAATTGGTCATAAACCTCATTGATACTGCCAGAGGAGGTGTTTTCAATCGGCAGTACAGCATAGTCGGCTTCATTGGTTTCGACGCGCTTGATGATTTCGGCGAAGCTTTGGCAGCCAATTTCCAGTAATTCCCCGGGACGACGGGAAAAATATTTCTGGGTGGCCAAATAGCTGTATGAGCCCTTGTCGCCTAAAAATGCTACGCGGTTCAGGGGTAAACTGCTGCCAGGATTGGCTCTTTCAGCCAGGAGTGCTTGTTGATTAAGTACTGAATTTTCGATAATAACATGAAAAAATTGTGTGACATAATGGGCGTCTAAACCATGTTTTTGACCTTGTTTAATCAGCCTGACCAGGAGTTGCTCTTCCCGTATAGGATCCCGCACCGGGATATGGTGCATAATTTTGGTTTCAGCGACCTGATTGGTGTACTGCTGGCGAGTGGCCAACAGGGAGAGTAATTCGCTATCCAATGCGGTGATTTTTTCTCTTAGCTTGTTTAATTCGGCGCTTGACATATTACTCACTTGTGCGAGTTAAAAACCGCTTAAAGGGCGTTTTTCAACGTTTTGTGGTGGAATTCAGGGCTCAATTTTGCTCAGTTAAATCTATTAATTCGCCCGGAAATTGTCAATCATTTACTTATACGAAAGCATCGTAAAAGTCGGGTTTATGGGATAACTGTTCCTATTGTGCGTCTAGCAATGAGGCTAACATTTTGCGAACGTCTTCTACTTCAAAGGGTTTGTCGCACAAGGCGTTAACACCGGCTTGGTGAATATTGGCCATATGCACACTATCTGCTGCTTCTGAGGTGACCATGATAATGGGAATATGTGCAGTATCAAGATTGAAGCGAATGAACTCTGACAATTCTCGTCCGTCCATTTCAGGCATATTATAATCGGTCACCACCAGATCAAAGGTATGATCTTTTAACAAGGTCAGTGCGCTGGCACCATTTTTCGCTTCCAGGATCTTGTTTAGTCCCAGACCATTCAATACCTGGTGGATGTGGTTTCGGGCCAGGCGACTATCGTCGACTAACAAAACTCTGACGTCATGCACATCAAACAATTCCAAATCTAACTCTTCTCGATTGATAAAGTCTAAGGTGGCTTTTAAAGCTCTTGATAAGTTGGCTGTTTCAAATGGCTTTGGCAAGATGGCGGCAACACCTGCTTGTTTGAATTCGTTTAATTTTTCCAGGCGGTTTTCGCTGGACACCAACATAAAGGGAATGTCAGCAATATCACGGTCATTTTTCATACTCTTAAGAATATGCAAGCCTGTGCCGTCCTCAAGATACATTGCACTGACGACTAAGTCAGCGCCACGACGATTGATGGCATCTATTGCCTCATTAACCGTGCCCACAGCTTCAATTTCAGCCACGTTCTCTGCCAGGAGTAAAGAGCTGATGATTTTTCGTTGGGTGGCTGATGGCTCAACTAAAATGATGCTGAGTTCGGTCAGGGATATTTTATGCATCTTCATTCCTGATTGAGCGTTTTTTAATGTGTTGCTGGTCGTGCGTAATTTATCCATCAACCGCCAGCCAGCTTCACTTGATAACCTAACTTTTCAAGCATGGATTTAATTTTGTCCCTATTGTCGCCCTGGATCTCGATCGTAGCATTTTTAACGGCTCCACCAGTAGCACACATTTTTTTAAGTGTAGTGCAAAGTTGTTTGATTTCAGCTTCAGGCAAAGGTATATCAGATAGGGTGGTGACCCCTTTTCCCTTTCGCCCCTTGGTTTCTCTGCGTAGGCGTATTATGCTATCTGATATTGGCTCTGCTGTAAGCGCTTTTTGAGGATGAATTTTACCGGTGGCTGTGCTAAAAACTAATCTGTTTTGACTCATTTATAATTGCTTCCTATAAAACGCTTAAAATTATAAGTATTAGATTGTATTAAAAAAAATATAATTTTTATAGGTTAAATGATGAAACTATTATGTAATGTGAACGGTGTAACTCAAGAATACAAACCCTAAACTAAGCTGGAGTAGCGCATGAGTTTTGATAGAGCATTTTCTGATGATGGCAAGCAGTTAACCATCATTGTTGATGAGAAATTTGATTTTGGCAATGTGACGGATTTCCGCGTTGCCTATTCCAACGATTCAGATGAAGTGAAGTCTATTGTGGTTGACTTGCAGCGTACCAAATACATCGACAGTTCGGCCTTGGGGATGTTGCTGAATATGCAAAAAGTCATGTCTGGCAACGTGACGTCCTTCAGTATTATTAATTGCTGTGAACAAGTGACGAAAATTTTACGCATTGCCCGCTTCGACAAAAAATTCACCCTATCCTAACGCACCTCGACTATGCGGATACTCATCGTTGACGACGAAACCTTAAATCGTGTTTTATTAGTCAATATGCTCACAAAACAGGGTTATACGGATT
>JBLHIW010000159.1:0-7662 GCA_047618055.1 Paraglaciecola sp. | reverse complement strand
TTTGAGAAGGGCCTGCAGCAATGGGACATCAGTCGCGACTCCCCCTATTTTGGTTTTGAAATACCCAATGCCCCGGGCAAGTTCTTTTATGTGTGGGTAGATGCACCGGTTGGTTATATGGCCAGCTTCAAACACTACTGTGATAACCATGATGTAAATTTTGATGAATTCTGGGCGGCTGATTCCGATGCCGAGCTGTATCATTTTATCGGTAAAGACATCTCCTACTTCCACTGTCTATTTTGGCCTGCCATGCTCGAAGGAGCCGGTTTTAGAAAACCCACCGGGGTAAATGTACATGGTTTTGTCACGGTAAACGGGGCAAAAATGTCTAAATCCAAGGGCACCTTCATAAATGGTCGTACCTATCTGGAACATTTGAATCCTGAATACTTACGCTATTATTTTGCTTCAAAACTCAGTGCCAACGTCAGTGACATTGACCTTAATTTTGAAGACTTCGCCCAGAAGGTTAATTCTGACTTAGTCGGTAAAGTCGTCAATATCGCCAGCCGCTGTGCCAGTTTTATCACCAAGCGCTTTGACGGCAAACTGTCCAACAATATTCTTGAGCCGGCCTTAGTCGCGGAATTCCAACAGGCCGAGGCCAGCATCGCCGAAGCATTTGAATCTCGCCAATATAGTAAGGCCATTCGTGAAATTATGGCCCTGGCTGACAAGGCCAATCAATTTATTGATAGTAATGCCCCCTGGGTGACCATCAAAGATGAAAGCAAGCAGAGCTTCACCCATGATGTATGTTCACTGGGGATTAACTTATTCCGCATCTTAGTGGTATATTTGAAGCCCGTCGTCCCTACCCTGGCTGCCCAATCAGAGTTGTTTTTAAACGATGAGTTAAACTGGGACAGCGCCCAAACGGTATTGAGGGATCACCCCATCAATAAATTTAAGGCCCTCATGCAGCGCGTAGACATGGATAAGGTAAATGCCATGATTGACGCGTCCAAAGAAAATCTGGCTCCTATTGTTACCCTCGACCCAAACAGTCCCCTGGCCTTAGATCCCATCGGTGAAATGATCGAATTTGATGATTTTGCCAAAATTGACTTACGCATTGCACGCATCGCCAAAGCCGAGCATGTAGAGAAGGCGGATAAACTATTACGTTTGGAGTTGGACTTAGGCGGTGAAACCCGTCAGGTATTTGCCGGTATTAAGTCGGCCTACCAGCCAGAAGACTTAGAAGGCAAGTTAACCGTCATGGTCGCCAATCTGGCCCCCAGAAAAATGCGTTTCGGCCTATCTGAAGGCATGGTATTGGCCGCAGGCCCCGGTGGTGAAGAACTATGGATTTTAGAGCCCCATGCAGGCGCTCAGCCCGGCATGAAGGTTAAGTAACCAGTCAATTAATTAACAATATGCTTAATCACAAGCCCGTAACAAGCGGGCTTGGATTAGTGAATACTTCATTCTAAATAACATGCCTGCCTGGCAGGAATTATCCCCATCAACGTTAATATCTACTCGCGAAAAGGTGAATAAAAGCAGCGTAATCTCGGCGTATATATACCCGCCTATCGAATAATGCGTAAGACAAATTGGCATCGCACTTCGTGAAGGACTGATATTACTCTGGTGTGGGGAAGCTTAAATACTCGGCAACAGAAAAGGCGAACACACTTTATTTCGAAACAACCACCCGATTACGCCCGTTATTTTTGGCTTCATACAGAAGTGAATCAGCCTTTGCAATTAAATCGTACTCTTGAATATCTGGTGGGCTAAACGATGTGCCACCTATACAGATAGTTAATATTTCAAATGGCGATCCCCGATGGGCTCGTCCAAGATCCTGAACTGCTTTTAAAAGCTTATCGGCAATGTGTTTTACACCTTTTATACCGGTGCCAGGTAAAATCACTACAAACTCTTCTCCACCGTACCTTGCCAACATATCGGCTGGCCTCACCAAAATTTCAACCATAATTTCGGCGATTTGTTGCAAACACTGATCACCGCCAAGATGCCCATACACATCGTTATATTCTTTAAAAAAATCAATATCGATCATTATTAAGCCAAGAGGTAATTGCATTCTTTGGCTTAATCGAATTTGTTTGGTGAGTTCCAAGTCAAAAGCATGCCTGTTCTGCAAGCCCGTTAAGCCATCTACGCTTGCCATTTTTTTAAACTTATCCGTTAGTAGTTTGACCTGTAGATGGTGATTAACTCTATGGCGTAATGCAACGATGGAAAACGGCTTTGCCACAAAATCTGCACAGCCCGCTTCCCATGACATATCTTCGTATACCAGTTCCGTATGCGCTGTGATTATGACAACAGGTATATACTGAGTTGATTCTTGCTCCTTTAACATTTTGCATGCTGTAAGGCCATCAATGGTGGGCATCTCTATATCCATCAAGATAAGATCAGGAAGGTTATTTTCGCAGTGTTCAAGGGCGGCCTGTCCTGTTTCAACCACATTAACCGTGCAGTAGCGTGAGAGCGCTTCGGCAATCATACTCGAGGTCAGAATATCGTCCTCTACGATTAAAATGTGGTGTTTATAGGAACTAAACAAAAATTACTCTCCTTTTAATTTCCAATTAATTCATCAGGCTAAATCTCAATACCTAATTATCCTTTAAGGTTGTTTCAGCTTAATTGGGAAATAACATTGGTAACAAGGTCTAAGGGGTCCAATGAAAACATAACGAAAAGTGCATGATTAGTTTTTAATTATTCTATCACGTATTTTTGTTTGAAAAACCATCAATATGGCGAGGTTTCACTCGCGCAGGGAGTCCACTAGTGCTAATCAATGTAGGCTAATAAAGTAGATAAATCAAGTGGGTCAGAGTCATAGGTCTCCCCACGAATAATATATAAAAATCATTAAGATAGTTAAAAAATAGGCGGCATGTATTGAGAGTTAAATGGGTCATAGCCCCTTGATTTTAAGCATTTCCCCATTGGTCGTTCCGCTGCAGCATCAAACCTGTCATAGATGCCCTAAATCCAGCCTTAATCGCAGGGTTTCGATAACTTATCGCGCAAATAAACAGATGCAAGGCCCATGAGTACAAACAGGGTAGATGTTCTTTGGCTTGGGGAGCCCGCAGGGGCAATCCACTAACTATACCCAAAACCATTGGCGTGGCAACTCGGTGGCATCAAGGTATAGGGTATAGGCCCACTCAAATGTAGCTGCGTTTAGCCCGCGAGGGCATACGAGTAACGAGTTCATAAGCGATGGTGTCGGCAAAGCTCGCCACTTCGTTGGCGGATAAGGACTGGCCCTGACTCGCCACGCCCCATAATACAGCTTCATCACCAAGATTGACCTGAGGCAAGTCAGTTACATCGACACAAATCATATCCATCGACACTCTGCCCACAAGTGGCACTCGGTGACCATTTATCAGCACGGGGGTACCCGACTTCGCCGTGCGCGGATAGCCATCACCATAACCCGCCGCCACCGTAGCGATAGTTGAGCTGCGTGTCGCGCACCAGGTATGCCCGTAGCCCACGCATTCACCGGGGTCAATGTCCCGAAGGGCAATGATTTTTGACTTAAAGGTCATGGCGGGTAGCAACTTATCTGCCTCAGGGTGAGACTCAGCAAACGGACTCAACCCGTAGAGCATAATACCGGGCCGATTCCAGCTTAATCGTGTTTGAGGCCAGGCCAGAACGCCTGCTGAGTTCGCGATGGATTGTTCGGGTATCTTATTATCAGAGGCATTAGCGGATAAAATCGGCCCAATCGCCTGCTCATAACAGGCTAATTGCTTAAGAGTGAAATCGCTCTCTAGGGCATCGGCACTGGCTAAATGGGTGCATAGCACGATGTTATCAACACAGGCCAAGGATGAAAGCTGCTCATACGTCATCGCTGCCATCACCGGCTTAATGCCAAGTCGGTGCATGCCCGAGTCGATCTTAAGCCAAAGCGTAAAAGCGTAAGCAACATGGCTGTTTTGCAAATCCATCACTTGCTGCTGGGTGTGCACCACCAGTTGCAATTGATACCGGGCAGCGAGCAGTATTTCCTCCGCTGAAAAACACCCTTCAAGCAACAAGATGGGCTTGTTGATACCGCCATCCCGCAGGACAATGGCCTCTTCTATACACGACACCGTTAGCATTGCGACTTGTGACTCCAGGGCCCGGGCAACTTCCATTGCACCATGGCCATAGGCATCCGCTTTCACCACCGCCACAGTACTAGAATGGGCCGCAAGGGATTGGGCTAAGGCACAATTGGCCTGTATCGCCTTTAAATCAATAATTATTTGGGTTGGTCGAGACATCGGTGCTGTTAACTACTTCGGTTAAATTAGTAATTGTATTTATTAGCGCTGTACAGAGTTTGAGCAAATTGCCAAATATCCCCGACCTTGCCATTGCCCACCGGTTTACCATCAAGCTCAATCACCGGTGCAATTTCCTTACTTGAGCTGGTTAACCACAGCTCATCGGCGCTGCGTACCTCATCCATCCGAATAACCCGCTCTTCAACGGCGATCACACCGTCTTTACGCAGGATATCTAACAACATATAGCGGGTAATGCCCGGCAACAATTGATTATCGAGGGGGGGCGTGATCACCACATCGTTTTTCACCACAAAGACATTACAGGCACAGGCTTCGGTAAGTTCGCCCTGAGTGTTGTACAGAATTGTTTCATGGACGCCGGCATCTTGCCCTTGCTGAAAGTGCATGACATTGCCCAGCAAAGACGTAGATTTGATATGACAGCGTTTCCAGCGCAAATCTTCACTGCTGTTGACTTTAAACGCCTTAACCTTGGTCCTATCCGGGATAGGTGGGGGGGCTATTTCAAAGGCAAAAGCGAAAACGGTTGGAGTGATGTCGTCCGGGTAGGCGTGAAAGCGTTTTACATCCGCCCCCCGACTCACATGCAGATACAGCCCAAGATTACCGCTGTCGTTTTTTTGAATTAACGCCACCGCCACCTTGCGCCAATCATCTTGCGTCATCGACAGCTTAATGCCAATCTCCGCAAGTCCTTTTTGCATACGCCGAATATGGGGTCCAAAGCCAACTAATTTGCCTCCATAAGAGGGCACCATTTCATAAATACCGTCGCCAAACAAAAAGCCCCTGTCCATAGGTGATATTTTAGCTTCCTGCATGGGGAGATACTCTCCATTTAAAAATACGATACTCATAAGGGGGCTCTGGTGCTAAAAATAGGCTGGTTTAGATTGAGAGTGATTATGCCATGAAAAAATGACAAACCAACGTAAGCTTTTACTTAATTATTCAGGTTTAGGCCTACACCACCTAAAAATATATGTTTCAGGTGGTTTGGCTATAGGTCGGGCGGCTTATCGGGTATAATGTCCCCCTAACCCAACCTCTCGTTATAAGTCCGACATTATGCTGCAAATTGGCCAATTCAATACCCTTGAAGTCATCAATCAAGTTCCCTTTGGTTATTATCTGGAAGGAGGCGATTTTGGTGAAATCCTACTTACCAATAGTGAAGCCCCCGCAGACTGCGCTATAGGAAGCCAACTAGAGGTATTTGTTTACCAAAATAGTGATGACCGATTAGTTGCCACCTTTAAAAAGCCCCTCGCCCAGGTCAATGAGTGCGCCTATCTGCAGGTGGTCAGTGTGAATGATGTGGGGGCGTTTGTAGATTGGGGGTTAGACAAAGATCTGCTGGTCCCCTATAGCGAGCAGGACTTTCCCATGTCCGAAGGCTTGTCTTATGTGGTTTTTGTGTTTTTTGACGAAAACACCGGACGTTTAGCCGCCTCCACCCGCTATCGGGCTTTTCTCAACGAAATTTCCACGGATTTCATTCCCAAACAAGCCGTTGATTTACTGATCTGTGCACACAGTGACATGGGCTACAAAGCGGTCATCAACGGCACGCATCTGGGCCTTATATTTAAAGACGAAGTGTTTAAGCCCCTCAGATTTGGCGATCGCCTACCGGGTTTTATTAAACACATTCGCGAAGACGGTAAAATTGATCTGTGTTTCCAATTTCATGATGACCATGCCCGTAAGGATCTTAGCGAACTAATTATTGAAGACTTAATTGCCCATGACGGTATGTCGACTCTCACTGACAAGAGCCCAGCGAATGAGATCACTAAACGCTTTAATGTTAGCAAAGGTACGTATAAAAAGGCCATTGGTGCCCTCTATAAACAAAAACGAATATTGCTGGATAAAAGTAAAATCACCCTAGTCAATAAATAAGGATAGCGAAAAAATGAAAGCAAGCGTCACCTGGCAACAGGATTTGTGTTTCGAAGCCAAGACCGATTCAGGTAAAAGCATCGTCATGGATGGCAATAGTGAAGGTAGCGCTCTTTCTCCCATGGAGAGCATATTGCTCGCCGTGGGGGCATGTTCGTCTATTGATGTCGTCGATATTCTAAAAAAGTCACGTCAGGATATTTCAGATTGTCATTGTGAACTAGAAGCCGAACGAGCCGAAGCAGCCCCTAGAGTATTCACCGCCATTCACGCTCACTATCAGGTTAGCGGGGCGAATGTCAGTGAAAAGCATCTGGCCCGGGCGGTACAATTGTCCGCTGAAAAATATTGCTCGGTAATGCTGATGCTGCAAAGCAAAGTCAAGATCACCACCAGTTATGCGCTTATGTAAGCGACGAGTGATCCCCTGCGGCTATCGGTGGATTGTTTATCCTTAGCCCTGTTATTAGCAGGAGAAACTGACTCGGCAGAGGTTTTTTGCCCTTTGCCAAATCCCCCCTTCACATAGCAGAAGTTCCTTTGTTTCCGTAAACCAAAGGCTTAAATTACCAGCATCATGTTGATGATATTCACAGTTTTTTTGACTATATATTCACCGATAGTCATGTTTTAGCGTTTAGCAAACCGCGACTACAATTGACTGCACATATTCAATATAAGCATTAGCCTCTTCACTAGCCCCTTTTACTTTAAGATGGTCAGCAAAGCCAAGTCTGGCAGTCATAGCCAACCAAAAAACAGCACTGATTAGCCCCACAATCCGCCACAAAGTAGACTTTGCCCACTTAAGGGCAAAGGTAATGGAGAGCACATATATAACAAACCCACCCAATTTCGATGACGCCCAACCATTCACAAATGGGTATAAGTTAAGTGGGCTAACGGTCACCATATAAATAAAGGTAATGACGAATAAGGTATATAAAATATGAGGGCCAATTTTTAATAGCTTATTGTTGACCTTGTCAGAGTCTTTCATGGTCAACACAAAATTAATGATAAAAAAGACAAACGTAAGCAAAATTATGGTCAGGTGAGCGTGTTTAACAATCATGTACATGGTAATGGTTCCTTGATTTTTTATGCTTGTTGTTTGCTCGATTAAAGCAATATTCATAACTAAACGAAAGTCAATCCCTTAACTCGGATGCTCAGCGGCTCCGATCTCAGGCACTGCTCCCGATTATTTTCTCTTTACCGTCCGGCGATACCAGCCCTATGCTGACTCTTACATTCAAGGGTTTACTTTTTACTGCCTCCCAGTACTTAACCACCTGGTTTAGACTTGATATTTGTCAATTGAACGTAGATGGCTTTGTGTTCAACTTACACTTATAAAAGACTACCCGGGTACCCTATGCCATGGTTCAATGTACTGAATTAAAACACGGATGGCTATTTAATTCAGGCGGCGAATGCCCTTTAA
>JBLHIW010000158.1:0-7663 GCA_047618055.1 Paraglaciecola sp. | reverse complement strand
CCCTGATTAGCCGGTGCAGAGCTTCCCTGGTTTGGGCTCTGCTGGTACTGTTGCGCGGGCTGGTCCTGATTAACACCCTGGTTCGATTGGTTCTGTTGATACTGTTGATTCTGCTGGGGAGCTGATGGTGGGCGCTGCTGGTGTTGAGAACCGCCATCATTTTGATTTGACTGGCCGCCTTTACCGCCTAACATTTGCATTACGCCATTGAAGGGATCCAATACGACTTCGGTGGTATAACGATCCTGCCCTTGCTGATCCTTCCACTTACTGGTTTGCAATTTCCCTTCAATATACACCTGGCTGCCTTTACGTAAGTACTCGCCAGCGATTTCAGCCAACTTGCCAAACATGGACACCCGGTGCCATTCGGTTTTTTCCTGGATCTGGCCGCTTTGATCTTTCCAGCTCTCTGACGTTGCTAGGGTTAAGTTAGCCACGGCTTTACCGTTGGGCGTATAACGCACTTCAGGATCTTTGCCTAAATTTCCAACCAAAATTACCTTGTTGATGCCTTTGCTAGCCATGTTATCTCCTAATCTCTATTCTAATTTGAGCGCGTGTTTCGCTTCTCGCAGCTTGAATTGCTTGCTGTCTACCTTGAGGTAAACCGTATCTTCGTCTGAGACAATGGTGATATCCCGTATCCCCTGGATGTCCGCCAAACGTAGTCCGATTTGCTCTACAGATTGCCCATGTAAATTTGCCTTTAGTGTATAACGTTTTAAGCCCTCAGTGCCACGTAAACCTCTGAGTATCATTAGCCAAAACAGACAAATCACACCAGCCGTTAGAAATACCCACTGGCTGCCCAGATATTCGCTGATCCCACCGGATAATACCCCTCCTAGAAACGCCCCAAAAAACTGAAAGCTGGCATAAATACCCATGGCGGAGCCTTTTTTGCCTGCCGGGGCAATACTCGACACTAAGGCCGGAAAGTTGGCTTCAAGAAAATTAAAGGCAGAGAAAAATAACCAGCTTAACATCATCAGGCCAAGGAGAGAGTGGTTAAGGTACATGCCCACAAATACAGTGATCAGGATGAATATCGATAGTTTTATCACCTTTTGCTGATCGGTCTTTTTGACGAGGATCATCAAACCAGCCATGCTGATAATTGAACCCAGCAACACCGGCAGATAAAGCTTCCAGTGATTATTTAAGTCCCAGCCAAAACTGATTAATAAAGTGGGAATTTGCACAAACAGCAGGGTGATCAGCAAATGCAGGATCAACACGCTGATATTCAGCTGGCGCAGTTGGTGGTGAAAAAATAAGGCTTTAAGATCAGTTAATACGGGCAGGGTATCGCCCTTTGGGGCAACATTATTTGCATTGGGAACTAACCAGATAAGCATAGGGATACACAATAACGCGAGGATACCGGTGATGGCGAAAATTCCTCTTAAGCCAAAGTTGTCGGCAATTAAGGGCCCAAGTAATAAAGCCAAATAAAAGGAAAAACCAATAGCTATCCCAATGATGGCCATAACCTTACTACGCTGGCTTTCTCGGCTCACATCACCGGCCAGGGCCATAATGGCTCCAGCGATCGCACCCGCCCCCTGCAAAAATCGCCCGATTACTAACCACACCATGTTGTCAGCGATTGCGGCGACGCCGCTGCCAACAGCAAACACCAGTAAGCCGCCAATGATCACCGGCTTGCGGCCAATCTTATCGGACAGCACGCCCATAGGAATTTGCAGTAGTGCCTGGGTTAAACCGTAGCCGCCGATGGCTAAACCCAGCATGAGGGCCGAATAGCCCGGATAGTCCAGGGCCAAAATCGCTAGTACGGGCATGACCATAAATAGTCCCAGCATTCGCAATACATACACGAGTGCCAGGGAGATTGCGGCGCGTAATTCGGTCTTATTCAAAGTCGTTGGTTCAGTGTGTAATGAATATTATTATTAGTGCGGCGCAGTTTAGCATAAGTCCCCAATAGCAAAAAACAAGTTTATTCTAACCCCGCAAGCTTATCGACACAGAATAAAAAACCATATCAGTGGTGCATATTATCGAGGGACTGTGCGATACTGGTTGTTTACTTTTTTCGCGGTTTTATTAAGGCATTATGGATAGAATAGAAGTACGGGGCGCACGCACGCACAATCTCAAAAATATCAGTTTGGACATTCCAAGAGACAAGTTAACTGTGATCACCGGCTTATCTGGCTCGGGTAAATCGTCTCTGGCCTTTGATACGCTTTATGCAGAAGGGCAGCGTCGTTATGTCGAATCCCTTTCGGCTTATGCGAGACAATTTTTGTCGATGATGGAAAAGCCTGATGTGGATCACATCGAGGGTCTGTCACCAGCCATTTCCATTGAGCAAAAATCCACGTCTCACAACCCCCGTTCTACCGTCGGCACGATCACCGAAATCTATGATTACCTGCGTTTATTGTATGCCCGAGTCGGTGAGCCCCGTTGCCCCGAACATCATGTGCCATTGGATGCGCAAACCATCGGCCAGATGGTTGACCGGGTATTGGCTATGCCCGAAGGCACCAAGCTTATGCTGCTTGCGCCTGTGGTCCAGGATCGCAAAGGCGAGCACATTAAAACCCTGGAAAATCTCAATGCTCAGGGTTTTATTCGGGCACGTATCGATGGCGAAGTCTGTGACCTGTCTGATCCCCCGGAGTTAGATTTACACAAAAAACACCGTATCGAAGTGGTGGTTGATCGTTTTAAAGTGCGTGAGGATTTAAGGCTTCGCCTAGCTGAGTCCTTTGAAACTGCCCTGAATTTATCCGCGGGCACAGCAAAAATTGCCTATATGGATGCCCCAGAACAAGCGGAAGTTGTTTTTTCTTCAAACTTTGCCTGTCCCCACTGTGGTTATAGTATGGCTGAACTTGAGCCCCGTTTATTTTCGTTTAATAACCCGGCGGGAGCCTGCCAGTCATGTGATGGTCTGGGCACCCGGCAGTTTTTCGATCCCAGTCGAATTATCGCCAATGATGAACTGAGTCTCTCTGGCGGGGCGATTAGAGGGTGGGACAAGCGCAGCTATTATTATTTCCAAATGCTTCAGGCTGTGGCGGATCACTATGGTTTTGATCTTGGCAAACCCTATGGTGAATTGGATGACGAGGCCAAAGATTTGGTCTTGAATGGCAGTAAAGGCACCTCGCTCAATTTCAAATATATCAACGATCGTGGTGATATTATGGAGCGTAAGCATCCCTTTGAAGGGATCATCCCTAATATGGAGCGCCGTTACAAAGAAACCGAGTCCAATGCCGTGCGTGACGAGCTAGCTAAATATTTAAGTCAGCAACATTGCTCCTCTTGCTCAGGTTCACGATTACGCCTGGAGGCCCGGAACGTATTTATTGGTGAAACCCCCTTGAATGTCGTTACCGATATGTCGATTGCCGATACCCTGGCATTTTTTAGCGATCTAACCCTGACAGGAAAACGGGAAAAAATCGCTGAGAAAATTTTCAAAGAGATCAATGACAGGCTGCGCTTTTTGGTTAACGTTGGTTTGAATTATCTGTCCTTATCCCGCAGTGCGGATACCCTGTCTGGCGGTGAGGCCCAGCGCATCAGACTCGCCAGCCAAATTGGCGCGGGACTGGTTGGCGTAATGTATGTACTGGACGAACCCTCTATTGGCCTGCATCAGCGGGATAATGCAAGGTTACTGGAAACTCTGGTCCATTTACGGGATTTGGGCAATACCGTATTAGTGGTGGAACATGACGAAGATGCGATCCGCGCAGCAGATTTTGTGCTGGATATTGGACCCGGTGCTGGTGTACATGGGGGGGAGATTGTCGCTCAGGGTAGCATTGAAGATATTATGCAGAGTGAGCGCTCGCTAACAGGTAAGTATTTATCTGGCAGAGAGAGGATTGAGATACCACCGGTCCGCACGCCTGCAGCGCCGGATAAGTGGGTTGAGCTGGTAGGAGCTACGGGCAATAATTTACAGGATGTAACCTTGCGGATACCCTTTGGCCTGATGACCTGCGTTACCGGCGTCTCTGGCTCAGGTAAGTCGACTCTAATCAATGATACTTTTTATCGCATTGCCCATCGTGAGCTAAATGGTGCGACAACGGGTGAGCCCGCGCCCTATAAATCCATAACGGGTATGGAGATGCTCGACAAAGTCGTGGATATTGATCAAAGCCCGATTGGTCGTACCCCTCGCTCTAATCCTGCTACCTACGCCGGTATATTTACTCCGGTCCGTGAATTATTTGCCGGAACCCAGGAAGCACGCTCAAGGGGCTATAAACCCGGGCGCTTCAGTTTTAACGTCAAGGGCGGCCGCTGTGAGGCCTGTCAGGGCGATGGGCTGATCAAAGTGGAAATGCACTTTTTACCGGATGTGTATGTGCCTTGTGACGTGTGCAAGAGCAAACGCTATAACCGGGAAACCCTGGAAATCCAGTACAAGGGCCTGAATATTCATCAGGTCCTGGAGATGACAGTGGAAGAAGCCCGTCCCTTCTTTGATGTTATCCCGGCTATTGCCCGTAAATTACAAACATTAATGGATGTGGGTTTATCCTACGTGCGCCTGGGCCAGGCTGCAACGACCTTATCTGGTGGCGAAGCCCAGCGGGTCAAACTAGCCAAGGAATTGTCCAAAAGAGACACGGGGCAAACCCTATATATCCTGGACGAACCCACTACGGGTCTGCATTTTCACGACATTAAACAGTTGTTGAATGTGCTGCATAGGTTACGGGATCACGGTAATACCGTGGTGGTGATCGAGCATAATCTGGATGTGATTAAAACCGCCGACTGGGTGATTGATCTTGGGCCTGAAGGCGGCTCCGGTGGTGGGCAAATTATTGCTCAGGGCACACCAGAAACGATTTGTGAGGTCGAAGCATCTCATACGGCGCGTTTCCTCAAACCCTTGTTACACAATCAGAAATTGGCTAATCCTAATGTTTAGTGAACAATTCAAGGTGCGGTTTTACGAAACAGATGCCCTTGCCCATGTGAGTAATACAGTGCTCGCGGGCTGGTTTGAAAGCGCCAGAGAGCCTATTTTCAGGATTTTCAGCCCCAGCCTGGATCTGCAACGATGGCCACTGATCCTGGCCAGTTACAAAATCGATTTTTTACAGCAAATATTTTTTGGTCAAAACGTCGAAGTCAGAACCTACATTAGTCGCATTGGTGGCAGTTCATTTGATGTTTATCAGGAGCTATGGCAAGACCAGCAAAAATGTGCCACGGGTACCACAACCATGGTGAACTTCGATTATCAGCATAAAAAAGCCGTAACCATTAATGATGACATCCGCAGTCAATTGTCTGAACATTTACCGGAGAAAAATTAGATGGATGGCCAAGAAAATTTTATTAAAGTGATTGATAATGTACTGAGTGAAGATCTATGTAAGCAGTTTATTCACCAGTTTGACCGCAGCCAAAACACCTCAACTGGACGCACGGGTGGCGGTGTTGATACGGATAAAAAACGCAGTATTGACGTGTCAGTTAGCCAGCATGATGAATTTAAGGAGCAATTTCAAACCCTGCTACCGATTGTAGGACAGCATATTTATGCGTATTTCGAAGAGTATTTTTTTGCCTTAATCGGGCCGCTTGGATTAACCGTAAAACACCCGAAAACCGGTGCTTCGGTCAAATTGACCAGTGAAAATTTTGCTGAGATTGGCAAACCGAACTTGCCCAATCTGATCCAGCATCTTTTTCGCCTGGGAGATATTAATGCGCAAAAATATATAAAACAATCCGGTGGCTACCCCTATTGGCACTCAGAAGTGTATCCAGTAAGCGGTAATACCGACCCATTACACCGCATTATGTTGTTTATGTTTTACTTAAATGATGTGGACGATGGAGGCGAAACAGAGTTTTACTATCAAAATATGCAGGTCAAACCAAAGGCCGGACGAATGGTCATTGCACCGGCTTATTTTACCCATACTCACCGGGGCAATGTACCGGTGTCCAACGACAAATATATTCTTACTTCATGGGTCTTATTTAACCAGGCAGAGCGAATTTATGCCGCTCCTTAGATCAATCAATAAGGGCCATCACGTAGGCAGTTAATAAAATTTCTGACTGTGATGGAGTCAATAATCTAGAAAAATTTTCTGCCCGTTTGTGACCTTGCTCAAGAACAGGAGGAAGCTGTTGAGAAAGCAAATTCTTGCGCTTTTTTTGTGCATTTTTGTGGATTTTTGTAGTAACATACTGTTAAACATATTGTAGAAATACCGACGCTGTATTAGTAAGGATTATCGTATGAGAATAATTTATTAAACGTTTATCTTCAACGCTGTTAGCCAGCGCTATGACAGGATGTATTATATCTATGTCATTATTTGCAGAAGAATCTATTATCGATTTCTCTGGATTCTCCAGAGTTGTCGTAGGCGTGATTGATGATAAAAACGTCAGCTACCAGGGCTATGACGATTCCCTTAGTTTTGCGCAAAATTCACTGCTGGGCATACAGTTAGAAGCAAAGTTGAACGAACAGTTTTCTGTGACTACGCAGCTATTGGCTCATTCATCTGATACCAGAGATTCAGGCGTTGAATGGCTGTACCTGACATTTCAACCAGTAAACGGCTTACGCTTTAAAGCGGGACGCATGAGAACGCCATTTTTTAGCTACAGTGACGTGCTTGATGTAGGTTATGCATATCATTGGGCCAACCCACCACAACAAGTTTATAATGCCTTCCTGTTTGATAATTATGACGGCCTCAACGCCAGCTATGAAATTGTCGCGTCAGAATTTAGTTTCGAACTTGAAGCTTACACTGGTAAGTTTGATGACGAGATAAGCATTGGCGGCACCGGAAAAGTCGCCGTTGAGACCGAGGACTTTTACGGTCTAGCGTTAATCTTTAAAAGCGGAAATTTGAAAGCAAGAGTTTCCTCTCATTTAGGCTCAGCAAATTTTGATATTCCAAGCCTGCAAAGCTTTGCCAATATTCTTCGCCAAGCTAACTTTCAACAAAGTGCCGATTCACTTACCACCACTGGTGATGTCAAAGCCGAACAAATTAGCATTTCATATGACGAACTGGATTACTTTCTGAGCTCAGAATATATTCGTATCCGTGGTGATACTCTGGTCGTGCCGAGGGTCGATAGCTACTATTTTACCGCGGGTTACATTAACTATCCCTTTACTTATCATGCCACGTTTGCCAACAATAGTACCTCGTACAAGGATATTGTGAATGAGATCCCCAGTGGCGTGGCGCCACAGGTGGACGCATTACTGTATGGCTATACTGCCATCTATCAGGGCCTGCCAAAAGATATCCTGAAGAGCTTAACCTTAGGAGTACGATGGGATTTCAAGGTTGGAATGGCATTGAAAGTCGACGTTTCCCATTTGCAAGGGGAACCGGGGGAAAGGTCTTTTTTCAGGATTGATGATCCACAAAGTTATGATTATAAGACCAATTTAGTTCAGGTTGCATGGGAGTGGGTTTTTTGAAATCATATATACTTCCAAGCCTTATGGGCTTCATTTTTTTAGTTTTATCAGCGGCTACGCAAAGTCAAATTAAGCAACGGGATGGGATTGTTGTAGTGGCAAATATCCAACAAACAGATTTGTCACTAAGTCAGCAACAGATCCGCAGCTTGTTTATGGGCTCTTCACTAGGGTATAAATTCAAGG
>JBLHIW010000157.1:0-7672 GCA_047618055.1 Paraglaciecola sp. | reverse complement strand
TTATCCAACAAAAAAAAGGCTGAACGAGCGGCAGTAGCCGCTAGAGAGAAGCAAAAGAAAGATCAGGCGAAAGCTAAACAACTAAAGCAAGAGCGAATTGAAAAGGACCAGAAACGCAGGGAAGTCCAGGACAATGCAAAGCGGGAAAAAATACAGCGAGAAAAAGAACAACAGGCCTTAAAAGCCGCAGAGCGCAAGCGCCAGGATGCCTTGGAAAAGGCCGAGCAGGAAAAACTATTAGCAGAACAACTACAAACTGAGCAAGCTGCCAGACAACAACAACAACAACAACAACGTAGCAAGCAGGTATTATCAGAGGTACAGAAATACCAGGCATTAATCACCCAAGTCATTCAGCGCAACTGGATAACCGACGACTCAATGAAAGGTAAATTTTGTCGCTTGAACATTCGCCTGGCCTCAAACGGCTTGGTTATTCAGGTAAAAGAATTGGCCGGCGACACCATTGTCTGCCGGTCTGCTAAGGCAGCCGTGCTAAAATCGGATACCCTACCTGTTTCAAAAGAAGCAGATGTATATCAGGAACTTAAAGATATTAATTTAACAGTAAGGCCAGAGTTATAATGTTAAAAACCACAAACTATTTATGTTGTTTGCTTTTACTTTTCGTCAGTGTGCCAAGTTTCAGTACCCTGGAGATAGTGATTACCGAAGGAGTCGATACGGCTCGCCCCATTGCTGTGGTGCCATTTAAGTGGAAAGGAGAGGGTGTTATGCCTGAAAAACTAAGCCATGTCATTGCCGCTGACCTGCGTCGAAGTGGTAAGTTTAACCCGATGGATGTAGTCAGTATGCCCCAATCTCCCACTACCGATAAAGACGTTGACTATAGTGCCTGGGCCACGACAGGGGTTGAGGCATTGCTAGTGGGCTCGGTTGAACAACAGGGAGTTGATCGGTATCTAGTGAGTTTCGAACTGATTGATGTCATACGGGGCCAAATTACCGGTGGCCAGAGGCAAATGTTGGGTGAGAGGGAGTTGGTGGTGAGTCGTGATCACGTATTGGAGGCCCGCCAGTCGACGATAGATGCTAAGGGGTTTCGCCGATATGCCCATAGAATTAGTGATGTGGTGTATGAATCACTCACCGGGGAAAAAGGCGCTTTTTTGACCCGCATTGCCTATGTGATCGTCAGAGACAAAGCCGTGCATGATTTTCCATTTCAGCTGGTGGTGGCAGACTATGACGGGATGAATGAAACGGTATTGCTGCGCTCAAAAGAGCCATTAATGTCACCGTCCTGGTCACCTGATGGCAGTAAGTTGACGTATGTTAGTTTCGAAAATAAACGTCCGCAAATATTTATTCAGGACATCTACACCATGAACCGGAATGTGATAACAAACTTCCCGGGCATTAACGGTGCGCCACAGTTTTCGCCTAATGCCAAGCAGCTGGCCATGGTGTTGTCAAAAGACGGTAATCCAGAGCTTTATGTTATGGATCTGGCAAGTAAGCAGCTAAGAAGGATTACCAACAATCGTGCAATTGATACTGAACCTAGCTGGACACCAGATGGCAAGAGCATCATATTTAGTTCAGAACGGGGTGGTAAACCACAGTTATATCGAGTAAATTTAGCAACAAGTAAGGTTAGGCGTCTAACATTTCAGGGTGATATGAATCTTGGGGGCACGGTGACACCTGATGGAAAACAGGTTGTAATGGTGAATCGAAACCGAGGCGATTATCATATTGCCAGACAGGATTTGGCAAGCGGCAATATGCAGGTGTTGACCAAAACCTATTTGGATGAGTCACCTAGCATTGCGCCTAACGGTAGTATGATTATATACAGTACCTTACACGAAGGTAAGCAGGTGTTATCTCTGGTGTCCCTAGATGGGCGTTTCAAGGCCCGCTTACCGGCGGCGGATGGTCAGGTAAAATCACCCAACTGGTCACCCTATTTGTTATAACAATTAGAAGACAGATTTATAATTCGAGAAAATAAGGATAAAAAAGAATGCAAGGTAACAAAATTTTTAAAGGCTTAGTTATGGCTTTACCTATTGTAGCTATGGTGGCGTGTTCATCGGGCCCTTCAAAGGCTGAAAAAGAAGCCCAGAGTAACAGAATTTATCAAGAGCAAGCCGAGGCAGATCGCTTAGAACAAGAAGTAAGAGAAGCCCAGGTTCAGGCCGGCTCGGTTCAAAAGCAAATCATGTCTGAAGAAGAAATGATGCGTGAAGAATTAAGTGCATTAAAAAATGAACAAACTGTCTATTTCGATTTTGACCGTTCCAGTATAAATTCTCAATACTACGGTGTGTTAGATCAACATGCTGCATTTTTAGTGAAAAACTTTCGCCAATCTATTGTAATCGAAGGTCACTGTGACCAGCGCGGTACGCCTGAATATAATATCGCCTTAGGTGAGCGCAGAGCTAAAGCAGTAGAGACCTATCTGCAAAATGCCGGTGTCAGTGCCTCGCAAATATCCGTGGTGTCTTACGGTGAAGAGAAACTGATAAATAATGGCACTACGGATACAGCGTTTGCTGAAAATCGTCGTGGTATTTTAGTTTATCAATAAAAAGTAGCCACTATGATTAAACCCATCTTTGCACTTAGTTTGTTATGTGCTTTAGGCGCCGCAGTACATGCGGCTCCTGCTCCTGTAGCAGACATTAATAGCGGCAGTAACGAACAAAGAATTACCGCGCTGGAGCGCATGTTTACTACACGCAGCCGTTCACAACATCGGATCCAAGCACAGTTGGATATACTGCAAAACGAAGTGAATGAGCTTCGCGGCAGTGTAGAAGAGCATAACTATCAACTGGAAAAAATTCTGCAACGCCAACGTGAATTATACCTGGAAATAGATAAGCGAATTTCGGCGGTTTTGGCTCAAGTCTCCAAAGCGGCCCCAGGTGAACCAGTGCAAGATATTGCCGCTGCGCCGCCGCTGTCTGAAGGCGAAAATGAGGCTTACGATCAAGCCGTTAATCTAATACTAAAAGATAAACGCTATGAACAAGCTATTCCTGCATTTAAAACCTTTTTGCAAAATTTTCCGGACTCTACATATTCACCGAATGCCCACTATTGGTTAGGTCAGTTACTGTTTAATAAGCAGGATTGGGCCGGCGCTTCAGAACAATTTCAGTCGCTGGTCAATAAGTATCCTGATTCAACCAAGCGTGCTGACGCGCTGCTTAAACTAGGTGTTTCCGAGTTTGAGCGAGCAAACGTGGCCAGAGCACAACAACTTTGGCAACAAGTCGTTGCGCAATACCCTGATTCATCGGCTGAAAAATTGGCCAATAAAAGATTGCAGGATCTGAATTAAAGTAAATAAAAATTAAGCTGTCGCATGTTTCACCGAAAAGTCTGCGTTAATGTTGTACGTTTTGTTTGGTTTTTCAGCAAACAGTGTCGAAACCTTAAATAAACAGGTAATTGAGCTTGCGCTCAAATTTCAATTGAGTATTATATGCCGCCTCTCGCACTGAGGCAGAAAAGAATCGCTTGTTAGTTCAGTTGCTTGAGTCATCGGCTCAGAATTAATGATTACCGGTTTGACAAATTTGTAGGGACCAAATTTGAACGTGCATAGCACGGCCTTCGAAGAAGGTGAAGACAGGAAGTCTGGCGTAATTCAGCATCGCTGCTGAATTACAATGTGGATTAAAAGGGGTCGTTAGCTCAGCTGGTAGAGCAGTTGACTTTTAATCAATTGGTCGCTGGTTCGAATCCAGCACGACCCACCATCATCCACGATGCAAATTTGCAGGAAGCAAATTTGAATATGCACAGCATAGCCTTCGAAGAGGGTAAAGGGCAGGACGTCCGGAATCATTCAGCATCGCTGCTGGATGAACAATATGGTTTAAAATGGGTCGTTAGCTCAGCTGGTAGAGCAGTTGACTTTTAATCAATTGGTCGCTGGTTCGAATCCAGCACGACCCACCATTTTCCTATTACGTATTCAAGAAAATTTACCTTCGCTTAATTAAATCCAACACGACCCCACATCTTCCAGAATAAACGATATGTAGATACTGGAGAAAACCTGTATAGTCTCAGGCCAAATGTCTGGAACACGGGCAGTACGCCGACCATCATCAAGTGTCCATCCAAGCAAGATAATCAGTAAAGCTAAGCTCCCAATAACACCGATTTCCACCCCATTTCAGCAAGCACTTAAAATAAAAGACCCGTTCAGTTTTTCAATGGTTTAAATTAACATTGGGGTTTAAATTTGTATGCCCGCTAGGTGGCTTGCGAGAACCTTCTGCGTTGCCTAGTCATCGGGCTAGATTGGTATTACACTAAGTGAATCCAACATATTGGGGACGAGTCTCAATGAATGCGCAAGATTATGCATGTAAAGCTGAAAGTGTTTTTGTTTTGCCTGATGCAGTGACTAAAATTAAAGGATTAATTGATGATGACGCAGCCTCTATGCAGGAAATTGCCGAGGTCATTAAATATGATCCTGCCATTATGTCTCGTGTGTTAAAAATTTCCAACAGTGCCTTATATGGATTTCCCAGCAAAATATCTACTGTTACTAAGGCCATTCAGGTCATTGGTGTCGGGGCGGTGTATGATTTAGTGCTGGCCTATGGTACCGCTAACGCATTCAAGGGTGTGGATGCGAAGGTAATCGATCTTGATAGGTTTTGGGAGCAAAGTGTCAGTTGTGCCCTACTAGCAAGATATTTTGCCGAAGAGCTATCATTGAAAGAGCCTGAGAGGCTTTTCGTCTGCGGCTTGTTACACAATATCGGTGAGTTAGTGGTGACACAGTTTTCGCCGGAAATAGCAAAAAAATGTCAAATGACCACCACCGAGTATTCACCATTACAGTTGCAGATAAAACACTTAGGTTTTAGCTATGGGGAAGTGGGTGCGAAATTGTTGAGCTTGTGGGGTATCCCCTTGGCCATTACGGGTCCGATAAATAGGCAGCATGTATCGTTAAGCGAGGCCAAAACGCCAGATGATAAAATAATCCAGCTCGCATACATATTAGCCTTAAATAACGCCAGTGAGGAGCAACACCCTGCACATAACGATATCTCTGCTGAACTGTATGAATCCCTGGAAATTGATTTGGATTGTCTAGAACGGGCAATGAATTTCACCAATTTACAATTAATGGGCGCCTTGGCTTTATTTCACCCTGGTATTTTTACCGCGTTATAGCCCTTACCCACAGACTAATCAAACACCGCTACCGTTTGCCGGCTTATGGCGACCAACTCTCCCTGTGCATCCCATATATTTGCTTCAGTATGTGCATAACCATCGGCTGCCTGGCGGGTATGTGATTGATAGGCCAGCCAGTCACTGGCTTTAAAGTTCTGGTGGGGGTGCATAAACTCTACATTCCAGTTCATGCTGCTCGAGGGTGATGGCCAGCGGAGCATTTGCAGGGTTGTTGGTGGCCAGGCATCAATCAGTGCTATGAGGTGAATATCGGTCACCTCATTGGGGGCTTCACTGTAGCGCATCCAGCCATGCAAATGGCTTTTCTTGCTACCGGTGAAAGGCAGGCCACCGTCCACTATTGCCAGGTCAAAATGGCGTAAAAATTTCGGTGTTATCTTGGGTATTTGCGGTAAAAACGTGGCCTTTTTGGGTAAAAGCATCGCATGTTTATCATAATTCTTAACGTGTATTTTTGATTGTCTGGCAACGCCAAAGCAAGCTTGCACCAGCGCGCAAACCTTGCCATTTTGCATGGCTTTAGCCAATACCTGAGTGGCATTTTTACCTTGGCGTAATACTTCAACCTCTATTTCAAGGTGCGCTTCGCAACTCACAGGAGCGATAAAATTACAGGTGAAAGAACGCAGTAGCCGATCTTTCGTGACATTTTCTTTGATTGCTGTGTAAATAAGCGCAGCAGTGATCCCACCATAAGCGGTGCGACCTTGAGCCCAGTCTTTACCAACAATAAGTTCAGATTTTTCCTGTTGCTGGGCATTAATATATTTTTTGCTGGCTAAGATAAGGTCGTCAATATGCATAAGTTGCTCTGGTCGGTGTTTTGCAGTTTATACCAAGCATGCTAGTCGGATGTCTAGCTGGTTGACGGAGATTTCAATTTTTTAGCATAAATTGGGATTAGTAGCCCTACAAGTTGTAACGCTTATGTAGAGTCATAACAGCTTGTTATATTTACAAAAAATTAACAAATGTCCTTGTCATTTACGCGACTAGCGTCTTAGTATAGATGTTAAAGATGAGCAAATAGCTAAGGGAGCAATAATGGCAGAGCAAGAAGTGGTACCAAGTCTTGAGCAAACTGAGGAGAACAGGGAGGTTAGCAAGGGATATCGCACCTATGTGCTGACATTATTGACCTTGGTATATGCCTTTAATTTTATTGACCGACAAATTATTGGTATTCTATCGCCGTTTATCAAAGAAGATTTAGGACTTACTGACGCGCAGTTGGGATGGCTCAAAGGTATTTATTTTGCCTTATTATACACCGTCGTTGGCATTCCGATTGCGTGGTTGGCCGACCGCTACAGCAGGGTCAACATCGTAGCCATTTCCCTGACGCTATGGAGTGGTTTCACTGCACTGTCAGGTCTGGCAGGTTCATATACACAATTAGCCCTGGCGCGCATAGGTGTGGGCATAGGGGAGGCCGGCGGCAGCCCTCCTTCCCACTCAATTATCTCTGATTTGTACCCCAAGGAACAAAGAGCCAAAGCCCTGGCCATTTATTCTTTAGGTATTCCTTTTGGCATCATGCTGGCTTTCTTTGCCTCGGCCTTTATTCTACGCGGCGGGAGTGCCGATTGGCGTTTGGTGTTAATAAGTGTGGGTTTGCCTGGCGTGCTGCTTGCCATCATATTGAAGTTAACGGTAAAGGAGCCCAAGCGCGGTGGTGACCTGCAAAATCAAGAGGCGGCGGAGCCGTTTTGGAAATGTATTAAAACGCTGCTATCGATTAAATCGTGGTGGGGAATGTGTTTGGGTATTTCCTTTGCTTCTTTTGGTAGTTATGCGATTTCCGCCTGGATGATCGATTTTTTTGTAAGAGCCTATCCCGGTCTGGATATTACGAGACTGCTTATTACTATCGGCATTATTAATGGTACTGCCTACGCGGGTGGTGTGTGGATCGGCGGAGTATTGGCAGATAAATGGGGTAAGAAGAATCGCGCTGGCTATGCATTATTGCCAGCGATAGCCTTATTAGTCGGTGCACCTGCTTATTATTTTTCCCTGCAAGTCGAAACCATGAATATGTCACTGGCACTGCTAACCCTACTATTATTTACCAGCGGATTTTACTTAGGACCCTCCTTTGCACTTGCCCAAACCTTAGCGCCGGTCAAAGTAAGAGCCATGTCTACTGCCTTATTTTTCTTTGTTTTGAACCTAATCGCACTGGGTGGTGGACCCACGTTTATTGGAATACTCAGTAGTTCCTTTACGCCAGAATATGGTGAAACAGAAGGACTGCGCTTAGCACTGTCTTGGTTAGTCGTGCCCTACGCATTAGCTATTTTGGCCTTCTTTTGGACTGCCCGAAATATTCCCCAGGACTGGGACGCCGCCGAAGCCCGCAATCAATGATTGGAATGTATACCCAAAGCCTTGGCGCTTACTAAATGAGGAGTTTAGGTTTTGCCAATCGACCCACCTGGCGTTAAATTACATTTCGCCCATGCCA
>JBLHIW010000156.1:0-7761 GCA_047618055.1 Paraglaciecola sp. | reverse complement strand
CTATCATTCTTAATTCAGCAATACAGCTATAACCATCGCCGCCTTCCTTAACTGATTTCCCGGGACCGCCATCTAACTTATTTGAAACGGTCCCCGAACCTATTATGGTTCCTGCGCAAAGTGGTCTAGTCTTCGCGGCATGAGCGATTAATTGGCCAAAGTTGAAGGTCATATCAACACCTGCGTTCGGTTTCCCAAACAATTCGTCGTTGAGTGTTGATAACAAAGGAAGGTGAACTTTTCCGCCTTTCCAGGCATCTCCCAACTCATCAGGCGTCACACAAACCGGACTAAAGGCGCTAGAAGGCTTAGACTGGAAAAACCCAAAGCCTTTGGCCAGTTCGCCAGGTATTAGCCCACGCAAAGATACATCATTTACGATCATCACTAATGTAATATAATCCAATGCGTCTTGTGCAGAAACACCCATAGGTACATCTGAGGTCACGACGGCAACTTCAGCTTCAAAGTCAATGCCAAAACCGTCACTTTGTGGCATGGTGATAGGCTCGTAAGGACCCAAAAAGCTATCTGAACCACCCTGGTACATTAGTGGGTCTGTCCAAAAACTGCTGGGCATTTCCGCATTACGGGCTTTTCGCACTAACTCAACATGGTTGACATACGCGCTGCCGTCAATCCACTGAAATGCTCTTGGAAGAGGTGAAGCACAGGCAGCCTGATCAAACGGTAGCCCCTTAATGTCGCCATTTTCCAATTGCAGGTAACGGGCATGAAGCTGCTCTTCAATCTCAGGCCATTTGTCGAGCGCAGCCTGCATTGTTGGTGCAAGATCATCTACTGGCGTCATCGTAGTTAATGCTGAATTAACTAACACCAATTGTCCGTCTCTGCCCTGTTTAAGACTGGCTAATTTCATTTAGACACACCTGGAAAGCCTTCACCGGTGTGTAACCAGTCTGCGTGTTTCGGCGCTTTTTTGGTGATGGACCATTCTTCTAACATTTCTGGCGCAACACGTTTTAACTCTGCCATCATTTCAGGTGTATGAGTATTGGCTGCCAGTTCAATACGATGACCATTGGGATCAAAAAAGTAAATGGACTTAAAAATACCATGGTCAGTCGGCCCTAGTACCTTGATGTCATTCGCGACTAAGCGCGCTTTTGCTTCGAGTAAATCGTCCATGGACGGCACTTCAAAGGCAATATGCTGCACCCATTCTGGTGTGTTGCCATCCCGGCCCATTTCTGGTGAATTGGGCAATTCAAAGAATGCCAGCACATTACCGTTTCCGGCATCAAGGAATACATGCATGTAAGGATCCGGCGCCTGTGTAGAGGGTACCCGATCTTCTGCAATGGCAAGCTGGAAATCCATATCCAGCATTGACTGATAGAATTCTACTGTTTCCTTTGCATCTTTGCAGCGATAAGCCACATGATGTATCCGAGATAATTTCATTAAGATTAAGCCTCTGTCTTCGCGTTTTTTTGAATCACACCACGTTGTACTTGATCCCGCTCAATAGATTCAAATAAGGCCTTAAAGTTACCTTCGCCAAAACCGTCGTCTTCTTTGCGTTGAATGAACTCAAAGAATACCGGTCCTAGTGCTGCCTCAGAAAATATTTGTAGAAGCAAACGGGGCTGAGTACCCTCGCCCACTGAGCCATCGAGCAAAATTCCACGTGACTGTAATCCGTCTAAAGGCTCACCATGGTTGGGCAAACGACCAGCAAGCATGTCGTAGTAGGTGGCTGGGGGGGCTGTCATAAATTTTGTGCCGCGGGCTTTTAAGCGGTCCCAACAAGCGTATAAGTCATCACAGGCAAAAGCGATGTGTTGAATTCCTTCGCCATTGTAGGCCATCAAAAATTCTTCTATTTGACCACCGCCACCGGCTGCTTCTTCATTTAGGGGGATGCGTATTTTGCCGTCTGGTGCACTCATCGCCTTGGATAGCAGGCCGGTGTATTCGCCTTTGATATCGAAGTAGCGGATTTCACGGAAATTAAACAAATTGCTATAGAAGTCGGCCCAATAGCCCATTCGACCCCGATAAACATTATGCGTTAAATGATCAAGAGTATGAAACCCACATCCTTCAGGGTGGCGGGGTGCACCTTCTATCCATTCAAAATCGATATCATAGATGGTTTCACCTTCTTTATATCGGTCAATTAAATAAAGCGTTGCACCACCAATGCCTTTGATTGCCGGCAGCCTTAGTTCCATCGGCCCGGTGATCACATCAATGGGTTGAGCACCATTTTTTAAGGCTAATTTATACGCTTCTTGGGCATTCTTAACGCGAAATGCCATGCCGCAAGCGGAAGGGCCATGTTCTTCTGCATAATAGGCAGCAGGGCTGTTAGGCTCATAATTTGCGATGAAATTAATATCACCCTGGCGCCACAATTGAACATCTTTGGACTTATGTACAGCGACCTTTTCAAAGCCCATTGCATCAAATATTGGTTCCAAAATACCTTTTTCAGGTGCAGTGAACTCTACAAATTCAAAGCCATCTAGGCCCATTGGATTTTCAAATAAATCTGCCATTCGTTGTTCCTCGATGTTAAATCTAGCGATATAAATTGACTATTTAGGGTAAATATATCTAAATAGTTGTAATGGCAACTACATTAGTTGTTATCACAACTATAGTCAATTATTGACGATGGTATTGCACACCCTGGAGCGAACTGAAGGTAAAGAAATCGTGACAAAGACTAATGCCTTGCTAAAGCTGGAACGCTTTTTGCCGTATAGGCTATCTATTCTATCTAATAAAATCAGTGGGATAGGAGCGAAATCCTATAAAGATAAGTTTGCCCTATCTATTACAGAATGGCGGATCATGGCTGTTCTTGGTGAGTATCCTGGGGTGTCTGCCGATGAGATTTCCCTTAAAACACAAATCGAAAAATCGATACTGAGTCGCGCAATCAGTAAATTAATAAAACGAAATTTGATAGAGCGCAAAATCGCCCCAGACGATAGACGTCGGTCAGAAATATCCTTGTCTGCGACTGGCATCACCGTGTACCAGGAAATTGTGCCCTTGTCCTATGACTACGAAGAGGCCCTGTTAAGTTGTCTCTCATCGAGTGAAAGGGAAAATTTCAGTGAATTGATAGACCGCTTGTACAAACATGCAGACGCCCTTTAACCACAAGCTAACAAGGCATAACAGGAGCTCAGAATACCTGCTCCTTTCGAATAAATTGTTACCACAGAGTTCACAAAGGGCATGGAGGGGTATGTTTTTTAAAACAGCATAATTTGTATTTTCTGACTCTGTTATCTCTGTGCCTCGGTGGTGACCTGTCTTTTGATTTCTCCCTCAAGGTGGCATTACTTGCGAGATATGCTCTTGATAGCGGATTGGGCCAAATGCGTGCCCAGCAGAGAAACCAGACAATAGGCGGTAAAAAAGTAAAAACCCAGGCCAATGCTGGACAAGGTTTGGCTGCTAATGTCGATCCCTATTTTAAAACCAAAGAGAGTCAGTTGCTGAGCACTGCTTGTTTCAGTGTGATTAGTTGACAATAGGGCCAAAAATATCGCGACCACAAATACATCTGCCATTGACCATTTACCGATGCTTGATACCAGACCTATCAGGCGAGGCTCCACGGGTGTATTACGTTTGAAGTAAGCGAAGGTGACCAGCAAGGTTTTAAGCAAGGGAATACACACCGAAAACAAGAAAATCAACGTAGCAACCATTACCCTTTCATCACCCCATAAGTCCTGCACCGTGGCAATAATTGACAGCTCTTTGTCTACTAAGGTAGAGGTGAGGGTCGAACCGCTAATCGACGCCGCCATCTCCATATTTAAGGCGAACATAGGCAGTAATATACCTGGAAAAAACAGCCCCAGTGCCGCGATATTCAGTCCAAATCCAAGATGTTTCTTTAGCAATATTGTTCTCTTTATAGTTGCTTACCATGACTTAGGAAACCTAAGGCAAGGGATCATATATTTTATCTGTTTATTATCCTAGCCATTCCCCTATCAAATCCGGTAAAAGTGCAGTGTCTGGCCCGCTTAGGAAATAAACCCGGGATATTCGTGGTTGCCCTGGCAAAGCTCAGATAGACTATCTGCCTGCAATGGAAATTTACCATGCTCTCACATGGGCCTAGTTGGTCTGCGGGAAAATCTATCAGGGATAGGTGTTTTTTAATCTTCAACTAAGTTCAGGTCATTATGCAGTCATTGTTGTTGGATATCGTCCAGCAGGTTCAAACACTCATCGGTAAAGGTAAGGTCGCCACTTACATTCCGGCTCTGGCAGAAGTTTCGCCTCATCACTTTGGCATTGCGGTTTGTGATACCTCGGGTCAGGTGTTTAAGGCGGGAGATGCGGATATTCCCTTCTCCATCCAGAGTATTTCAAAGCTGCTTTCTCTAACCCTTGCCCTGGACCTGTATGGGGAGACATTGTGGGAGCGGGTGGGGCGGGAACCTTCCGGGCAGGCATTTAATTCAATAATCGAGCTGGAGCTTAAGGAGGGAATACCACGTAACCCCTTTATCAACGCCGGGGCGTTGCAAGTATGCGATATGCTGCAAAGCCGTTATGCCGCACCTAAGCAGCGGATCAAAGAATTGGCATGGCAACTGTCGGGTAATCCCGGGATTTACGCGAATAAAGACGTGGCCGCGTCGGAAATGCAGTTTGGTGCCCGCAGCGCTGCGATGGCCCATCTAATGAAAGCCTTTGATAACTTTGCCAATCCGGTAGATGAGGTACTAGAAACCTATTTTCATGCCTGCTCACTGGAAATGTCATGTGTGGATTTGGTCAAAGGGGTATCATTTTTAGCCAATAAAGGACGCTCGGTGGTGGATCAAACCCAAGTGGTGTCAAACAGGCAAAGTAAACAAATCAATGCCCTGTTAGCCACCTGTGGCTTGTACGATGAGGCCGGTGAGTTTGCCTATCGAGTGGGCTTGCCGGGCAAGAGTGGGGTAGGGGGAGGGATAGTCGCGGTGATCCCCGGTGAACTATCCATTTGCGTGTGGTCGCCTGAGTTAAATCCCAGCGGTAACTCCCTTGCGGGATGCAAAGCGCTGGAGCTGTTCACCACGAGTCTGGGTAAATCGATTTATTGAGGTCACTTGGGTATAACGCGCAAGTAAATCTGGTATCGCCCTTAGGGAAGGGCTGGCGAGCTCCCTAGCTGCATCTGTTGTGCCCATCCCGGCGTGTAAGACAGTAATAAAGGAGCCTGCACACCGGCTCAAATGTGCCAATACCAGCCAGTCATGCCTCGCTTGCCGACTTAGCGGTTATAGCAGGAAGCAGACGGGGGGATGTCACCGTCTGCTATCTCAGTAAACTTGACATACGCTACAGCCAAGATGTATGTCCGCTGCTCGCTCTAGTCGGCCTATTAGCCTGGTCTGAGTTTCAAACTTTATGATATGTTGACAAAATCTACCTGCGAAAAATCGCGGGTGGCGAGAAGTTTCAGTTTTAAACATTAATGCGGTCACACAAAACCTCTGCGTTTACAACTGAACGCAACCAGGTGTACTTTGATTTCGCTAGGTTGCTGTTCGGGTTCCTTATATTTGGGAGGAATGGTGTGTCCAACTAGTCTACAAAAGGTTAATATTAAAGTTAACCTTTTGTAGACTAGAATCACTGTATGGTATACATTAGGTTAATATATCAATTAACCTAATGTATACCATATGAAAGTGTTCGATGTAGAAGCAAAACTTCAGGAGCTCCAATCGTATACAAAGCACTCTCTTGTGACGATTGCACAGTTCAGAATGTTGTTTCCGGATTATCAAGAAAATGCTTTAAAGGTAAGGTTGCATCAGTTAGTTAAAAGGGGCACCTTGGATAAGGTATGCCGTGGTGTGTGGTCTTATCCAAAAAGTAAGTATTACGCTACAACAGATTTACGATATCTACCTCACCTGTTAAGGCAAACAGATATTAATTACATTAGTCTTGAGTCTGTGTTGAGTAAACACAGCATCATTAGCCAGCAAATGTTTAATTTTCTAACAGTAATGACAACCGGTAGAGGTGGCAAATTTAACACTTCAATGGGTACGCTTGAACTTATCCATACAAAAAGAGATCCACTTACATTGTTGACCGACACTTTTCCCGTTCAAGACGTACCGATTAGAGAGGCAACTATTGAGCGTGCCTGGAAAGATTTAAAAAATGTAGGCAGAAATACAAACATGATTGATCTCGAAGAACTCGAAATCTCCATTGCTGAACAAAATAGCCACTCAACAAAGGGTGCAGTATGATCAACATCAAAAACTTGACCCAGCAAATCTGTCAATCAGATCCACAATTGGCATCATTACAAACTACCGTAGAAAAAGAGTTGCTACACTATGAAATTATGGCGACTATGGCCAATCACGGTTTTCTCAAAAAGCTAATCTTTCAAGGTGGGACCTGTCTAAGAATGATGTATGGCTCTAACCGGCTATCTGAAGATTTAGACTTCGCTGGCGGTCATGATTTTAATTTTCAACAATTGGAAAGTCTTCAGGAATGTCTCCATTTTGAGTTAAGTAAAAAGCACAATCTTAAAATTAACGTCGCCCAGCCTAATTTTGATAAATTGACGGGGCGGGAAAGTATCAAGGTTGGTCGCTGGAAAGTGTCTATCGAAACCGAACCGTACAATAAGAGCGCGCCTTGGCAGAAAATCAAATTAGAGGTGGCTACAGTACCCGCACACACGTCGTCACTTCGGCCAATGATTAAGACATACCAGCAAATGCCGGACGGATATCAAAGTATCTTACTAAATTGCGAATCACTAGAAGAAATTGCTGCTGATAAGTTTGTCGCATTAGCACTTAGAAGAAGCATTAAAGCGAGAGATGTTTGGGATCTAACCTGGTTATATCAACAAAAGGTAGAAGCGGATCCACAACTAGTTATGGATAAGTTTGATGATTACCAAAGTGAAAATGGTGTACAGGCTCTAGAATCCAGGCTTATTGAATTACCAAAATATATGGACTCGGGTAAGTTTGAATTGGAAATGGAGCGTTTTTTAATGGCATCGGTAGCGCAAACTAGTATTCGTCGAGAAGGATTTGTTGACTATGTCAAAGATACGGTTAATCGACAAGGACGTAAGCTTTTGTCCACTTTGGAAAGCTCATTGAATACACAGTTTAAAATGTAAAGCAGAGACAATGACGCCCATATTATTCTATTACGACAGGTCGCATTTAGAATCAGAATAATTAAGGTTCGGGCCGCTCAAGCTCCAAGAACTCCCCCAGTGTTATATTATGCAGATCCAGGCGCTTAACCAACAGTGCGACAAAATCTCAGTATAGTGATCCCTCAGGGTCAGAGCCGCTGATTTTGGCACAGCCTTTCGAGTTTGCCCCTATCCTGTGCATTGCTCATAACACCTGCCACATCTGCGGCACACTCTCCCAGTGGCGCGAAGGCGCAGAGCAAAAAGAAGTAAGTTAAGTCGATTTTGCCCCTGATATCTGTTTAATTAATAATTAATTCACTCATGAGCGCGGTGAAGTGTCAGGTTTATTTACACATCTTAATTCGTTTTTTAGGGGATATTGCCGGCCAATAAAGTACTCAGCAATGGGTAGTTTTTATAGCTAATAAAGCGGTGTTTGTCGGTAGGTAGAGCAAGTTTATAAAATATATAGGGATGAGATGTTGATTAAATAATATAACTGAGACCTTATCTTTAAGGGCTTATAAGGATATTTACGCGCATTTATCTGCTGAGTGAATATTATTTTTTATTAAATTAAC
>JBLHIW010000155.1:0-7881 GCA_047618055.1 Paraglaciecola sp. | reverse complement strand
AGCCAAACTTATTCAATCGTTCTGTAAACGGGATACTGACATGATGACTCGTATCGGCGAAAAAGAATTTTTGCTGTTGTTCAATGACGAGGATCAGCACCAGCATCGAAGCACAGGAATTTGAATCTGAGCACGCAAAAATAAACATCACCCTTAGCATTGTGCTGGCCTTTGCCATCCCGGTAGTGAATAAAGCCGTCGCTGAATTTTTTAAAGTGGCGGATAGGAATTTGTACTCTGTCAATAACCGTGGTCGTAATCAGGTTGCTGTGGATGATTATTAACCCGCGCGGGGTGAAATCATCGCCGGCCTGGATACGCGAAGCCGGGCCTTTAGTTAAATGCCTTCACTAAATGCAGGTGAGCTGTGCTTTTAGCTGATTTAGATACTTGCGCATCATTCTATGGGCGACTCTCACTTCTGCTTTTGTCTTAGTGGCTAGCATACTGTCTTTGCCGTGTTTAGTGTCTGGAGGCCATGCTTGATATTCTAGCTGCAGATAGACCTCGCTAAGGAGGGTAAACGTTTGTGCTGACTTCGGGGGCAATTTCTCCCTTGCCCTGTCGCTAAAATCCAGGGCACCTTGCCATGGCTTGCGATGTATGCAATTTTTTGCGAGCAAGGCCAGTGCCTGTTGGTAGTATCGATGGGACGGGGCTAATCTCTTGCTAAAGCAATGGGGCAGAAAAAACAATCCTAATAACGCCGCAATGAGCGCGACCACGCCTAAGCCCAAAAATGCTAAACGCTGGTGGCTGACTTTGCCGATAATGGATATAAACAAATCCATCTGAGTTTGGCTATCATAACCCAACACCCATCTACTCCAGTGATAGTCAATATCAGCCAGTGTCAGGCGCAGGGTGTTAAGCCAGGCAATATTAGCAAGTTTAGTTAAGGAGAAGAAGGAATCGGCCAGAAAACTGCCTTCGGCGCGCATGGCGTGTTGTAAGCCAAAATTAATTCTATCGGGTGCTACCAGACCAGTGGGGTCCAGTCGCATCCAACCTGTCGCGTCTCCCCAGGCTTCCACCCAGGCATGGGCGTCATATTGATACACGCTCAGGTAGCGAGCTGCCTGATCATTGGCATTTATTTCCCCCCCTTGATAACCCGCTACAACGCGCGCCGGTATCCCCCCTAGTCTCAGCGAATAGGCCAGGGCGCTCGCATAGTGGCTGCAAAATCCAGCCTGTTTATCAAACAGAAACTGATCGACCGGATCCGTATACATGGTTTCAGGGCGCAAGGTGTAACGGAAGTCCTGCTGGACAAAGTAGTTGAGCAGGGCAGACACGAAAGCACTATCCTGGGGATATTGCTGGCGCAGTGCGGCGACCCATTGCCGGGTTCTGGGGTTGCTGTTTAAGGGTGTCGTGAGATTAAGCCGTTTATCTAATAAACGGGGAGTCTGCAGGGAAAGCGCCTCAGGGTAAGATTTTATCCTGTATTGGTATTGTGTGGTCAAGGGGCGCTGACGGATAAGCTGATAATCGTCACTCTGTAAGATCTCAGCATTGCTTGTGGCACCATCCGGCACTGCCAGATCGAGGGCAAATAACCAGCGCTGCTGGGTGGGCTCTGCCATCACTTCATATTGGAGGAAACGCCCCGCGAGTTGAGGACTAAATTCTTGTTTTAAGTGGAAATATTGTTGCCTTGCAAGTTTGCGCTCAGGGTGCACTTGCCAGCGCTTACCATCAAAATCCTCTAACACTATCGCCCGCCAGTAACGCTCCCATACTGGGGGGGGGGGGCCCTCAAAGGTGGCCCTAAATGCCAGTTCGGTGGACCGGGATAACTCAGCGATGTCTCCCGGGCTAATTTTCTCCGTTAATCCGGTTTTTGCCGTTTTAGCTGAGGGGGTTTGCCATAAAGGGGGGAATTGGGGCAGTAATAGCAGGAGTAAAATACCCATTGGCAGGGCTTGTAAGCACATGACGATGATGCGCCAGGTCTGCACTCTTATATTGATACTGGGGCTGAAGAAAAAACTCAGCGACAGCAGATTTAAAAAGGTCAGGCATAAATAAAATCCAGTCATAAGGATGGACTGGTGAAATACAAAACCACAGCCGATCAAAAACAGTAAGCTGGTTACCAGTTGCTGATAATCTGCGGGGCTGCGCAGCAACATCAATTTTAGGGCACACGCCATCACCAATAAGTTGACCATAGCCAGTAAAATCCCCAGGGGCCATCCTGAGTAAATCAGCCCGATCCCACTTAATAGGGCGAGTAAATTTAAGGTGCGTATTGCGGGTAGGTGCCTTTGCAGGTTTAAGCTTAAGGCGACGCGCATCACTACCGCGCATACAACCAGTAATAATATCCAGGCAAGAATGAGCGGGTATAGACTGGCACTGAGTAATACAATATTCAGGGTGAGTAAAAGGTGAGCCATCTTATAATTAGGCTGCATGCTTTGGGTGTTGAGAGGGGCAGTGTTAAGCATTTTCCCGCCACGTGAACAACGCAAGTGCCTGTAGGCAGGCTGTTCTGTGCTCGGCACCAGAACCGGGCTTAACGCAGTTGTGGCCTAAATCTAAACCAAAAACGTGATTACTACGACTCAGTTCCAGCACCTGAAAACACAGATGACTAAGATTGCGTTCAAGCTCTGCCCGGGGACAGGATTTAAGTTTAAGCCAGGCTGTTTGCTCGGTGCTCGCAACAAACGTTTTACTGACCATGCCTCGGCCCCTGGCCAATTGCTTCCAGGCGATATGATGTAATGGCTCCCCTTGTTGATAGGCCTGTAAACTATCAAAATCTTCGTAGCCCCGTTCGCGGCTAAATTCATTGGCACCTTGGGTATGTTGGCCGGTAGCCTGCAACTCAATCGCACAGGGCAGAGGTTGGGGATATACCAGGATGTCAGTGGTAAATGCCAGGTGTGTCCAGCAGCGAAACAAACCCAGAGGATAATAACTGTTGACGGTGACTCTTGGCAGGGATAAACGTCCACGTTGGGTGCACAGATGATCTAATATTATGGGATTACACAGGGCATCTGCGTCTACTAGGCTTGGGTGTTTTTGTCGCCAAAATCCAAATTCAAGCATCCCGCGGGGGCCTTGCTGGTTGCCCATTTTGGCGTTGAGCCACAGGGGCAAATGTACGCTGTCTCCGACGTAAACTGGATTGACTTTACCCAACTGTAAGTGTATTCGGGCAAAATTGAGATAGCTGCTAAACAGGTTGATGAGGCTTAGTGACAGCAAAAAGTAGCACAATAATAACATCAGGTTATTTTGGTAATTGGTACCCAATAAAAACAAGGCAAGGCATATCAGCACAAACAGCCCGGCGAATTTTGAGGGGAAAATGAATATATTGCGCATATTTAACTGAAACGTACGGGATGCAGGGATCCGTTTGTTCAGCCAGTTAGAGACATAAGCCTGCCAGTTATCCATCATGTAAGGGGTCCTATGGAGCCAGCGGATCAACCGCTTCCAGTAGTAATTTGCTCAGGCTACCCAGGGTACTGAAATCAGCCGACCCACTGCGCAAACGGTGCTCTGCGACTGAGGGTAATATAGCTTGTACATCTTCCGGAAGTAAATAGTCACGCTTATTAATAAAAGCCCAACTTTTAGCCCCATTGAGTATGGCCTTACTGGCCCGTGGTGACAGAGGATTGGCAAATAATTCACTTTCCCGGCTAAAGGTCACTAATCTTAATATGTAATTTAGTAAGGGATCAGAAGCATGTACCTGGCTAACCTTCAATTGAGCCCCTTGAAATTCAGCCACAGAAAGGGCCGGCAACAAATCACCTTGTTTGCTGTGATATTGTTCCTGCAGCATTCTTTTTTCCGCTTGTTGATCTGGATAGCCCAGCTGGATACGCATTAAGAAACGATCAAGTTGGGACTCCGGTAAGGGGTAGGTACCCGATTGATGGCGGGGATTTTGGGTACCAATAACAAAAAACGGTGAAGGAAGGACATGGGTTTCCCCGTCTAGGCTGACCTGCTGCTCTTCCATGGCTTCGAGCAGGGCACTCTGGGTTTTTGGGCTAGCGCGGTTTATCTCATCGGCCAATACCACTTGGCTGAAAATGGGGCCGGGATGAAAGTGAAATTTCTGCGCCGTACTATCAAAAATATTAATCCCCAATATATCGGCGGGAAGTAAGTCGGAGGTAAACTGAATACGTGAGTAATCCAGTCCCAATACTTTGGCCAGGGTATGTGAAAGTGTGGTTTTACCCATGCCAGGAAGGTCTTCAATCAGCAAATGGCCATTTGCCAGCAGGCAGCTCAGGGCCAATTTAACCTGTTGCTGTTTACCTATTAGCACCTGACAGGTTTGTTCGATGGCATGGCTTAATTGACTGTGGATCATAATACTCTATTCATCATAAAGAAAAATACGGCTTAACTGTAGCGTATGTGACCTAAAGTGTATGTCACCTCGTTTATACCCAAGTATTGTTATAAGCGTCGCTCCCTAACCGCAACGTCAATAGCTTTGGGTATAAAATAAAATTCACCACCGAGTACACACAAGTCGCTGAGAGAAAAAGCGAGCAAGATCATGATTTTATCTTAAACATTATTCCCTCTGTGGTTTATACCCTTATCCCTTAAATCGCCAGGGTGGTTGACTACAACGGGGCAATGGCTTTGTGTCTAAGCTCCCTTTGGGCGGGTTTCAAATCTCCAAGTACTGCGTTATTCGTATTGAATATAGGAACCCTATGCCGCAATACCTTATTCTCGTATTTGACGATTTGAACTCCTGCTGAATTCTGCATCTTGAGGTCACTTGAGTATATATTCGTAATTTACAATTAAACGGTGAATTGCAAAATGACAGGCCGTATAATACCGAAAAATCATTCCAAATCGACTGAAAAACTAAAATGAAATCTATTGAAATTGACGACGATCTTTATGTCTTTATTGCTTCCCAAACTCAGCATATTGGAGAAAGCGCTACCGATATTCTTCGTCGACTTATTATGCCAGAGTCGGTCGTGGCCGGTGTTATAAGACCTGCCAGGGGCAACACCCCGTTTATCCCCACGCCCATCGGGAATGAAATGACGTTTTCCCATATAGAGCAAGAAACGTTAAATGAGCTTAGTAAAATAGTCGATCGCTTCCTGTATATTTTGGCGGCCATCTACCGGGTGCATAGTGAGCACTTTGACCTAGTGCTCCAGGTTCAGGGGCCGCATAGTCTCTATTTTGCCAAGGATAAAGAATCCTTAATCGCTGTTCGCAGTACGACCAACCCAAAGCAGATCCCGGATTCAGGTTTCTGGATTGTCAGCAACAATAATACCGCAAGAAAAATTTCCATATTAAGCGAGGTAGCTGATGTGTTTGGCTACTCAGCGACAGACAAAAATCGTTTACTGGCATTGTTCTGCCCACCCCCTGTTGATCAATAGATAAGGAATATCATGGCCATTCATCCCCAGGCGGGTTTTCCCGCAGCACCAGAGCAACTGGTTAACGTGGCGCGCTTAGTCACTGCCTATTACAGCAACAAACCACAGAAAGGCAATAGTGCCCAAGCCGTGGCGTTTGGAACCTCCGGTCACCGGGGGAGTTCGCTGCTTAATACCTTTAACGATACACATATTGCCGCTATCTGTCAGGCCTTGGCTGAATTCCGTTTGGCGCAAGGCACGACCGGGCCATTATTTATGGGCATGGATACCCATGCCTTATCTGAGTCCGCGTTTTCTACCGCAGTTGAAGTCTTAGGGGCAAACGGCGTGCATCTGATCGTGCAGCAAGATAGGGGCTATACTCCCACGCCGGTAATTTCTCACGCTATCCTTGAATATAATCTGGACAAAGATCATGGCATGGCTGACGGTGTGGTGATCACACCTTCCCATAATCCCCCCGAAGACGGCGGTTTCAAGTACAATCCGCCCCACGGAGGGCCAGCTGACAGTGATGTGACTAATCAAATTCAACAGCGGGCTAATGCGTTGATTTCTGCAGACTTGTCTGGTGTGAAACGCATGAATATCACGCAAGCCTACCAGTCTGAGTATGTACAGGAGATGGATTTTGCCGAAAACTATATTGCCCAACTTGATCAGGTGGTGGACATGCAAGCTATTGCCAGGGCCGGTCTGAAATTAGGCACCGATCCCTTAGGTGGAGCCGGGCTGGGCTATTGGGGGCGTATCGCCGAGCGCTATGGTCTGAATATTGAGGTGGTTAATAATAAAGTGGATCATCAATTCGGCTTTATGCGCCGGGATAAAGACGGCAAGATCCGCATGGATTGTTCTTCTCCTTTTGCGATGGCGGGGCTGATTGAACTCAGAGATCGCTTTGATTTGGCATTTGGCAACGATCCTGACTTTGACCGTCACGGTATTGTGACCCGTAACAGCGGCCTAATGAATCCTAATCATTATTTGGCCGTTGCCATTGAATACCTTTATGAACATCGCAAGGACTGGCCACAAGATCTCAAAATAGGTAAAACTCTGGTATCCAGCAGTATGATTGACCGGGTAGCAAAGAGCCTAGGACGTGAACTAGCAGAGATGCCCGTCGGCTTTAAGTGGTTTGTACAAGGCATGTTGCATGGCAGTATCGGCTTTGCCGGGGAAGAGAGTGCCGGTGGTATATTTTTGCGACGTAACGGCAAGCCTTGGGCGACAGATAAAGATGGCATTATTTTATGTCTGCTAGCGGCTGAGATCATGGCGGTGACCGGCAAGGATCCCAGTGAACATTATCAGCGCTTAACAACACAGTTTGGTGCGCCTGCTTATAAACGTATTGACGTGGCTGCCAATCATGCCCAGAAACAGGTACTGAGTAAGATGGATAAACACGTTATTCAATCGAAAGAACTGGCGGGTGAAGTCATTATTAACATTCAAACCCATGCGCCGGGCAATAATGCAGCAATTGGGGGAGTGAAAGTGAGTACCAAAAACGGTTGGTTTGCAGCACGTCCTTCAGGCACCGAAAACATATACAAAATTTATGCGGAAAGCTTTAAAGGAGAAGACCATTTACAGCAATTGATCGATGAAGCACAGGCCTTGGTTGATGGTGTGTTTAAACAGGCAGGTGTATGAAAAATAAAGCTAAATCGTCGCTTGATTGTAAGTAAATAACCAATAAAGAAGCTTTTGTTCGGTCTTATTTTCATTTTTAACAAAATAAGACCAGCATTTAGCGATGAATCCTGCTAAAACTACTCTCATAAATCACAAGTGTAACTAAGTTACAAGAAAGATGCCGGCGAACAAAGACGATTAGTCATTGCACCGCACTGTATCATTGGGGGACTTATGAACAACAAAACAAGCAAAAGTAACGGCAAAACTGCAACAAATATTAGCCTGGATAAACGCAGCATTAAAGATGCCATCGTGAGACATTTACATTGCTCCCTTGGCACAGATGAAAACAAAGCAAACAACCACGCCTGGTGGAAGGCAACCTGCGCCACGGTGCAAGAGCAAGTGCTTGAGCAACTACGTAAGACCCAAAAAACCCATTATCTCAATGATACCCGAGCGGTGCATTATTTTTCAGCTGAGTTTTTGATGGGCCGTTTAATGTCCAATAATTTGCAAAACCTCGGCTTGTATGAACAAACGGATCAGGCTTTGCACGAGTTAGGGGTCAGCCTGACGGATATTATGGAAGAAGAGCAAGATATGGCCTTGGGCAATGGCGGCCTGGGGCGCCTCGCGGCGTGTTTTATTGATTCACTGGCGACCTTAGATTTACCCGCAGTGGGTTACGGCCTGCATTATGAGCATGGTTTGTTCCGTCAGGAAATAAAAAACGGTGAGCAAATAGAGCGTCCGGATAGTTGGCGGGACTATGGTAATCCATGGGAAATTTGTCGCCCCGAGTCTATTCAGGCAATCCCCC
>JBLHIW010000154.1:0-7921 GCA_047618055.1 Paraglaciecola sp. | reverse complement strand
AAGGGAGCAATAGTAGGGATCACTCCCAGTTTTAATGTACCCGCCTGCCAATTGCCCGCACTTTGGGCAAAATCCACCAATTCATTAGCCTCAGTTAAGAGTTTTCGACTCCGTTTAACTAACTCCAGACCAAAGGGAGTAAAGACAAAGGCCTTATGATCCCGTTCCAGTAACTGACAAGCAAACTGCTCTTCCAAATTCTGAATGGCGGTACTTAAAGTAGATTGACTGACATGGCAGTGCTTAGCCGCCCGGTTAAAATGCTGCTCCTGATGCAGTATGACTAAATAATGCAGATGTTTAAGATTTGGCCATTTCATGCCCACTCACCCATTGAAATTAACGATTATAAAACCTATTCTAAATCAATTTATTAGATATGTAAGTCATTTTAGGCAAGCATTACTGTGGCTTTAAAAACAAAAAACCATTGGTCTTGCCGCTAGGCGACAAAAAAAACTCACCATAGAAGGCACTGAGAAAGACGGATTAGCTAAAAAACGCTTATAGCCTCCAAGGTCATTGAAGTTGCAGCTAAGTGGCAAAGGAACTCAGCCCTATGAGCTTAGATCGACTCAGTATAGGGGGTTGGTAAGAGAGGTGGGACAGAGCAGCCAACAACACGATAGCTTCAGGGTGGCGGGTAAAAACCACACAGTACACACAAGGCGCAGAGGGAATAATGTTTAAGATATAATGATGTTCTCTCTCTGGGACCTCTGTGAACTCGGTGGTGAATTTTCTTTTGATTAACACAATCTATCCCCAAATCCATTGGTCTTGCTGCTTTAAGGAAAACGGGAATAGATTCAGCGCAGGTATTCCTTAAAACTTATGCTCTAATCCTAAGGCTAACCAAGATTTATCGTCGCTGTTATCTAATCCCCGATCCGTATACCAAATAAAGGCTTTAGTCGACTTACCCAGTTTATAGTCGGCACCCACCGTCGCGCTATTGTCGTCTTCAAGTGTTTGGTATTGGGCTTTTAGCACTATCTTGCCCATTGTGTAGGCTGCGCTTACCATCACACCGTTTTCAGATTCACCGCTTATAACAGACTCTTGATTGTGCAAAACCGCCCCTAGCTGCACATCATCAAATTTGCCCTGAACAGATAGACGTTGGCTGTCATAGCCCTTCATATCAAAATCGGCGGCAACGGAGGCAAACCATTGACTCTTCTTAAGTTTGGCATCCCCATAACTCAGTGATACCGACTGAGCATCTTCACCTTGGACCTCATCTTCAGCAATGTACGTCACACCTAGGGTCAAACCGGAAAACGTAGGCGAATAATAGGTGACTGAATCACTCATGCGATTTTCACCTTTCCACAAACCTTTTATGTCGGCTTCATAATCACTGAATAAATCAATTTTGCCCTGAGACTTTTTTAATACCGTATCATTACGACCCACTAATACCGTACCAAAATTACCCTTAAGACCCACATATTGATTACGTGATTTAATATTGTCAGAGCCTGAGTTATCGGCCAAATCCACTTGCCATTCGAGCAAATATAACACTTCGATATTGTTATCGAGTTTAACCTCACCTTTGACACCCACACGAGAGGCATTACTTTTTAACTCGGTAAAATCACCTTGCCCTTCATCCGCTGCCTGCGCCGAGACGTTCGCTTTACCGTATAAGGTGACCGGATCGGCATAACTTGTCGCTGCAAACACTGTGGCGGCCATAGCTAAAGATAGTGTGTTCGATAATTTCATTTAAGGTGTTCCCAATGACTAAAGTATTAAATCAGTTGTCAGCAATATATGGCAGTTTTATTACAGGTATATGACAGTGTTACATTTTTATGACGGAAATAAGTCATTTGTATCATTCTTGGGAAGTTTTGAGCGATTAGCCCAGGGCTAGCGGCGGTTAAACGGGAAAGAGGCATGGGCCTGGGATCACCGCGGCCCGGGTGGTTTTTTGGCCTTAATATGCCAACATGAGCTTAATTAGTCTTATTCAGCCGCTTTTCAATCTCACCGACACTCGTGTGGCGCACATCCAGTCCCCTGACCAGGAAGATAACATGTTCGGCGATATTGCGCGCATGATCACCAATGCGCTCTAAAGAACGTAATGCCCAAAGAATATTCATCACCCGGCCAATGGAGCGGGGGTCTTCCATCATATAGGTAACGATTTCGCGCATGGCAGACTTGTACTCCCGATCCACCTGCTTATCCGCCTTGGCCACTTCCAATGCCTTATCAACGTCAAAACGGGCAAACGCATCAAGGACTGAATTCACCATTTTTTGCACTAAAGAACCCATATGACGTACTGCATCATAACCGCCGGGGGCCGCGCCACTTTCACTTAGGGCGATAGCCATCTTGGCGATTTTTTGCGCCTCGTCGCCCATACGCTCAAGGTCACGGATCATCTTGGTCACGGTCAGTACCATACGCAAATCAGAGGCTGCAGGCTGCCTGCAGGCCAGTACCATGGTACATTGTTCGTCTAAGGCGACTTCTCGCATATCCACATCATCTTCAACCTGGATCACCCGCTCTGCAATTTTACTGTCCGCGGTTTCAAGAGCTATAACTGAGTCTATTATTTGCTGTTCAACCACCCCGCCCATTTCCAGTACCTGGCTTTTCAGGGCTTCGAGATCTGAATCAAACTGCTGGGAAATATGTTTATCTAAATGTAATTTTTCCACTATTTTTCTCCGTATTCAATTCTGATTACCTAGCCAAATCGCCCGGTGATATAGGCTTCTGTCAGGTCATGTTCAGGGTTAGTGAACACGCGTTTAGTGTCGTTTACTTCTATTAATTTGCCCATATGGAAGTAAGCGGTTCTGTGGGATACCCGCGCCGCCTGCTGCATGGAGTGGGTAACAATGGCGATAGTATAATTTTGGCTCAGTTCCGCGATCAACTCTTCAATCTTAGCGGTGGCAATCGGATCCAGTGCCGAACAAGGCTCATCCATCAGGATCACTTCAGGGCTCACTGCAATAGTGCGGGCTATGCATAGACGTTGCTGCTGACCGCCCGACAATCCCGTACCCGGTGACATAAGTCTATCCTTCACTTCTTCCCATAAACTGGCCTTACGCAAGCTGGTTTCAACAATTTCATCCAGTTCAGTCCGCCGTGTGGCCAGGCCGTGGATCTTCGGCCCATAAGCCACATTCTCATAGATAGACTTCGGGAAGGGATTGGGTTTTTGGAAGACAATGCCGACCCGCGCCCGCAGTGGCACCACGTCTTGCTTGGGATGATAGATGTCCAGATCTTCCAGTTTATATTCACCGCTAATCTTACAGATATCGATGGTGTCATTCATGCGATTTAAACAACGCAGAAAGGTTGACTTTCCGCAGCCGGAAGGACCAATCATCGCCACGACTTCGTTTTTACCAATATCTAGACTGACATCAAAGATGGCCTGTTTATTCCCATAAAACACGTCGGCATTGCGCACCGACATTTTAGCCTTATCGGAGAAAGGCTTACCCACCGTTTGCACTGTCGTTATGTCCTGGGCGATATCTGCCTCGGAACTAGTATTGAGCGGTTTATCCGCCATATTGCTTTCTTTCATTAGTGCTTCCATATTCATTTTCCGCCTCTTACCAACGACGCTCTAAGCGCTTACGCAGCCAAACGGCTGATGTATTCATACAAATCAGGAATGCCAGCAATACCATAATCGCCGCGGAGGTACGCTCAACAAACGCTCTTTCAGGACTATCCGACCAGAGAAAAATCTGCACCGGCAAGGCGGTAGCAGGATCCGATACTCCACCAGGAATATCCACAATAAACGCGACCATGCCAATCATCAACAAAGGCGCCGTTTCGCCCAATGCCTGGGCAAAACCGATGATTGCCCCTGTTAGCATACCCGGCATCGCTAAAGGCAGTACATGGTGAATTACCACCTGCATTTTCGAAGCGCCAAGCCCCAAGGCGGCATCCCGTATCGAAGGCGGCACAGACTTTATCGCCGCCCGACTTGAAATAATAATGGTTGGCAAAGTCATAAGAGTTAAAACCAGACCACCTACCAGAGGAATTGAGCGGTGCATCTCAAAGAAACCAATAAAAACGGCCAGGCCCAATAGACCGAATATTATCGAGGGTACCGCCGCCAGATTATTGATATTGACTTCAATAAAGTCGGTAAAGCGGTTAGTTGGCGCATACTCCTCGAGATACACTGCCGATGCAACACCGATGGGAAATGACAAGGCAATAGTGACCAGCAAGGTAAACAAGGAACCAGAAATCGCCCCGGCAATGCCCGCTTGCTCTGGCTCTCTGGAATCACCACTGGTAAAGAAGGTCGTATTAAAGCGTTTTTCAATATGCTCATTGGCAATCAGCCTATCTACCCAGGCGACTTGCTTGGGGTTCATTCTCTCGGTAAAAGCGTCTGAGTCATCCCCATTGCGACTCTTATAATAGGTGTCGATATCATCATCGGCTAGCAGCCAGACACCCAGCTTTTTATTCAAGAGCCCGGGGCTTTCCTCCAGCATGGCACGCAGGGTAAACCCGGCTCCATTACTGACGATCGAATATAACTGGCGTTTTTCTTTGCGAGTACTGGCGTCACTAAACTGGCTGCGCAGGGCCTTTTTGATTACGCCCTGGTAATTTGCCCTTGCCACTTGGGTAAGATCGCTAATATCTGTGATGTCCAATTGTTGGGCATCCAGTTCAATATCCAGATAGACATAGGTTTGTAAAAAGGCCGTATGACCTTTGCCTATAATGTCGGTAAATAACACCACCAGACAGGCCAGACCAAATAAAATGGCCCCAATACCATAAGCCCGAAAGCGTTTTTCAGCACGATAGCGCTTGGGCAAATTTTTATTCAGCAGGTCAAGGGTGCTTGGTTTGTTTACAGTATTTTTAGTCATAATTTACTCGTATTGCTCGCGATACTTCTTAACTACATGCAGCGCGACGTAGTTAAATGCCAGGGTGACCACAAATAACATTAAGCCCAGGGCGAAAGCCGACAAGGTTTTAGGACTATCAAACTCTTGGTCTCCCACCAACAAGGTGACAATTTGTACGGTGATGGTGGTTACCGACTCTAAAGGGTTGGCGGTTAAGTTAGCTGCCAGTCCTGCGGCCATCACGACGATCATGGTTTCACCAATCGCCCTAGACACCGCAAGCAAGACACCGCCCACTATCCCCGGCAGCGCAGCGGGAATAACCACTTGTTTAATCGTTTCAGACTTCGTTGCACCCAAGCCAAAGGAGCCATCTCGTAATGATTGAGGCACAGCATTAATCACATCGTCAGACAAAGACGAAATAAAAGGAATGATCATCACACCCATCACCAGACCCGCTGCCAATGCGCTTTCAGACGATACGCTTAAGCCAAAAAAACCACCAGACTCACGAATAAAGGGGGCCACGGTTAAGGCAGCAAAAAAGCCATACACAACGGTGGGTACACCAGCCAGTACTTCTAACATAGGCTTAACCACCGTGCGTACGCTTGGCGCCGCGTATTCGGACAGGTAGATAGCCGCCATTAAACCGGCGGGTACGGCAATGATCATCGCAATCAATGATATCAGCATGGTGCCGGCGAATAGGGGGACTGCACCAAACGCACCGGAGCCGCCGACCTGATCTTCGCGGATCGCCGTTTGCGGGCTCCAGTCCAGGCCGAACAAAAACTCAGTGATCGGTACCTGCTGGAAAAATTTAATGGATTCAAACAAAACTGAGAAAATAATACCAGCAGTCGTAAAGATAGCCAGGCTGGCACACAACAATAGAAAACCAGTAAAGGCCTTTTCAACCATAACGCGTGCACGTAATTTTACGTTGATACGTAACCAGGTAAGTAGCATCAACAATATTGCCACGCAGATAAAGACCACCGTAAGGGCCATTTGACTGACTGACTGCAAGGCGACTAAACGCCGGGCTGCCGCAAATAAATAGGGTTTCCCCTCAAGACTTAATCCATCGTTAGCCGCAATATTGCTCACTTTATTGAGCAATAAACCTAATTCAGATTTAGGTAACTGACGAACCTGCTCAGGAAATTCCTGCACAATGATTTGCTGAATAAAATAATCATCAAACATTGTCCAACTGGCCAGGATCAAAATACTTGGTACACCACACCATAGGGCGGTAAGGGCTCCGTAGTAAAAAGGAAGAGAGTTCAAATCACGTGAGCTGGAGAGTCCACCGGCCACTGAAATAGAGCGTTTTTTACCTAATATGTAGGCCGTCATTACTAATAACAGGCCCACCAATACCAGTGTCGATGTATTCATAATATCTCAGGGTCTTGTATCAAAAAATAACTATCTTTCAAAAAACAGCCCGGATTAACCGGGCTCACTTAACGGATACATCCTATCCCACTCTACGCTAAACAAGCCACCGCCGTATAACAGGGGCTCACCCGCTTCTTGGCACTAAAGCCTGACGTGTTTAAGTGTCTTCACGTCATTTTTCACTTGCGTACGCTTTTCTGCGTTCAGGGGGATCATACCTTTTTCGGTCAAATATCCTTCTTCACCAGATGCTTTATCGCTAACAAACTCAGCAAGGTATTCGCCAATGCCGGGTATAACACCTACGTGAGCCTTCTTAACATAGAAATAAAGTGGGCGAGAGACAGGATAGGAACCATCAGAAATGGTTTCAAATGTTGGGTCAGAACCATCAATATTGGCACCCTGGATCCGATCTGAATTCTGGTCAAGGAAACTAAAACCAAATATCCCTAAGGCATCAGGGTTAGCGCTAAGCTTCTGCACGATAAGATTATCGTTTTCACCCGCCTCAATAAATGCGCCATCTTCACGTACCGTGTGACAAATCTCCTTGAAATTATTTTTTAGCATTTGAGATAATTTTTTATCACCGGCCTTACCTGCCACTTTTGATTGTTGACTAATATCAGCAATCCAATCAATTTTTTTACAGCCACCTTCAAGTACCAATTCAGAAAACGCATCCCGAGTCCCGGAGGTGGGTGGTGGGCCGAGCACTTCGATTTTACGAGCCGGTAAGGCAGGATTAAGCTCTTTCCAGCTTTGGTAGGGATTCTCTACCAGGGTTTTTGAACCATCAGGGTTGGGTACTTTTTTAGCCAGGGCCAGGAATAAGTCTTTACGGGTCAGGACCATTTGCTTCGTTTCGTTCGAGTTGCCCAAGACAATACCGTCAAAACCAATCAGAACTTCAACGATTTCATCAACGCCATTTTCAGCACAAAGTGCCACTTCTGATGCTTTAATACGACGAGATGAATTGGTAATATCAGGAGTCTGCACTCCCAGACCCTGACAGAGAAGTTTGAAACCACCACCTGAACCTGTAGATTCAATCTTGGGGGTTTTAAATTGCGTCGATTTACCAAAACGCTCTGCTACCACAGTAGAAAACGGATATACGGTGGAAGATCCAACAACGTTTATATAATCCCGGGCGGCATGGGCAGCATGCATGCTAAAGATGGATGACAGTGCGACAGTAGCGATAAATAATGGCTTTTTCATAATAACGTCCAAGTAGTCGTAGTAAAGATCGACAGCAGTATATGACAGCTTTATGACACTAATGTTACAGGCTTGAAATTAATTTGATGCTGATAATTATGATGCTAAAACAACACAACTTTGTGCCTGATTAGGCAAGCAAAAACGCCTGAATCTAAGGGTTTGCCAGGTATTCCGGTCATCTAAGCCGCTTAGAGGGCTTAATATTCCTAGATATGACCGTCTGTCAGACTGTCTAGTCTTACTTTAAACAACATTGATCTACATCCATACCAAGCATATTTTTTCTATATACAGTTAATCCACAAACTTAATGGATGTTTACTTTATAGCAGCAAAATCAAATGACTAAAAAGCCGGGTAAAAAATCTGGAAAAAAACATCTTTAATAG
>JBLHIW010000153.1:0-7985 GCA_047618055.1 Paraglaciecola sp. | reverse complement strand
CGGATATTGAACTAGGGACATTAGCGTCGTTAGCGGTTACCTGGGCCAAAGATGGCGCAGCCTTTGCTGGCGGAACTATCACCTTTAACACCACGCGAGGTACCTTGACAAATTCTGTTGTGACCAGTGATGCCAGCGGTAATGCTCCCACGCAAATACAGTCCAGCAATGCCGGTGTGGCAGTGGTGTCAGCCCAGGGAACCGATGCCGACGGTAATATCGTCAATGCCAGATCGACAATTGAATTTATTGCGACCCAGGTCGATAACATCATCCTTGCTGCTAGCCCCAACGATATTGGACCTGATGGACAAAAAAGCACCATAACTGCGGTGTTGCGGGATCCTGCAGGAAACCTGGTGAAAGGCAAAACCGTCAATTTCACCAATGATGATGTCAGTGGTGGCACGATTGCTCCTGCCACTTCGGTAACCGATAGTAACGGTATTGCTTCGACGGTCTATACCTCCCAATCTGTTACCAGCGAAAACGCGATTGAAATAACGGCAACTGAGCCTGACTCGGGGATGTCTGAGAGTACTAATCTGACCGTAAGTGGTCGGGCACAATTTATTTCCATCGGGACGGGTAATAAAATCGAAATACCCAATAGCGCCACCTATTTGAAAACGTTTGCGGTGTTTGTTACCGATGCTAACTCCAACCCGGTTAGCAATGTTAATTTAACGGTCACCGGCACGCCGGTTAAGTCTACCGAATTTTTAGATCCCAACGCACAGCCGGGCGATCCCAACTATCAGGTTATTCGGCCGGCATTTTACAAAGGCTATTGGTCTGCCTTTCCCAGCCTTGACGAATTTGAGTTCTGGGCAGTGAATCATACCATCGGTTGTTCCAATGAAGATGTGGATGATGATGGTATTGCCGATAGTTTTGAAGATACCAATGGTGACAATGAATTGACCCCAGGAAACATCGTATCCATCGACAGCAACATTTCCACGGACGAAAATGGCCAGGCACTGATTAATATCCGTTATACGAAGAGCTTTGCTGCTTGGGCAACGATTAAAATAACCGTCAGCAGTCCTGTTTCAGGAAGCGAGTCACAGGCCAGTCAATTCTTTACCTTATCGGCTGCAGCTGAGGATTTAACGACCAAAAGCACGACACCTAATACCAATCCTTTTGGTTCGGGTTTGAGTGCGGTTGAAGACCCGGCGAACCCAGGAACGTTTATTGATGACGGCGCTAACCGAACGTGTGAGAACACGCTGTAATAAACGTAAATGAATAGACCGTACAAAGCCCCTGTCGAGAAAAGCTCGACAGGGGCTTTGTCAGAATTAAAGAAAGGTCTTTAATCTTGTTGAAACGGGTAAACCGAGCCCAAATTGAGCACTTGAGTGAGTTCGTCCAGAGCAGTGCGTGATTCGACCAATAATTGGGGATCGACTAAATCTGCTACCTGTAATTCATCTCTGTAGTGCTTGTCCACCCAGGTGTTTAAACGTGTAAATTGCCTATCGTTAATTAAAGTGCTTTGATTTGCAGCACTAAGCTCTTGCTCGGTCATTGCTACTCGCAGACGCAAACAAGCCGGTCCACCTCCGTTGCGCATACTTTCTTTCACGTCGAAATACTGGACTTGTTTAATGGGCGTATTTTGCTTGACCAAACCTGCCAGATAAGCGGCCACTCTTGGGTTCTCCTGACAATTGGTCGGGGCAATGATCGCCATGTCACCGCCCGGTAAGGTGATGATCTGCGTGTTAAATAAATAGGTATCAATGGCATCCTGCACACTCACATCGTCAGTGTTCACCTGGATGAAATGGAGTGCCTGCTCGCCAAATTTTTGTTTGATTTCTGCCAGCGCTGCTGCGGTATTGTGAAAGGCCTGTTGGTGGTAAAACAGCACATTTTGATTGCCTACCGCGATCACATCGTTGTGGAATACACCCTGATCAATCACATCGGGATTTTGTTGAATGTACACCACTTGCTCGTCACTGAGCCCGTGCAAGCGGGCGACCGCCTGAGAGGCTTCGTAGGTTTGTCTGGCCGGGTATTTGACCGGCGTGGGTTGACTGCTGTCAAAGGCATGTCGTCCATAAACGAAAATCTCAAGCCCTGCCTTTCCATATTCGCTACACAAACGGGTGTGATTCGCGGCGCCCTCGTCGCCAAAATGCTCGTTATCCGGCAAGTGAGTATGATGAGCAAAGAATTTATCATTGCTAAAGGTGGCTTGTAAGATCCTGCCTGTTACCTGAGGCTCCAGTGAGCGATGATACTTATTGGCCAAATTGGCTGGGGTGAAGTGTATGCGTCCATCCTCGGTATCTGCACTGGGCGAAACGGTTGCGGCATTGGCGGTCCACATACTCGAGGCGGAGCAACAGGCCTGAAAAATAGCCGGCGCCTGCTTGGCTGCCGTGGCCAAAACATTGGCATCAGTCCCGGTGAATCCCAGACGGCGCATTGAATGGATGTCAGGACGCTCCTGCGGTGCGAGAACCCCCTGAATCATACCAAGGTCAGCTAGGGCCTTCATTTTCTTTAAACCTTGCTTAGCAGCCTGCTTAGGGCTGCTGGAGGCGCTGGCATTACTTTGCGACGCGACGTTACCGAAAGACAAGCCCGCGTAGTTGTGCGTAGGGCCCACTAAACCATCAAAGTTAACTTCAAATTGTTTCATTTTTTCCTCGTTTAACCATGCAGGGACGGATAGCCCAGCGTCTAAATAAGCCTGAATTACGGGTGTCTATTTGTCAATCAGGCGTCAACGGACGGTGATTATACTGCTTTTATTGATCCTGCCAATACGACTGCTTAATTTTCATACAGAGAAACCGGCTTGGCTAAAATTATTATCGGGTAAGTATGAAGAAGATCTTGTTTTCTATTCATTTTATCGATATATGTTAAAAAGCAGTTTGTAGTGATGAATTGAGTATTTAATCTTCTATCACTCAATAATTCCATTAAAATCAAAGGTTAAGACTAAATATATGGCAAAGTCTCTGGTCATTGTCGAATCACCGGCAAAGGCGAAAACAATTAATAAGTATCTCGGCAAAGATTTTATTGTTAAATCGAGTGTCGGCCACGTAAGGGATCTCCCCCACAAGGCTGTGGGCAAAGTTGCACCTAAAAAACCAGCAAAAGAGCTAAAATTGCTCTCTGAAAAAAAGCGCGAAACGTATCTGCGTGATTACGAATACAAAAAACTTGTGGACCGCATGGGCATCGATCCCAAAAACGATTGGCAGGCTCACTATGACGTGCTTGAAGGCAAAGAAAAGGTAGTCAACGAGCTTAAAAAACTGGCCAAAAATGCTGACACCGTCTATCTCGCAACGGATTTGGATAGGGAAGGAGAGGCGATCGCCTGGCATTTACGAGAACTCATTGACGAGCCGGGCAAAGACTTTCAGAGAGTGGTGTTTAACGAAATCACCAAAAATGCCATCCAGGAGGCATTTTCTCATCCGGGCAAACTCAATATTGAGCGGGTAAATGCCCAGCAAGCCCGCCGTTTCTTAGACAGAGTGGTCGGCTTTATGGTCTCGCCATTGTTGTGGAAGAAAGTGGCCAGAGGCTTGTCCGCAGGTCGAGTGCAATCTGTTGCTGCCCGTTTAGTGGTCGAGCGTGAAAGGGAAATTAAGGCATTTGTACCCGAAGAATTCTGGGACATTCATGCGGATCTCAGCACCGGCAAAGATGCTAATTTGCGCATGCAGGTCGTCAAGCAAAATGCCAAGGCGTTTAAACCTGTCAATCAGGCACAGGCAGACGCTGCGGTTAAGACTTTGCAAGATGCCGATTTTCAGGTGGCCAGTCGCGAGTCTAAACCCACCCAAAGTCGCCCTTCAGCCCCTTTTATTACCTCTACCTTGCAGCAATCTGCCAGCACCCGTTTAGGTTTTGGCGTGAAGAAGACCATGATGATGGCCCAACGTTTGTACGAAGCCGGCCACATTACCTATATGCGAACCGATTCAACCCACCTGGGTAAAGAGGCGGTAGACAGTTGTCGGGAGTATATTACCGATAATTTTGGTGATGAATACTTACCAGAAAACCCCCTTAAATATGGCAGCAAAGAAGGTGCGCAAGAGGCCCATGAAGCGATACGCCCTTCTAATGTGCTGCTTAAGTCTGAAGCCGCTACCGACGTAGAGCGAGATGCACAGCGGCTGTATGAATTGATTTGGCGCCAATTTGTTGCCTGCCAGATGACCCCGGCTAAATATGATGCCAGTACCATTCGGGTGAAAGCTCAGGAGTTTGAATTAACAGCCAAGGGCAGGGTATTGAAGTTTGATGGTTGGACGCGGGTACAAAACCCTCAGCGCAAAAAAGGCGAGGAAGACTTCCTATTGCCGGATGTGCAAGAAGGGGAACACTTGACCCTTAAAACCCTGGATCCTAAACAGCATTTCACCAAACCGGTGGCCCGCTTCAATGAAGCATCCCTGGTAAAAGAGCTAGAAAAGCGCGGTATTGGCCGTCCATCTACCTACGCCAGTATTATTTCTACCATCCAGGATCGCGGTTACGCCCGGATTGAAAATAAGCGTTTTTATGCGGAAAAAATGGGTGAAATTGTTAACGACCGCCTAATGGAAAGTTTTGACGATCTGATTGGTTATGATTTTACCGCCAATATGGAAATGCAACTCGATGCAGTCGCCGAAGGCAAGGCATCATGGAAGGGGGTGCTGGATGACTTCTATGGTGATTTCGAGCAAAAACTTGCCCGTGCAGAAAAATCACCGGAAGATGGGGGCATGCGCCTAAATCAGGCTGTGCCTACCGATATTGCCTGTGGTAAGTGTGAACTGCCAATGAATGTGCGCACCGCCAGTACCGGGGTGTTTTTGGGCTGCTCAGGCTATAGCCTGCCGCCTAAGGAACGCTGTACCGGCACCATGAACCTGACCCCGGGTGATGAAGTGGTCAAGGTTGAAGATGAAGAAGAACTGGAAACCGAATTACTGCGCTCCAAGCGTCGTTGTGATATTTGCAGTACGGCGATGGACAGTTATCTGGTAGACGAATCCCGTAAACTGCACGTATGTGGCAATGCTCCAACCTGTGAAGGGGTATATGTTGAAAAAGGCACCTTCAAGATAAAAGGCTACGAAGGGCCGCTCCTTGAGTGTGACAAGTGTCAGGCAAATATGGAGTTGAAAAGCGGCCGTTTTGGGAAGTATTTCGGTTGTACTAACGAAGAATGTAAAAATACCCGCAAGTTACTCAGAAGTGGTGAAGCGGCGCCACCTAAGGAAGATCCGACGGATTTACCTGAGCTGGAGTGTATCAAATCAGATGCCCATTTTGTGCTTCGCGATGGCGCGTCTGGGATATTTATGGCGGCCCATAATTTCCCCAAATCTCGGGAGACCCGGGCACCACTGGTAGCTGAACTGGCACGTTTTAGAGAGCGCATCTCACCCAAGTTTTATTACCTGGCAGATGCCCCGGCAAAAGATCCAGACGGTAAACCGACGGTCATTCGTTATAGTCGTAAAACTAAGCAGCAATACGTGATGTCTGAGAATGAGGAAGGCAAAGCCTCAGGTTGGTCTGCCTGGTTTGAAAATGACAAATGGAAGGCTGAAGATAAGCGTAAAAAACCCAAAGAGACAAAAGAACCCAAAGAACCTAAACCGGCTAAAGAAACAAAGTAAATAAATAAGCCAGTAAGTGACGCTTACTGGCTTTTGTTGACCGAACACTCAGTTTTAACTCACAATTTTTCACAGGTTTTACCATGGCATTATCACTTCAAGAACAACTGCTCAATGCAGGGGTAGCAAACAAAAAGAAAGCCAAACAGATCAAACAGCAAAAGCACAAACAGGCCAAGGCGCAGCAGCGACATAATGTGGTGGAAACCAACGAAGCTAAGGTGGCCACTGAGCAGGCTGTTGAGGCTAAAAAAGCCAAAGACAGGGCCCTTAACCAAAAGACCAAACAAGAGGCGGAAAAAAAGGCTGTTGTGGCGCAAATTAAACAGTTAATTGAGGTCAACAAACAAGTGCGTCGCAAGGGCGACATCGTGTGTAACTTCAGCGATGATAATGTGATCAAGCGCATGTACGTTGATCAGGCGACCCATAAAGGTATTACTCAGGGCAAGCTGGCCATTGTTAAATTAAACGAGGGATATGAACTCGTTCCCAGCCCGGTTGCGGATAAAATTGCCGAACGCGACGATAAATGCGTGGTATATCGTGCAGATGTGCTGCCAGAGCAGCAGGAGAAAAACAGCCAGGATGATGACTGGTACGGAGATTACGAGATCCCCGATGATTTAAGTTGGTAGACCAGACTTAATTTCGGCTACTTACGGATACAGTCACTTGAGTAGACGAGTCAATCCCGTGGCAGTTGGCTATTTTTATGCCTAATCTATCGAGTAGGCTCAGGGTGGTTGATGGGGATAAATCGAGTCCTGAACAAGGGATAGCTCGGTGCAGAGGGTTCCGTAGGGTCAATATTCACTTCAGCTGAGGTGAAATCGTCGGTATTTCAAGCAAAAGCAGTATTCATGCTAACCCTGCAGGCTAAAATGCTGTATATTCCCGCATCATTTTTTAACTGTGGTCTATGCCCGCAGAGGAACTAGTATGAAATTTTTATCTTTGGACTTGGCACCTGAACTTCAACAAGCCGTTGATGCCTGTGGCTACGGTGAAATGACACCGGTACAAGAGCAGGCAATTGTTCCCGCCCGTCGGGGTAAAGATTTACTGGTCAATGCGCAGACCGGCACCGGCAAAACCGCCGCCTTTGCCCTGCCAATCTTACAACAAATGTTAGATAAGCCCGCCGATACGGTTTCTGGCCGTCCCCGGGCGCTTATTTTAACCCCCACCCGTGAATTAGCCGAGCAACTGGCTGAAACTATTGGTGCCTATGCGCAGTTTACCTCCCTTAGCGTGACCGCATTTTATGGTGGGGTAAAGATGGGTGGCCAGGCCAATAAGTTAAAGGCTGGGGTGGATATACTAATATCTACACCAGGACGATTATTGGAGCATATGGCGTTAAGCAATCTGACCCTTGCGGGTGTTGAGTTTATGGTGCTCGATGAAGCAGATAGAATGCTCGATATGGGCTTTATTCGTGATGTGCAAAATATCATGCAACACACGGCTAAGAAACGCCAAACCCTGTTATTCTCCGCAACCACATCCCCTGCAGTGAATGAACTGTCGCACATTATCTTAACTAACCATCAGGAAATTCGAGCCACGGCCCTTAACTCCACCGCAGATACAGTTGAACATGTGATGTATCCGGTTGAAGAAAGTCGCAAAATAGACTTATTTAAAGCCCTGCTCAAGCAGCACAACTGGTTCCAGGTATTGGTCTTTACCAGCACCAAAGAGCAAGCAGATAAGTTGATGGCGGCCCTTAAATTAAGCAAAATCGAAGCGGCCGTATGCCACGGTGATAAAAGTCAGGGCTCACGCCGCCGGGCTATCGCAGATTTTAAATCGGCCAAATTACAAGTATTGATCGCCACCGAAGTCGCTGCCCGAGGCCTGGATATTCAAGGCCTGGACTACGTGGTGAATTACAACTTACCCTTCCTGCCAGAAGACTATGTACATCGCATTGGTCGTACCGGCAGAGCGGGTGCCTCAGGCCATGCCATCTCCTTTGTCAGTCGCGAAGAAGAGCTCGCGGTTGAACGCATTCAAAAGCTAATCGGCAGCAAGATCACGCGGGTGGTTAAACCCGGCTTTGAAGTCAGTGATCGTACTTCCCTGCTGAAAAATATTTCACGTAAACCCAGCTCTAATCGTTCAAATAAAGCCAGTGCTATTGAGATTAGCAATGAACAGTCATCCAGTCCTCAACCCCAGGGAAAACCTCGTCGGGCCAAAACTGAGGATGGTGCGCTTAAGGAAAAGAAAAAGCCTGCTGGCCAACCCCGTACTAATAAGAAAAGTACGCCAAAAGAAACCGGCCCCAAGAAGAAGATCCTGCGAGGAAAAAGGGCG
>JBLHIW010000152.1:0-8010 GCA_047618055.1 Paraglaciecola sp. | reverse complement strand
GTCCCTGATGATCTTCATCCGGCCTCGCCATCCCTGACGAGTCGAAGCTTACTCCAGGCATCCTGCCTTTCACCCTACGGGCCATCCTGCGGATGTTCTAGTTTGTTCCAGACAAACTAGTCAGCCCGGCGGAGCGGTTTCACTTTATATGGGGTGTATAACACGTCCCTGATGATCTTCATCCGGCCTCGCCATCCCTGGCGAGTCGTTCAGCCGGGCGGAGCAGTGCTCCTAAAGAAACCGGCTTCACCCAAATAGTTTGTTTTTTAGTTTGTCTTTGAGCTTGTCTTTTATTTGGTCTTTTTTACTATCCACTGCATCACTGAACTTTGAGCTGAGCATGTCATTGATGTTGCTAAGGTTACCCTCTGCGAGTTTTTCCAAATCTAGCCACTGGCTCATCTCTCCCTTGCTTTGTCCCAGGGGACCCTGAATTTTAGCGTTTAGCTTGTGCTTTAATTCGTCCAACTTGCCTTTTTGCTCACTACTTAAATTAGCTAACAAGGCACTGGCTAGTTGTTTATCCAAATCAGAGCGAAAGGACAACACGATATCATCTAAGGTGCCCCCCAAATCGGTATTGATTGCCAGGGTGTTAAGTTGTGTTAAGGCCTGGGCAATAACGTTCGTCAGCCGATTGCTACCGCTTGCTGCCATCACAAGCTGCTGAAGATCGACCAAACCTGTACCCGACACTTGATCCTGATCAACGGCAAGCTTACCCCTGCTGTTCAATAATCCCTTTAGCAGGGTGCTGGAAAGTTTTTGCTGATCCAAAAGACCCACATCCGCTAATTTCAAACCTCTTAGATCCCAGGTTTGTTGGGCTTTAGCACCTTGCTCTTTTAGCCAAAAATCTCCATCAACCTTGAGTGATTGCCATAACTTACTGGCCCCCGAGTCCACCTTAAATAGAGTAGGGCGGCCTATAATATTGTGCTGATGAGTAATATCCTGCCACTCACTCACAATATTTTCCTGCTCCCAACTAAGGGTAACGCTTGCGTTTCGAATTAATAAATCAGGCAAGGCCGAGGTATCACTAAACTCAAGCCAGCGACCTTGTGTTTTTTGTCTTTCCTGGTGCTGTTCACCACGATTGGCAAGCATCGGTCCGGCAATCTCAAATGCAGCAAGGGCATACTCGCTCCATTGACCTACCTTGTCGCCAAATACCAGGGTAGTGACATCTTTAATCGCGTCGGCGTCACCGGTAATAAGGCTTTGCAGTTGCTGATAGTCCTGATCCGGAGCGACCTTTAATCTAGCAAGCTTCGGGCTCAAGTCCTGTTTAGCTTCGCTGACACTTTGTTTGAAATCGCCGAACTTCTGTTTGTCCTGAAGGATTTCCCCTTTTAGCCCATCAAATTCTTTTTTAGCGGCGGCTAATGCCAGTGGGTTTTTATAATCGGTACGGCTTAGGGCCTCCAGCCGTCTTTTATAATCAGCTAGTTTTGATTGTTCGGGTAAGTGCTTATATTGCTGTTTTAATTTTTCGCTATGCTTGCCGTAAGCCTGCTGAACTTCCTTGATAGCTCTGGTGGTTTTTAGTGGTGACTTGGCCAGAATGTCATCCACATCAGGCAGATCATTGGGGTCGGGAAGCAGGCCTTGGCTGAATGCTTTTAAGGATTTGGGCTGCCGATATACCTTGCCTACCGATCCCCGAAGCTGGTTCACTTCTAAGCCGCGAATAGTCAGTTTATCGATGATGAGTTTGCGCAGCAACAATGGCGGTAAATTCACCCGTGCACTGATACTCGCGACCTGAGCCTGGTTATGCGTGGGTTGTTTAGGATCGGTTAACTGAACCTGCTCCAGGGTAACCCCAAAGGGCGAAAAGGAATGACTCACTTTGGCAATATTGACTTCTGCCCCCGTTGCCGCCTCCAGGCTATTCTCGGCAGCCACTTTTATCCAAAAATCCAGAAAAACGATACTGATAGCGCTTAATAATCCAGTGATAACTATAAAAGCAATCAAACCTGGCCAGCGAATAATATTCTTCATATCTTACTCCCCCAATGCCTGATATAAACGGTATAAGTTACTACCCTTAATAAACTCAACAATTTTTAGTTTATTCACCCATGCCATTAATCTTGCTCGATACTGCACTATCAATATTTTACTTAGCACCAGTACCGGTGGAGCCAGCAATACCCCTAGCATCAGACTGCCAAGGGTAAGCGTATGGTAAAATTGACTCAGTTGACCGATATACGTGCTGTATAAGTAAGTCCAGATGCCATTGAGGTCTTTGTTGTTTAATGATGCTTCACCCATATCAACCATTATTGAACTTAAAGGGATAGAGAGTCCTGAAAAGAACAGCCAGGATAGGATAAATGTACTTAAATTAACCCGCAGGAATAGCACGGTAAATAAGATCAGCAGGCTGTGCAGGCCCAGCAATGGGGTCAAGCCCATGAGCATCCCAAACATAATACCAAAAGCCAGTTGCCAGGGGCTGGCATCTGAGTTTAAGGCTTTAAAAAGTTTAGCGAGTAGTCCCACAATATGTTCCTTATTTTTTTAATATTGAACGGCAAATATCCTGCTTAAGGTGCTTCGCCGCTTATTTCCTGGTAAACAATAAAGGTACCCAGAGTAAACAGCAAACTGCCGGAAAAGCGATCCTGCCATCGGATAAATGCTGGATGATGAGCCAGCCAGTTTCCCAGTTTACCGGAAAGTAAGGCGACCAAAATATCGCTGCCCATCGCTATAAAGGCATAGACAGTACCAAGTATCACAAGTTGCATGGTGACATTAGTACCTTGCACATCAACAAATTGCGGCAAAAATGCGATAAAAAACAAAGCCGTTTTAGGGTTAGTCAATTCAACCACAATACTTTGTCGAAAAATTTTATGTAGGGGTATGGGCTGAAGTTTTTGCCTGCTGGTACTGGTGCCGGTGGACAAAAAATACTGGGTACCCAGGTAAATAAGATAAGCCGCACCCACAACCTTTAAAAAGGTGTATGCAAGAGGAGAATATTTGAATATGGCAGCAAGACCCATCGCGGTGGCCAACACATAAATAAACGAGCCGACAGCCATGCCTCCTGCAGCTGCAATGCCGGCCTGATGCCCTTGGCCGATGCTCCGTGCCATTATGTAAAAATTAGAGGGGCCAGGAGCAGCACTTAACAACAGTGCGGCGAAAGCAAAGGTTAATAGGGTATCAATAGAGGGCATATTGTTTTTTAATCCGTAAAACCGTTTTGGTAAAATAGTCTTCACATCAGCAAACAATTCAGCTAAACCGCGCTGCCGCTTGCTATTATAAACAGGACGGACTTTACGTTTTTCATCTCTGTTAGCATAGTTAATTATGTGATGTTTCCCGTAAATATCATTTATAAAAGCCTGCTTAGGTGTCGTATGATTTGTATTTCAACGCCAAGGGGATATCCCTTCTTTATCTTAAAGATATGCGACTGAATCAAATTGCAGTTGGGCAGAACGTGCCTCTAAGTACCTTAAAAACCCAACTATTTTGCGATAAAGTGCAATACAGAGACGATTGGAGTAACAAGATGAGTATCGATGACAAAATTAGCCAGGCCTTAAAAGCAGAATCAGCACAAGTAGATCAACTGTTAGCCCAAGACAATAAGGGCTTGTTTGACATGTTGTTCGCGACCTGGCGAGGAGGGATGGAGCGATGGGTGTTGCTGGTCAATGTATTTGTATTGTTAGCTACGGTACTATTATTTGGGGCTGGTTATCAATTCTGGATAGCAGAGTTGCTTGAGCGCCAAGTATTTTGGGGCGTGGTTTTTCTGGCGACGGCTCAGGTGCAAATTTCACTGAAAATGTGGTTATTTATGGAGATGAATCGTATGTCTACCATCAGAGAGATTAAGCGGGTGGAAATCGCGATAGCTCGCCTGTCACGGTAACGTTATTACCGCAAAATCGCGGCTGAAATGTCAGTTATGTTTGCTCGTTCAGCGGGTTTCTTGACTAACTATTTGTCCCACTTACAAATAAATGCCCGGCGTCTAGTGTCTCTGCGTCCATCATTTTGGCAATGCGTTGCATGGTGGCAAGCATCTGTGCTTGCTCCCAATTTTCAAGGGCTTCAAAACGATTTGTGAAATGCTGCTGCAAGGGCCTTGGTGAATCCTGTATCGCTGTGCATCCCGCCTCAGTTAAATGTAAACCTACCCTTCTTTTGTCAATGATTGATCTTTCCCTGAGCACCAATGAGCGCCCTTCCAGTCTATCCAAAATGCTGGTGACCGTGGCTGAACTGAGGTTAATCTGCTTGGCTATTTCCTTGACCATTATCCCGTCATGCAAGTTTATTTCTCGTAGCACAATGAGTTGGGGGCTAGTCAAGCCAGTTTCTTTGCTTAGTTTCTTTGAATATAGACCAACAGCACGAATAACCTTACGTAGCGAAACCAGAAGCTCTTCATATTTTTGCATGTTGTTGGCCTGTTTAGTTAAGAATCGATTGAACTCTATCAAAATCGTCAGGTAAAGCAATCGGTGATCCTATAAAGCCCTAAATTATAATTAGTGTGCATAGTAATTTTAGGGTGGTGTATTTAAATAGGCCCGGCATGCATGCGTGCCTTTATTTTTGTGGCTTCTGGCTCATATGTAGTCCAGGTTTCATCAGGTTTTTGAGCAGCCAGCTTGATAAAATATATAAAAATAAGGTATGATACGCATCGAATACTAATTATTAGCACTAAATATATTCGTATTAAAAGCATTAAAGCATTAAAAGCTAAAAACAGCAGACTAGGTGTGAAAAGTGATTGAACGCATAAAAACAAGCAGCTTCCCTAGAAGCGCGTTTAGCAAAGCAGCCATTCCGGCGCCTTTTAAGTTTCGTGTTTTTGAGCACTGGTATTTGTGTCGTTCCTGGCACTGCGACAGAAGCTAATTTTCAAAATGAATAAAAAATAGGATGTAAAATGAATACTCCCCTTAGTTGGAAACGAATAGTTATTAAAGTGGGAAGCGCATTAATTGCCCCTCACAACAAAGGCTGTAGCGGTCATTATCTGCTTGGCGTTGTAAAATTTATTGTGAGCTGCAGGGCAAAAGGCATACAAGTCGTGTTGGTGTCATCTGGTTCGGTAGCAGCAGGTGCCCACCTTTTCTCGGAATTACAAGAGCGCACTGTTGCCATTAAAAAAGCCATGGCTGCGGCAGGGCAAACAGAAATGATGTCCACATGGGACCGATTATTTGATTTCCCCACCGCGCAAATGCTGCTGACCCACGGGGATTTACGTGATCGGGAGCGCTATATAAGCGTCAAAGAAACTATTTTCAGTCTACTGGATAATGACATCATGCCCATTCTTAATGAGAATGACTCCGTCACCACCGATAGACTGAGGGTAGGTGATAATGACAATCTTTCTGCGATGGTCGCAGCCGCTGCGGATGCTGACACCTTAATTATTTGTTCAGACGTGGACGGACTCTACGATAAAAATCCTCACACCCACAAAGATGCCAAGCTCTTGTCCCAGGTAGATCACATTGATGAGAGCATTTATGCCATGGCCGGAGGCGCAATGAGCGGTGTGGGTACTGGCGGAATGAAGACCAAGATTGAGGCGGCAGAAAAAGCCACATCAAATGGTATCGATACCTTTATTGTAAACGGCTTTAGCGAACTACCGTTTGATATGTTTTTACGGGGAGAAACCCCCGGAACGCATTTTACCGCTTATGAAAAGCCCATGCAGGAACACGTGCACTGGATGACACACACCTCAAAGTCCCGAGGGGAAGTTGTTGTCGAAGATGACTTTAACACTTCGCTGACGTCCCAAAGTGCAGAACTCACAAGTGACGAAATAGTCGCCGTCAACGGTGAATTTTCGGTCGGGGATACCATTTTAGTGCGCAAGGGCAACGGCACAAAATTAGCGAAAGCAAAATCCAACTACAGCAGTTGTTTATTAAACTTTATCGCCGAACAAGATGACCGTAAATTTGCAAGTGAATTGCAAGAAAAAACCGGTCCTATCATTTCAGAAAAAAATATCGCCCTATTGGAGTAAGCATGAGTTTAATTAGTGAATTAGCAAAAAACGCCGCCAAAGCAGCACAGATTTTAGCCGTACTAGATGAAGAAACCAAGAATAAGGTGTTGCGGGCAATGGCAGACTCCCTGCGTCAGCAGGCAGAGTTTATATTGAAAGCTAATTGTATCGATCTTGATAATGCCAGGGAAAATGGCCTGGGTTCAGCCATGATAGATAGATTAACCCTGGATAATGAGCGCCTTGAAAGTATGGCTCAGGGCATTGAAACTATCGCCACCCTGGAAGACCCGGTAGGTAAAGAGCGGGTCATTGGCACGCGACCCAATGGCTTGAAAATTAGTAAGATGAGAATACCATTGGGCGTAGTGTGCATGATTTACGAAGCGCGGCCCAATGTTACCGCCGATGCAGGCGCCCTATGTTTTAAGTCGGGTAATGCGGTAATTCTTCGGGGCGGTAAAGAAGCGCTGGCCAGCAGTAAGGCGATTGCCGAAATACTGCAAAACGTCCTTATCGAACATGGTTTACCGGAGCAGCTCATAAGCGTGGTACCGGATCCAGACAGAGGGTTGATGTTAGAGCTGATGCAGCAACGGGAATACATTGATGTGATCATTCCCCGTGGTGGTGAAGGCTTAATCAATTATGTTACAGATAATAGCAAAATCCCGGTTATTCAGCATTTCAAAGGGGTGTGTCATCTGTATATTGATAAAGACGCTGACCTCAAGGTGGCAATGGAGCTGCTAGTTAACGGCAAGACCCATCGTACTGGCGTGTGTAATGCCATTGAAGGCTTATTGGTACATAAGGATATTGCCGGGGAATTCCTACCCAAAGTGGCTCAAACGCTGGCGCAAAAGCAGGTAAAAGTAAATGCCTGCAGTCAGGCCCTTGCTCATTTTGAAAATGCTACGCAGCTTGAAGAATCAGAATTTGGTGAGGAATATCTGGATTTAGAAATCGCCATACGCGTAGTGGACGATATGGACCATGCCATGCAACATATTGTCCGTTTTGGTAGTCATCATACCGAGGTTATCTGTACCACAAATGAGCTGACAGCCAGGCGTTTTCAGCGCAGTGTTGATGCATCTGTTGTCATGGTAAACGTCTCATCTCGCTTTTCCGATGGCAGTGAACTAGGTTTGGGCGCAGAAATAGGCATTGCCACTTCCAAATTGCATGCCTATGGTCCGATGGGTTTAGAGTCTTTGACCACCGAGAAGTATCTGGTATCTGGCACAGGCCAGATAAGAGCGTAATCAACCGGGCTTTACCTAATGCGAGTTTGATATTGGGCGGCTAGGGCTAAGAGCACTGAATGAAGTGAGTCGCTATTAAAGGGAAGAGAGTCAGTCGCCTGGACTGACTCTCTTATTGCTAGCCGGTCAATTTATCGAATGCCTTTTTCGCTTCTTTTTTGCCCATGCCATATTTTTCTTGCATTTTACCCTGAAAGTTTTCGAATTTTCCCTCCATCTCTTTAACATCATCGTCTGTAAGCTTGCCCCATTGCTCTTTAATTGAGCCAGTCAACTGATCCCATTTGCCTTTTGCTATATCACTATTCATTGATTTGTCCTTTATCATGATATTTAACACGAGTAATGTCCATGGCAGCAACACCGGTGGGGCTGTTGATCTTCGTGCTACCTTTTCCTCGCGGGTTATCCGGTATTGATACAATGTAGGCCAGTTATCCTGCATGTGCGAGGTATAAGGCAATAGAAATACCAGAATAAACGGGGTAGCACTTTAATGTGAAAACCCCCTAATACACCGCAGTGTGATTAATCAGGAATACCTGTCTCGGTCGGTTTTTTTTAACGGCTTCGAACTGCTGTTTGAGTGTTTGAACGTAAGCTCTTACTGTCTATCGCCAACGAACTCGAAGAGCACGTTATCGTCGTCATACCGAACTCGGTATAGGCTTCTCCCTTCCGGGTCGAAGTTTCAAGGGGCAATCGCCAACGTGGCAT
>JBLHIW010000151.1:0-8020 GCA_047618055.1 Paraglaciecola sp. | reverse complement strand
TTACCTGCTAACAAGCCCATGCTGGCCCTTAACCGAATTGAAAAAAACCTCCAGGCCACTGTGCTAACTGGCCAGGACAATAGCCACAGGGAAGCATACTATTTTTCCCTTGACCCGGAGGATGAAGCCCGGCATCTGGCCAAACATATTCGAGAAAAGGGATTTAAGCGGCCGATTATTTTTACCGCCAAAGGCAGTACCACCCAGCGCATGGCTGATGCCTTTGTAAATGAATGGCAAGCCTTAAATAATAGCCCCTTAACTATCCCACCAGATTTAGCGGTTTTCACCACCAACAAAGACATGCGTCGACAGGTGTCAGAGCGACTTGATGTGTCTCAAAGCAAGGCACGGATAAAACAAATTGAAAATTTGGCCACCGAAGAAGTACACGCCGTGGAACGAAACAGACGTGATATTGATGCCATCGTGTTATTTGCCAACCCTGAACAAACCGAACTGCTCAACCCTATTATCGAGTCTAGCTTAAGCCCTTTTGCCCGGCGCACGTTATCGGTTTTCGCCTCATCAAGAAGTTACAGTATGGACTTGAGTAAAAACAGTGTGCGTGATCTGCGCAACTTAACCTTTAGTGACATGCCCTGGATGCTACCCGGGCACCCCTGGTCAGATTTAGCCACCCAAGCCGCAGATTTATGGCCCCAACGTCGGGATACCCTTATGCGCCTGTTTGCAATGGGTTACGACGCCTATCAGATACTCCCTACATTACGACACCTGAGGTTGTTACCGCACAATTCCATGGGGGGCTTAACGGGGGAACTGAGTATGGATAACGATGGTCAATTACATCGGCGTTTGCCCTGGGCAAAAATCACTCAGGACCGAGTGTCTCTCCTTGCAATGGATTAAGCAGGCCTTATCCGCAAAATTAGGTCGCGAGGGTGAACGTTTAGCCCGGAATTACTTACAGCAGCAGGGGCTGCGTTTTATAGCCCAAAATTATCGCTGCAAGACCGGTGAGATAGATTTAGTGATGCAAGATGTCAGCGAGTGGGTGTTTGTAGAGGTTAAATTTCGAAGTTCGCCAAAATTCGGCCAGGCAGTGGAGTTTTTCCATGCCAGCAAACGTCGAAAATTTGAATCCGCTGTGCAATATTATATGTACGATAAAGGCCTTAATCCCAGTATTGTTGCTCACAGAATAGATATTGTAGGTATCGATGTGCTTGGCGCCAACAAGCACAATATTAGTTGGTTAAAATATGTTTAGTGCCCATCTAAACACTTAGGAACACTATGTTAGAGAATATACGCGACAACTTTACTGAGAGTATTCAGACTAAAATTGCGGCGATTGAAGTATTACCAGAGCCCATCGCCAATGCCACAATGATGATGGTTAATGCGCTGATCAACGGCAACAAAATTTTATCCTGTGGTAACGGCGGCTCAGCGGGTGACGCCCAGCGATTTTCATCCGGTATGCTCAATCGCTACGAAAGAGACAGACCCAGCTTGCCTGCGTTTACCTTAACCACCGATGGCTCGACGCTGACGTCTATCGCTAATGACCATAGCTTTGATGAGGTTTTCTCAAAACAAGTAAGGGCATTGGGTCAGGCCGGCGATATACTGCTGGCGATCTGCACTAGTGGCAATTCACGGAACGTCATCAATGCCATGGAAGCGGCACTGAGTCGGGACATGACCATCGTAGCCATGACCGGCAAGGATGGGGGGGAGATGGCGGGTTTATTAGGCCCAAATGATGTAGAAATCAGGGTGCCATCCAGTCGCTCGGCGCGCATCCAGGAAGTCCATTTACTGGCAATCCATAATTTATGTGAGGGTATTGATGATAGTCTTTTCCCGGAAAACATACAGGAGTGATCTCATGTCCAAAGTTGACAAAAAGCACCTTGCGCTGATTTTTGCAGCACTTTTCACTGTCCAAGGCTGTGCTGCCTTGGTTGTTGGGGCCGGAGTCGGTGCCGTTTCGGCCGCTCATGACCGACGCACCTTAGGCACGCAATTAGATGATAAAACCGCTGCGAGTAGACTGGCCACCGCATTGGCTGAAGATGAAAGGATTAAGAAGCAAGGGAATATCAATGTACATGTATTTAATGGCGCCGCCCTGTTGGTGGGGCAAATACCCAACGAGCAGCTCATGAGCCAGGCCATGGAGCTTGCCGAGTCCGTTAAAAACATCAAAAAACTGCATAATCAAATTCGCATCACCAGCCCAATATCTGCTGCTACCAGTGCTCACGACCTATGGTTGGCCTCTAAGATAAAGGCCAAACTGATTACCGACAAGCGCATAGACGGACTGTATATTGATGTGGCGGTAGAGAATTCAGAAGTTTTTTTGATGGGTCTGGTGAGTCAGGCAGAGGCGGATATATCAGTAGATGTTGCCCGCAACGTAGATGGGGTAAAGCAGGTTATTAAGGCCTTTGAATACCTATAATGGGAAGCAACAAACAATAAAGGCGCAATCAATGCGCCTTTATATACGTGTAATGTATGCGAAGCTTATTTAACGACAGTTAATGTAGGTTTACCTTTTTTAACTTTTTCAGGCTGCTGCCCTTTGCCCTTACCTGTGCCATCATCAGAGACATCAGGGTCTTCGTCAAATTCATCTTCAGCGGTAAATACCGTACCAGCACCATTTTCCTTGGCATAAATTGCCAGTACCGCTTTACATGGCACCACCATCGTCCTGGGTACGCCACCAAAGCGAGCGTCAAAGCTAATATCCACATTGCCTAACTGCAGATTGCCCGTCGATGAAGGGGAGACATTCAATACTATCTGCCCATCAACCACATGCTCCTGAGGAACTTGAGTACCCGGAGAATTCGCATCAACCACAAGGTAAGGCGTGAGATTGTTATCCACAATCCACTCATAAAACGCTCTTAATAAATAAGGCTGATTCGAGGTCATCGTATCGCTCCCTTAGCTAGGCTATAAAGGATTATGGATTTCCCGCTCTTGATCGGTCAATGAGGCTTTGAATGAGCTCCGGTCAAAGATTCGATTCATATACCCTCGAACATCTTTGGCACCGTTTCCGCTTAACTCAATATTAAGCGCAGGTAATCGCCACAATAACGGGGCAAGGTAGCAATCAACTAGACTGAACTCTTCACTCATAAAGTAAGGGGTTTCCGCAAACAAGGGAGCCAAACTTAATAAAGCTTCACGAAGTTCATTGCGGGCAGCATCAACATCCCCTTTACCTTTAAGAATTTGATCCGCTAACTTATACCAGTCGCCTTCAATGCGGTGCATGTTCAATCGACTTTGGCCACGGGATACAGGATAAACTGGCATCAAGGGTGGGTGCGGGAAGCGCTCGTCAAGATATTCCATGATGATATGGGCGTTATATAAAACCAGTTCTCTGTCTACCAGAGTAGGTACCGTGCCATAGGGATTCAGATCAATCAGATCTTCTGACAAATGTTTTGGATCCATGTAGCTAATTTCAACTGCTACACCTTTTTCAGCAAGTACGATTCGCACCTGATGACTGTAAATATCTATGGTGTCTGAAAATAACGTCATGATAGAACGTTTATTTGTGGCTACAGCCATTAAGTTTTCTCCTAAATTTACAAAAGGCTGTCTGGCATAGACCAAGATTTACCTTCGATATAAGCGCCAAAGGTAAACAGCCATCGGAAAGAAAGGGGGGCTAACTAGCCCCCCTTAAAAATTTCGCGGATTATACATCAAGTGTTGACGAATTAATGCACATCTCGCCAATATTCTTTCTTGAGCAGATAAACCAATACCAGGAAGACCAGCAGGAACACCATTACCCAGCGTCCAATACTTTCAGACTCCAGGCGTGAGGGCTCACCGGTGTAGACCAGATAATTTACCAGATCCAGCACTGCCGTATCGTACTCCCCATCACTCAATTCGCCACTTCCATCAGATTTTATACCCACATAACGGTCAACCATCTGCCCGTCGATAAGTTGTTTCTCATAGGTTTTGCTCGGTACACCTTGCAATGCTTGCAGGGCATGGGGCATCGCGACATCGGGAAATACCTCGTTATTCACGCCAAAAGTTTTACTGTCATCGGCATAAAATGTGCGCAGATAGGTGTATATCCAATCTGCACCACGCACACGGGCAACCAGGGTCAGATCAGGTGGTGGTGCACCAAACCATTTCGCTCCTGACTCAGTGGGCATCGCATTTTTAATATGCTCTCCGGGCTTGTCCGCAGTGAACATTAAATTTTCTGCGCCTAATTCAAGAGGAATGCCCAAATCTTCAAAGGCACGCTGATACCGTTGATATTGCATTTGGTGACAACCCAGGCAGTAGTTATTAAATATCTTGGCGCCATTTTGCAAAGAGGCTTTGTCCGTCAGGTCATAATTTGCTTCATCCAAACGCACATTACCACCTGCAGCCAACACCAACGTGGGTAACATCAGACCCAGTACGAAAATTAAGGTCTTCATTCTGTGATCCTCCCGGGTACCGGCTTGGTGTTTTCGTTCTTACTGTAGATATAGAGCAAGACAAAAAATCCGAAATACATGATGGTCGCTATTTGCGAGGCAATTATTTTCCATGCCTCTTGTGGCGTACCACCAAGATAACCGAGGAAGATAAAGACCGCAGCAAAGGTCAGCAGGTTCCATCTATGCAAGCCACAACGGTAGCGCCAGGACTTCACGGTGCCTCTGTCTAACCAAGGCAGTAGTGCAAGGAAGATAATGGCAGAAAACATGGCAATAACGCCCCCTAACTTATGCGGAACCGCTTTTAATATTGCGTAGAAAGGCGTGAAATACCAAACCGGAAAGATATGCTCAGGTGTTTTCAGATTGTTGGCAATCTCAAAGTTAGGATGCTCCAGGAAGTAGCCTCCCATGCCCGGATTAAAGAACATGATGTAGCAAAATGCCAATAAGAAGAAGGCAAAGGCGACTAAATCTTTTAGCACAATGTGCGGGAAGAACGGCACGATATCATCAATAATGTCGTACTTGCTGGTGTAGTATTCGTGGATTTTGAACTTGGTAAGCTCTGATTCTTTCAACGAACCTTTCTTGCGTTTTACATCCGTGCCGTCGGGGTTGTTTGAACCCACTTCATGCAATGCCACGATGTGTAAAAACACCAAAATCACGATGACTAAGGGCAGTGCAATCACATGCAGGGCGAAGAACCGATTAAGGGTCGCACCAGAGATCACGTAATCGCCCTGGATCCAAATCACCAGATCAGCACCAATTACCGGAATAGCACTAAACAGAGACACAATAACCTGTGCTCCCCAATAGGACATTTGCCCCCAGGGTAGTACGTAGCCCATAAAGGCTTCGGCCATCAATGCAATGTAGATAAACATACCAAATAACCACAGCAATTCACGTGGCTTTTGATAGGAGCCGTAGATCATGCCCCTAAACATATGCATGTAAATCACAATAAAGAACGCTGACGCGCCGGTGCTGTGCATGTAACGCAGCAACCAGCCATACTCCACATCACGCATAATGTATTCAACTGAGGCAAAGGCGCGCTCGGCTGAAGGCTCAAAGCTCATAGTCAACCAAATGCCCGTGACGATTTGGTTGATCAATACGATGGTGGCCAGAAAGCCAAAAATATACCAAAAATTCATATTTCTGGGTGCTGGATATTCAATCGCGTGCTGATTTGCAACGCGCATTACTGGAAGACGATATTCAATCCAGTCCATTAAATTTTTCCACATCTTATGCTGCCCCCTCTTCGGAACCAATTAAAATGGTATTGTCATCTATATACATATAAGGCGGCACGACCAAATTCAGACCTGCGGGAACGTTCTGAAAGACCCGTCCTGACATATCAAACTTCGAGCCATGACAAGGGCAGAAGAAGCCTTCAGGCATGCCTTCAACGTACTCCTCAAAGGCACCGTCTTTCAAGTATTGCGGTGAACAGCCCAGGTGAGTGCATATTCCCACTAACACCAACACTTCCTCCTTCAGAGAACGATGACGATTTTTGGCAAAGGCAGGTTGCTGCTCTTCATCAGAATTAGGATCTTTTAGCTGATCTTCCACGTTTGCCAACGAAGCCAGTAACTCCGGCGTACGGCGTGCGATCCATACTGGCTTACTGCGCCAAATGACTCGAATTAACTGACCTGGCTGAATCTTGCTAATGTCAGCTTCCACATCTGCTCCGGCTGCTCGCGCTTTAACGCTTGGGTTCCAGGATGCAATAAAAGGCACTGCTGCGCCGACGACTCCGACACCACCGACAACAGATGTAGCGACAGTCAAAAATCGACGTCGGCTATTATCCTGCGGTTGGCTTTCGGCTTCAGACGAATCATTCGTATCTAATGACACATTGCTCATCCACTTTTCTCCGAGGTTTGAATTGGCTGAAACTTCTTAAATGATGGGGTAAGAGTGAATTACCCACAACTAGAAATTACTGTTTTGTTAATAGCCGAAAATGATAAAAGAAAACCCGCAAGAATGACAAGGAATTCGTGAATAAAAGGAAGAAATACCAACACTTATCCCCAATAAAAAAATTCCGACAGAATTTGAGCCTAAATCGCACAATTTTCATGCATAAAAAAACCCGGCATAAGCCGGGTTTTTCAAATTTCTTAAAACGTAATACCTTTTGAGGATTAACGTTTTGAGAATTGAGGACGCTTACGTGCTTTATGAAGACCCACTTTCTTACGTTCAACTTTACGTGCATCGCGGGTAACAAAACCTGCTTTACGTAATGCCGGACGAAGGGTTTCATCAAATTCCATCAAGGCACGTGTAATGCCGTGACGAATTGCACCAGCTTGACCGCTAATACCGCCGCCAGCTACAGTCACATATAAATCAAACTTCTCAGTCATCTCAACCAATTCAAGAGGTTGACGAACGATCATACGTGCTGTTTCACGACCAAAAAATACATCTAATGGACGCTTGTTAACAACGATGTTACCACTACCAACACGCATGAAAACACGAGCGGTAGAGCTTTTGCGGCGACCAGTGCCGTAGTATTGAGTATCTGCCATTTTCTATTGCTCCTTAAAGGTCTAAGACTTGGGGCTGTTGAGCAGCATGTGCATGCTCAGGACCCGCGAAGACTTTCATTTTGCGGAACATATCGCGTCCAAGGGGACCTTTTGGCAACATACCTTTAACCGCTTTTTCAATGATCAACTCTGGTTTGTGAGCTTGTAACTTTTCAAAGGTAGTCTCTTTAAGACTGCCTACATAACCAGAATGTGAGTAGTAGATTTTGCCCTTGGCTTTATTACCAGTAACAACAACCTTCTCAGCATTGATCACAACAATATAATCGCCAGTGTCCACATGAGGAGTGAACTCAGGCTTGTGCTTGCCGCGTAAGCGACTCGCAATTTCTGTAGCCATACGGCCCAGCGTTTTGCCCGCGGCGTCAACCACGAACCATTCACGTTTTACCGTTTCTGGCTTTGCAACAAAAGTTTTCATTTAAAATTACCCAAAAAATAATATTTGTTATTTGGTTTCTGCTTGTACTAAGCATGTGCCAGTTCATACCAGAAACCGCTTAAAATCGGTACGTTGACCCCTTCGAGTCGTACGATCCTTCCACTTTCCCAAAGTGGGCATAACTGGGCTGGGCGCGAATTATACAGACATGGCGGCGAAAGGCCAGAATGAATTGGCTATATTTCTTGGTTTTTGGGATGATTGGACGATGTTCTGCTATGCATTGTTGTCGCTAGTGTGCGACCTTTCCCATAAGAGCTTACCCTTCCCTTCATTCAGTAGGAGAATGTTCGGCTAATTTTGTTGGTAAGTTTACACCACTGCCATGCGAGCAATTTTCATCTTGTACTCTATTTATCCCTGTCCAAACAGGCACGTTTAAACAAAAAACACTCTTACCCTGGAGCCGATTACTATCAGATGGATAATATTGTCCTTAAATGTCTGTATCGCACTGGCGCATTTCACCGTGCTTGAGGATGACTCTGCGGATAAAACCTACATAGCGGTGGCAAAGCTAT
>JBLHIW010000150.1:0-8038 GCA_047618055.1 Paraglaciecola sp. | reverse complement strand
ACAGATGGTTTTTTATAATAGTTTGGAGGGGTAATGTTACTACTAATTGTTATCGTTGCAATGTTGGTATTTCTTATGTTTCGTTCGGGTGTTGCAGAGTATAAATATTATCAATCAGTTAAAAATCTTGAGCCTGAAGTTTGGGAAAAGCTAAGTTCACCTAAATATTTTAAAATACCTTTAATATTTGTATCGGCTAAAGGTTCAACACTCTTAGGTGGTATTTCAAACACTAGAGTTTGTGAGCTTGCAAGCAGACATCGCCAAACTGGCATTCAATTTTTATCGTATGTTGTGTTCATTTTAGTGCTAAGTATCGTGTACTTTAACGTTGCCTAACAAAGGGTTTTAAGTTGGACAAAACAGTTTTTTGCTCCTTCGTCACTATTTTTAGCCGCTTATTTTGGGCATTAGCCAAATCATGGAGATTGTACGTTGATAACTATTAGGGACTATCAAGGGTCAGACGCGAAAGCGTTATGGGATATTCATTTTCACACCATTCGTAATGTTAATATCCGTGACTATTCTCAAGCGCAAGTGGAAGCATGGGCGCCAGATATTTCAGATAACTCAGTTTGGCTAAAGCGTATGAAAGGCTTAGACCCATATGTTGCGATTTTAGAAGAATTAATTGTGGGTTATGCTGATCTTCAATATGATGGCTACATAGACCATTTTTTCTGTCACGGTAATCATCAAGGTAAAGGTATCGGTAAAAGCCTAATGCAAAAAATAATCTTCACAGCAAAATCAAAAGGTATTGAACGTTTATATTCGCATGTAAGTATTACTGCGAAACCATTTTTTGAGCATTTTGGCTTTCAAGTGCTTACTGAACAACAAGTAGAAATTCGTGGTCAAGTACTTACTAATTATGTAATGGAAAAATCAGTGTGAATTCAGCTAAAATGCGAGCCAAACAGGACAAGTTACACTGGCTTTTTGCTCCTGCGTCGCCTATTTTAATCAACAGTTATTTGCCTCTTAGTGAGGCCATTATGTTTATATCAAACTATGGAGAATTATAATGACTACACCAGTACGAGCATCTGATACGCCTTTTGCAGTAGAAGTTGAAGAAGGTAAAAACTACTTTTGGTGTGCTTGTGGTAAAAGCGAAAAACAACCTTTCTGTGATGGTTCACATAAAGGCTCTGAATTCTCGCCAGTAAAATTTACCGCAAGCGAGTCTAAAAAAATATATTTTTGTGGTTGTAAACAAACTGCATCGCAACCCCTGTGTGACGGTAGTCATAAATAAGACAAAAAGTAGTTGGCTGTTGTTGTTCCTCAATAACCGGGAAAACGCATGTTTAATACTCGTAGCATTTTAGCCTTGGTAATACCGGCTACATTTTTGGTCCTAGTAACCGGTGTCGCTAGTTCAGTCCATGGGAAAGACAATGTCCGAGCACGAGATCTTGCGGTACCCTTTACTGGAACCCCAGGTCTATTAAATGCCATAACCGATGTGAAGGGCCTCGAAGTTGGTCAGGTTACACTAGTAGAAGGAAATGGTGCCCTTGAAGTTGGCAAAGGGCCGATCCGGACAGGTGTAACGGCAATTTTACCTCGTGGGAAAAATTCTACTTCCCCGGTTTTTGGCGGCTGGTTTACGCTCAATGGCTCTGGCGAAATGACCGGTACAACCTGGATAGAGGAGCGTGGATTAATTGATGGTCCTATCTTGATTACCAATACACACAGTGTGGGAGTCGTGAGAGACGCAGCTGTTTCTTGGATGGTAGATAAAGGGTGGGCAGCCGACTGGCATGCTCCTGTTGTGGCGGAAACGTACGATGGAGGCCTTAATGATATTAATGGCTTTCATGTAACAAAGGCCCACGCTCTGGAAGCACTTGGTAAAGCAAAAAGTGGCAAGGTTGTAGAGGGTGTTGTGGGCGGCGGCACCGGCATGATCTGTAATGGTTTTAAAGGTGGCATTGGCACGGCCTCTCGTGAGTACCAAGTAGGGAGTCAATCCTATACATTGGGAGTGTTAGTCCAATGTAATTATAACTGGTCGCGCAACGACTTAACCATTGCGGGTAAGCCAGTCGGCAAAAGACTAAAAGCCGATCCTAACTGTTTCACCGATAGCAGCATCGAAAGACATTTTGGAGACTACTTACCCTATTGCGACAGCCTTAACGTCGCCTCCACTGAACCTGACTATACCCGCGATGGCTCCATCATTATTATCATCGCAACAGATGCGCCATTATTACCTCATCAGTTAAGACGCGTTGCAAAACGTCCGTCACTGGCACTCGGAAGGCTAGGCACTGTCAGTAACGCCGGTTCAGGTGATATCTTTCTAGCCTTCTCAACGGCAGCGAATGAACGATTGTTGGAAAATGAAATATCCAATATAAATATGTTTCCCAACAACCATTTATCGACTGTTTTCAGGGCAACGGTCGAGGCTACAGAAGAGGCTATTATCAATGCTATGGTCGCAGCTGACACTGTGATTGGCATCAATGGCCTTAGGGTTGTTGCCATTCCAGAGGATGGGCTAGAGGCCATCATGCTAGAAAAATAATACGCCACTGGAGAAAAAAGAAATGGCGCAAAATGTGGGTAAAATGCCAAATACACATAACAAAAATTTAAAGCGGGACGGCTAACAGTTTGCTCGGGTACGCTTTGCTACACATTTTGGCCAACCCTTACTTAGCCTGTTATTTGAGCCTTATGTGCTCTTGAATGTAAGCATTGAAATAGAATCTTATTTTTGCAGAGATGGAGCATAATTATGACAAACCCAAAGTTGATCGTTATCTTCAGTGGCCTATTTTTAATTATTATCGGAATTGGGCTTATTGCAGTCCAATGCTATTTTCAGGTATCAGCTCCTGAGATTACTTTCCCACAAAGGGAACCAATTTAGATGCCGCCGGTGTCAAGGCCGGTATTACTGCTACCTAGGTAGGTCTTATCCGTGAAGTAGTTGGCGCATTCCTTAAAGTGGAGGGCTATATTTTCGGAAAATCCCCGGAGGATAAAAATACATAACAAGGAGATATAAATGTTAGAAGTCCTAGCAATAGATCACATTGTATTAAGAACCACAAAGCTGAAGGAAATGCTTGATTTTTATACGAATGTATTAAACTGTACCATCGAGCGAGAGACCCCAGTAGAAACAGGCCTTACTCAACTTCGTGCGGGCAGTGCACTTATCGATTTAGTGGTAGTTAATAGCAGGCTTGGCGCTGTTGGGGGCGGTGCACCAACTAAAACAGAACGAAATGTCGATCATTTTTGTTTACAAATTAGGTCAGCACCAGAACAAGACATTATTAACTATTTCGAAAAAAATGGGATAAAAGTGGGTGAATTTGCGAGTCGATATGGAGCACAAGGTGAAGGGAATTCGATTTATATAGAAGACCCTGAAGGAAACGGTGTGGAATTGAGATGCCAAACTTGAGCAACTAAAACCAGATAACAATCACTTAGCCTGTTATTTAGGGTGGGTATGAGTACTACATATGAGCATTAATCTCCGGCCGCTAACTAAATATGACGATAACTACTCAAAGGTTATCGATCTGTATAAAAAAGCGTTTACCACCGCTCAACGTATTCCTACATGGATACTTAAATTTAAACTTAGAAAGGGTAAAGAAGGCTTTAACGTTATTTATGCAGGTGATAATTGGATTGGCCTCCTTTATATCACTGAGTATAAAGACATTGTATTGCTACACTTTTTAGCTATATCAGAATCCTACCGTTCAGGTGGATATGGCAGTAAAGTAATCGATTTAATCAACGTTACCCACTGCGGCAAAAGAGTTGTACTGAACATTGAAACGCTTGATAAACGTGAGGAAAACTACCCACAAAGGGTCAGGCGTAAAGCTTTTTATGAAAAAAATGGGTTCAGCTCATCAGGGTATATTGTGCAAGAGCCTGGAGAAAAACTTGAGATGCTTATATTGGGTGGCAGTATCCGTAAAGAGGAAATAGAAGCAATGTACAAGCACCTTTTTGGTAGTATTATTGGTTTCTTACTTAGACCTAAAATCATAAAAATATGAAGCATCAATTTGCTACGGACTTCATAATAAGGCTTTCAAACTAAAAAATGCAGTTGGCTGGTTCCTCTCGCACATTTTAGCCAACTTCAATTTGACCCTAACAGGGCCTTAAGTATTTTGAATTAGCCCTTGAAACCTGAACATCACAAACAAGTGATAGATATTCTTATTTTATGTGGGTGGCTAGTCACTTTTATATTTGTGGCCCTCCAGCTGTGGTCTATTACACTTAAACAAAAGTTGTATTTCTATCTACACAAACCTACTGAAAGTTTGTTGAAAATATCAGCTTTATTTAGTCCAACTCATTATCCTGAAGACTTTAGGCGAGCTTGGCTTTTTTTAATCATTACGCTTTTATACTTGCTGTTGGTCTGATGGTAAATATGCCCAACAAATATATCATGGTGGGCATTTAAGCGTTATAAGGTATTCACATGGAGAGTAATATGGAAGCGATGGGTATTATAGGGTTTGTTTTTGGGGTAGCTGGTTTATCTTATGCCACTACGGCAAAACGTGATATCGCCAAATTAAAACAAGAATTTGAAGATTTTAAGGTATCTCTAGCAGCTTCGGATAAATTGAATAAAAACGACTCATCAGAATAAAGTTATTTAAGTTAGAACACGGTGATTTTAGCCTCTCAATGAGATGGGATATAACAACGAGTGTGAAATGAACATGTTGAGATTAGCAATCGTATCGGTGGTATTCATATCTGCTTGTGGCGAAGACATTGAGGACGTTTCTAAATGCCCAGAGGTAAGGCTTCCGGTAATTATTCCTGCTGTAAATGTTAAATTTTTCGATGCAAATGAAGTGCCGCTTAACGTGTGTGATGCGATTTTGACAATTGATAGTGCAAATGGCAATGAAACTATTTACGGCTCTGCACGGAATAACTGTTTGGAAACGTTTAGTTTGAGGGGCGGGTATAATTTAATCGAGCATGATTTACTTGTTGAAAAAGCGGGATATTTCAGTCAAAGATTTGAGTCAGTCATACCTATTGCCACACAGTGCGCTTACGATACATTAGATTTACGTGTTTATCTTGCTACAGATTAGTTGTCGCAGTGTATGTTATAAAAAAAATTGAATGGGCGAGGGCGAGTTGCCTGCAAAATATGGCATAGGGCCTCATAGGATCACTTGATTGATTTAAGGGGTATAAGCTCACACTGCCAATTTAGGCCCACCGCGTTCAATACATTTTAAATACGTATAAAAAAAGGGCCCCCAGGGGCCCTTACTTATTTCCTGGCAGACCGTTTAATTACAAGCGGTAGTCGCGATAGCCCTCTCTTGTGCATCATCAGCGCTGATATCAGCATCGTTGACAATCACCGCGCCGGCGGAACATCCATCCACTTTAGCCTGAAAAGTGAACGTGGCGGTGCCACCGGTTATGGCGCTGATAAATAGCTCCGCACCTGGCGCTGTACCCGTGCCGTCACCCGAGAAGTAGTAGGATTGACCAATACTACCGTCATTATTTTCAGCGCCAACAGAAGCGTAGGCATTGCTACCCAGTGCGCCGTAGGTAAACCAGATGTTGCCCGAACTGTCATTCTGGATCCAGACCTGAAACGAATAGCGCTGGGAATCGTCGCCAAATTGAGGCACGTCACTCCACTCGTAGATAGTCCACGATAAACCACCGCCGCTCAAAACGCCCACAGACCAAGTGCCACCTGCGCCCAGGTTGAGGTCACTCCAAAATGGCGCCAAGAGGTTGTTGGGTGGGGTTGCGCTGGGCAATTTCTGGATGCCAGCACTGGTTGCAGACCCACTTGAGCTTCCCACTTCAAGGGTACCATTGACCGACATAATGACCTGGTTGTAAGCCTCACCGTTGTAAGTGAAGCTGGGTACATCGTAGATCGTAGCGCCGTCGTCACAATTCGCCGGGCAAGGTTGCGGGGCAATGCCAAAGATGGCCAGAGGTAGAAAACCACCACCAGGGGAACCGGGTATGCCCGAGTCGCTGATCCCGATTGATCCCCTATCCAGTGTCCCGCTCCAGGTCGCTGTGCTGCCGTCAATCTCAAAGACGGAGAGGGTGCTGCCACCATTCACCATTTGGGTCTCTGAACCTGCTATCGCCGTCACTTCGTCAGGGATGTGATCTGTCAGGTTAATTACACCGTCCAACTGGCCATTGATGATGTTGATTTCATAGCTCAGGATGTCGCCATCGGCGGCACGGGCTTTATCGACAGACTTGGTAAACACTCCCGCGTTGGAGCTGGTGACTGCATTAACCGCTATGGGCAAATGCATGTCTGGCCCATCGCCGCGGCGCTCCACGTCTACCTGGCCAAAGTTCCATCCGCTGGCAAGCCGGGTGTCAGCCGTCACTGTGAAGCTGGCGGTTGTACCCTTTTTGATCTTCAAATGTGAAGGTTCAACGGAGAAACCGGCGCCATCGGCCCCGCTTGCACTCAAGTCAACATGGATGGTGTGCTTGCTGGTGTTGGTAAATGTCCGTGTCCAGGAACAGTCTGCAACACAAGTGCCGTCTTGCATGCTAGCGATATTCAGGGTTCTGGGATCGCCACCGGTGGCCGGATTGGCCGCCAGGAAGTTGAGGGGGCTTTCGTCCATGACCAAATCAGCTTCAATTGCCCGCAAAAGATCGACACGGCCAGAGCCCATATCAAAGGGGTCAGCGGGGCTTACGCCGTCTTCCTTGAGCACTTTACTGTTATTGGAGGTTAACATGATAGCCGACTTCACCGCGTAGGGTGTCCAGCCCGGCTGCGCACCGGATACAATGGCGCCTGCGCCCGCATTATGGGGACTGGACATGGAGGTGCCGCTGAGAAAGGCGTACTCAGGTGGATCCGCCGGATTGGAAGTCGCTACCGCCGCCAGAATGTCGACACCGGGTGCCGTCACGTCTGGCTTGAGAATATCCAGAGCCGAGTTTGGCCCACGGGAGCTAAAGCCTGCCATAATGTCACCATTGGCATCTTCAATATCCAATTCAAACCCGGATATCGTGACGTTTGGATTGGTATTGGCAGCAACCCAACTCTTAAGGGTCGCGCCGTTTGTGAAGCCCAGATGCACTGCCGGTAGAAAGTGGGCATCACCCGACACGCTCTCACCATTGGCGGCAGCATTGGCCAACACAAAACCGCCGGCGCCACCGGCGAGAACATTTGCACCTTTGGCTGTGCGTGCAATGGCACCGCGATCACAGATCACGACTTCACCGTTAAAGTGGCCCGGGGGGAAAGGATCCAGGCACTGTTCGGCTGCCCCGTCGTTCTGTGACCCGTTGGCAGTGGGGAAGTTGCCGGCGTAGACGATCGGTGCCGGGCCATAACCTGAGGTGAAACCCACGCTGACAATATCCGCCAGGGGAGCATCGTCACTGTTCATGTCAACCAGGCTGTTTTGCACGACTCGGTTGTGAGTACTGGCGGCTGTAGTGGCAACCCAGGGCGACTGATGGCCCAGGGTTGAGGCGCCGGGGCCACTATTACCCGCTGATGCGGAGACAAATACCCCCGCAGCGCTGACATTGAGAAATGCTAACTCTACCGCATCACTGTAGGGGTCAGCACCACCAGAAATGGAGTAGTTCAAGGCGTGTATGCCATTGGGCAAGTTGGAGGCGTCAACAACTACCTGGTTAAGTGCCGCCAACAGCGCGGAGCCGGGACAACCCTCGACGCAAACATCATAGGCGATGATGCTGGCGTGGGGTGCCACACCGGAAATTTCCCGGGTCAGACTGGTAGTCGGGCCGAAGGTGGTAGCAACAAGATTTACATTACCACCGGCGGTGCTGGCCGTGTGTGAGCCATGGCCATCACTGTCTTCTGGTGAAGGATAGTTCGGGTCAGAAGGAACAAAAGACCAGGCGCCAATCAGTTTATCGTTACAAAACGCTGCTTCCGTTACATCACAGTAGCTTCCGGGTAGGTAATTACCCGAACCCAGGGGGTTGCTATGGTCATAGCCGTCGCCGC
>JBLHIW010000149.1:0-8098 GCA_047618055.1 Paraglaciecola sp. | reverse complement strand
CACCCCGGAAATCGTTATCGCATGGGCGGTCACCTTGATTTCCCCCCAACGTAAATAGGATAAAAATATGAACAGACACGATCCAAGCAGAAATATAAGGGCGCCCCGAGGCACCGTACTGAATGCAAAGAGTTGGCAATGCGAAGCGCCCCTGCGCATGTTGATGAATAATCTTGATCCCGAGGTGGCAGAGCACCCCCAGGATTTGGTGGTATACGGCGGCATTGGCCGGGCAGCCAGAGATTGGGATTGTTATGACAAAATAGTCGAGGTACTTAAACGCCTCAATGACGATGAAACCCTGTTAGTGCAAAGTGGTAAGCCGGTAGGGGTATTTCCAACCCACGAAAATGCCCCCCGAGTATTGATCGCCAATTCGAACCTGGTACCCCACTGGGCAACGTGGGAGCACTTTAACGACTTGGATAAACAGGGCTTGATGATGTACGGCCAAATGACAGCGGGTTCGTGGATATACATTGGCTCTCAGGGGATCGTGCAAGGCACTTATGAGACCTTTGTCAGTGTGGCCAAAGCCCATTTTAATGGTGATGCTGCGGGGCGCTGGGTATTAACCGGCGGCCTTGGCGGCATGGGCGGCGCCCAGCCACTGGCAGCTACCATGGCGGGATTTTCCATGCTGGCGGTAGACGTGGATGAAAGCCGTATCGATTTTAGGCTCAAATCCGGCTATTTAGATAAAAAGGCCACCTCCCTGGCTGAAGCCTTGCAGATGATTGCACAGGCAAAGTCGCAAAAACAGCCTGTGTCCGTTGGTTTACTGGCTAATGCGGCAGATGTGTTTTCCCAAATACTCGCTGAGGGTGTGGTGCCGGATGTGGTAACGGATCAAACCAGTGCTCACGATCCCCTAAACGGCTACTTGCCACAGGGCTGGACATTAGCTCAGGCCGCCGCCATGCGTAAACAAGATGAGCAGAAAGTGGTCAAAGCCGCCAAACACTCCATGGCCGTGCAAGTACAAGCCATGTTGGGCTTACAGCAAAAAGGCTCGGCCACCCTGGATTATGGCAATAACATACGGCAAATGGCACTGGAAGAAGGGGTGAAAAATGCCTTTGACTTCCCGGGTTTTGTGCCGGCGTATATTCGACCCTTGTTTTGCCAGGGCATCGGGCCGTTTCGCTGGGTGGCCTTATCCGGCGATCCTGAAGATATTTATAAAACCGACGCCAAAGTCAAAGAGCTGATCCCCGACAACCCCCAGTTACATCGCTGGCTGGATATGGCCAGGGAGCGCATTCAGTTCCAGGGTTTACCCGCGCGTATTTGCTGGGTGGGCTTAGGTGAGCGACAAAAACTGGGATTGGCTTTTAATGAGATGGTCAGAACCGGTGAGTTATCCGCGCCGATTGTGATCGGTCGAGATCATCTTGATTCCGGCTCTGTTGCCTCACCCAACCGTGAGACAGAAAGCATGCTGGATGGCTCCGATGCCGTATCCGATTGGCCTTTACTCAATGCCATGTTAAACACCGCAGGGGGAGCGACCTGGGTGAGTATCCATCACGGGGGAGGAGTGGGGATGGGCTTTAGCCAGCACTCTGGGGTGGTGATTTTATGTGATGGTACCGACGATGCCGATAAGCGCCTCGCTCGGGTTTTACATAATGATCCGGCGACCGGGGTAATGCGCCATGCTGACGCCGGTTATGAAATTGCACGACGTTGTGCCCAAGATAAAGGCCTGGACTTGCCAATGATTGAAGGAAGTAACTAAGATGGAACAAATACTCTTACAACCGGGCGAATTAAGCCTGGATCTGCTGCGCAAAGTGAGCCGTAAACATATTCCCCTGGCTTTAGCCGATAGCGCTATACCCAATATCAATGCCGCCGAACAAGTTGTACTGGAGGTCATTCGTCAGGACCGTACGGTTTATGGGATCAACACCGGTTTTGGTTTGCTGGCCAATACCCGCATAGACGTATCTGAATTAGAGTTATTACAGCGCAGCATCGTACTGTCTCATGCGGCAGGTATTGGCGACTTTATGTCACAGGATACGGTGCGCCTGATGCTGTTGCTGAAAATAAATTCTCTTTCCCGTGGTTATTCGGGGATCCGCCTGCAGGTCATCCAAGCCCTGATCGCCTTATATAATGCCCAGGTTTATCCGGCTATTCCGGAAAAAGGCTCGGTGGGTGCATCGGGGGATTTAGCCCCTCTGGCTCATATGAGTGTGGTGTTATTGGGTGAAGGAGAAGTGTTTCATAAGGGCGAGCGCCTCAGTGCCAAACAAGGCCTCGCCATAGCAGGACTTGAACAAATAGCCCTGGCCCCTAAAGAAGGTCTGGCCTTGTTAAATGGCACGCAAGCCTCGACTGCGTTTGCTCTGCAAGGCCTGTTTGGTGCTGAGTGCGCACTATACAGTGCCATCGCCATCGGCTCCTTAAGCGTGGATGCAGCCCAGGGTTCGAGGGTGCCTTTTGATGATCGTATTCATCAGGCCAGAGGTCATAAGGGACAAATTGATATTGCCCAGGCCTACCGAAGTTTGTTGATGCAATCTGAAATTGGCTCATCCCATGTTGGCTGTGAGAAAGTACAAGACCCTTATTCATTAAGGTGCCAACCCCAGGTAATGGGGGCCTGTTTACAACATATCCGCTATGCCGCCGATACCCTGGTTACCGAAGCTAATGGCGTATCAGATAATCCCCTGGTCTTTGCCGATAGTGGCGACATTCTCTCCGGGGGTAATTTCCACGCGGAGGCGGTGGCGATCACATCCGATATGCTGGCGATTGCCCTGTGTGAAATCGGCGCCTTATCTGAGCGACGTATGGCCCTACTGATTGACCCTAACTTAAGCAACTTGCCGCCGTTTTTGGTTAACAACGGTGGCGTTAATTCCGGGTTTATGATCGCCCAGGTTACCAGTGCTGCCCTGGCCAGTGAAAACAAGACTTATGCCCATCCGGCGTCTGTCGACTCTTTGCCTACATCCGCTAATCAGGAAGATCATGTCTCAATGGCGACCTTTGCCGCTCGTCGCCTGCGGGATATTTACGATAATGTCGCGGGCATATTGGCGATTGAATGGCTTGCCGCTGCCCAGGGCGTGGATTTTAGAGGCCCTTTGAAAACCAGTGAAAAATTAGAAAGTGTTAAAGCCCTGCTCAGACAAGAGGTAACGTTCTACGATAAAGACCGTTATTTTTCACCTGATATTGAGGCGGCAAAACGCCTGATTAAAAATAATAGCTTGATGGATCATGTGGCACTAACGCTCATATAAGCCACTGGTTGGACGGGGTATGAGTCAATGCCCTGAATTCCTGCCTAAGCTGTGAACCTGCATATTGGTTTGCAGATATACCAGCCCCTATGTTTGTGCATTGTTAGGCCAAGGCAAATACAAAAAAGGCCCTTGATATAATATCCAGGGCCTTTTTATTTGTTTTGATTTTGTAAGGTAGACCTACTGATAATCAAACTCATTCTCAGCGAGCAGCATTAAATCCTCTGCGCCGCCAAACAGGTTGTGCTTATATAAATCTTTGCGAGGCAACAGGCGTTGAATATAAAACGCACAGGTTTTGCCTTTGCCGGATTTGATGTTTTTATCCGTGCTTTGATTTGCCGTATCGGCCAGACTTAGCCAAATCACCCCAAGCAGGCAGTATGCACTGTAATGCATAAAATCCGTGGCCGCCGCCGCTAAATCAATAGCATTCAAGGATTTAATTTGTTCAGCAGTACTTAACCATTCTTGTAATAAGGCCTCTGCCTGAGTCTTTGTTTGCAGAACTCCAATTTCAGCAATCTTGCGGGCAAACAGGGCATGGGTATCTTCGAGCATCGTGCCTTGGTCACGGGCCAATTTCCGGGAGATTAAATCCAAGGCCTGTATACCGTTGGTACCTTCGTATAATTGGGTGATACGGGCATCCCGCACCAGTTGTTCCATACCCCACTCTCGAATATAACCGTGGCCACCATAAACCTGTATTCCGATATTGGTTAACTCTGTGGACATATCGGTCATAAAGCCTTTGATGATCGGCGTTAAAAATCCGATAACATTGGCTGCTTTGGCTTTTTCATCCGCATGTTTGGAAAACTTTTCAATATCCATTTGTTGAGCGTACAACAGGGATAAGGCTCTGCAGCCTTCAACCAATGCTTTTTGCGTGAGTAACATACGGCGTACATCGGGCTGGTGGATGATCCCATCGGCTTTTTTATCTTGTTGTTGCACACCTTGTGGAGCCCGAGACTGCAAGCGGTCTATGGCATAAGCACGCGCGCCCTGATAGGAGGCTTCACTGACCGCCAATCCTTGCAAACCCACCTGAAAGCGGGCGTCATTCATCATGGTGAACATGCAAGCGAGTCCAGTATGGGCTGCGCCGACTAAGAACCCGGTCGCACCGTCAAAGTTCATCACACAGGTTGGGCTGCCCTTGAGTCCCATTTTTTTCTCAATACTGCCAACTGATAGGCTGTTAGCCTGACCCGGTGAGCCATCAGTATTGGGTAAAAACTTGGGAACCAAGAATAGGCTGATACCTTTAACGCCAGGAGGGGCATCCGGTAGGCGGGCGAGTACCAGATGTACGATGTTATCGGTCCAGTCTTGATCACCCGCAGAGATAAATATTTTGCCACCGCTAATAGAAAAACTGCCATCGTCACTGGCTTGAGCCTTGGTCGATAATAAACTTAAATCTGTTCCGGCCTGTGGCTCAGTCAGGCACATGGTGCCGGTCCACTGGCCGGAAATTAGTTTGGCGAGGTAGGTGTTTTTTAATTCGTCACTGGCATGTTTGGTTACCGCGAGCACCGCGCTTTCGGTCAATATACTGGTGAGTCGCCAGCTCACATTGGCTGAGCTGAGCATTTCCTGGACGGGGACCGCGATGGTGTGAGGCAAGTCCTGACCGTCATAGTCGGCACTACCGAGCATGGCATTCCAGCCATTGCTGACATATTCCTGATAAGCTTCAGCAAACCCCATTGGTGTGGTGACCTTACCCTCTGCGAGTGTGCAGCCTTGCTCGTCGCCTTCTCGATTAAGGGGGGCGATCACCCCTTCGGCAAATTTTGCGCCTTGCTGAATAATCTCCATGACGAGTTGTTGATCGAAATCAGTTAAACCCAGACTTTGATAATGTTCTTCGATTTTCAACCAGTCTTGCAACACAAATTGCATATCTTTGATGGGCGCACGGTATTGGGGCATAAACCTTCCTATTCACCAACTGGGCAGACCAGTATAGCCTGAGTGGGAACTGAATTATCATTCAAAGTAGTAATTATTGGATATAAACTTGAGCTATAGACTAATAAAGCCTTAGTCTTCGTTAAGATTAAACATATCCCGCAGCCGTTCCAGCCTATTTTTACCCTGCCAATTCCTGTTTTGAATAGCAAAGGGATCAATCAGTTGAATGCTGGAGACCTTTGACCTTGCCCACGAGGGAACCGGAAACGTTTGCAATTTGCCGGTAAAATTGCCAGCGAGGGTGCACTGGTAATATTGTGTGTTAGTTTCGTCGCTGCCAAGGTACTTGCCTACCTCAACATTAAATCCGGTTGTTTGCCAGGTATGGCGATGTGCTGCGCATTGGGCACTTTCATCATGGCGAATTACCCCAAAGGGCAGGTCCATTTTTTCTGAACGCTTGTATTGAATGCTCACTAGCTGATCATTCAAGCGGATCAAGCACGCGCTATGTGTTGAATGAGGCCGCTTCGTTTGAGCGTCTGCTGCTTGACTGGCCACTCGGCACATGGGCTCGCCGGGTTTATCGTGTCTGCAGGCTGAAAGACCGACAACGGTAATAAATAAGTAAAGGCTTAATCTAAAAGTCAAAATTTCACGTACACTAGGATTGGTAATTTGCCAGTATTATTGCATTTGGTAAGGTGTTTTCCATCTTTCATTTGCACCTGTCTTGCTTCGAGGCTTTGCTGTTCGTTCACAACACTATTCACTTTAAAGGTTTGTACCCATGTCAAAAGGATTAAAGCTGTCGCCATTATTGTTTGGGCTTGTTGGGGTAATTGGCTTGCTGGTTTATTTATATCTTCCCCAATCAACACAGCAAACACAGCGCCGGGGGGGAGTGACACCGGTAGTGGTGCATGAAGTTAAAATCGAAGCATTTGAAGTGGTGATCGAAGCGCTGGGCACCGCAAAGGCCAATGAATCGGTGTTGCTTACGGCACAAACCAGTGAGGTTGTGCAAAGTATCGAATTTGATGATGGCGATAAAGTCGCACTGGGGCAATTAATATTAAAGCTCAATGATCGTGAGGAACAAGCCCGTTTGTATGAATTGGACATTAACCTGCAAGAGGCTAAACGTCAGCTTAAACGGATCAGTAATTTAGCCAAAACCAGTGCTGCTTCTGAACAATTATTGGATGAACAAACAGCCAAAGTAAAAGCCTTAGGGGCGCAAAAGGACGTGGTGAATGCCCAATTGGCTGAGCTTGAACTGCGTGCACCCTTTGCCGGGCAGTTGGGTATTAGGCAGGTCAGTGTGGGCGCATTAATACGCCCGGGTGACTTAATTACGACTCTGGATGATCTAACGATTATCAAATTAGATTTCAGTATCCCAGAATTTCATTTGCCCAGTATTGCTGTGGGACAACTCATACGGGCCCGCTCGGTGGCGTATCCGGGGGAGGTGTTTTTAGGTAAGATCAATACTATTGATTCCCGTGTAGACCCAATTACCCGGACCGTTCAAGTTCGGGCCCACGTAGACAACCTAGCCTTACGTTTGCGCCCGGGTATGCTGCTACAAATCAATCTGCAAAAAGAATTACTTAAGACCTTAGTGGTGCCCGAAGGGGCGCTTATTCCCATCGGAGATAAACAATTTGTTTATGTAGTCGAAGAGGGCAAAGCCCGACAGAAAGAGGTGCAGGTGGGTCGGCGTAAACCAGGTATTGCCCAGATAAGTGGGGGTTTATCGCCAGGGGAGCAAGTGGTGATTGAGGGGGCCCTGCGATTGCGAGAAGGGGCGACGGTAAACATTCAAACTGATGCCGTGGATAGGGGCTAAGGCATGATCCTCTCTGATATTTCAGTCAAAAGGCCGGTGTTCGCCTCAGTGGTGAACTTGTTATTGATCGTATTTGGCATTGTGGCGGTGAGCTTGATGTCTTTGCGGGAATATCCCGATATTGATCCGCCGATCGTGTCGATCAACACCTCCTATCCGGGGGCATCCGCTTCTATCGTTGAAACCCGTATAACACAGTTGCTAGAAGAGCGAATTAGTGGCATTGAGGGGATTAAGAATATCACCTCAACCAGCAGAAATGGTCGTTCTTCCATTAGCATCGAATTTAATTTGTCCCGGGATATTGATGCCGCATCCAATGACGTTCGTGAGCGGGTCAGCCGGGCACTGAATAATCTGCCCGACCAGGCTGACCCACCAGAAGTGGCTAAAACAGACTCTGATGAAGATGTAATTGTTTGGTACAACCTACGCAGTGACAACCTCAATGTGATGGAACTGACGGACTACGCTGACCGTTTTGTGGTGGACCGCTTATCTGTCGCTGATGGCGTTGCCAGAGTCCGCCTCGGCGGGGGCCGCAGCTATGCCATGAAGGTATGGTTGGATCGTAACGCCATGGCGGCACGACAGGTGACGGTCAGTGATATTGAACAAGTCATCCGTTCAGAAAATGTCGAATTACCCGCCGGCGAAATCGAATCTATCGACCGGGACTTTGAAGTCCGTGTGGCCCGCAGTTTTTTAAGCCCCGAGGACTTTGCCAATATTACCGTTAAAGCCGGTGCCGATGGGTATTTGGTTAAACTTGGGGAGGTCGCCTTTGTCGAGCTGGGCTCAGAAGATGACGAAACCGAATTTCGCGGTAACGGGGTCAATATGATTGGCCTGGGGATCGTAAAACAATCTAAAGCCAATACCCTGGAAGTAGCCCGAGCCGTTAAACAAACGATCAGCGAGATAGAACAAACCCTACCTGAGAATATCTTTATCGCCGAAAGCTATGACTCCTCTATCTTCATCGAAGCGTCCATTAATGAAGTTTACCAAACACTGGCTATCGCTGTACTAATGGTGGTATTAGTAATTT
>JBLHIW010000148.1:0-8113 GCA_047618055.1 Paraglaciecola sp. | reverse complement strand
GTCAAAGCCCTCGATGCACTCGAGTTGTCACCAGACAACATGCCCCATGGTCTGGTGTTGTACCAGGCTGATTATCACCAGGGGGTCATCGGGATCCTGGCCGGGCGCATCAAAGACAAGTACTTTCGTCCGACCATTGCCTTTGCCCATCAGGATGATAGCACCCTCAAGGGCTCTGCTCGCTCGATACCCGGCCTGCATATTCGAGATCTACTGGAAGAGCTCAATAGCCGTTATCCAGGTGTTATGGGTAAGTTTGGTGGACATGCCATGGCGGCGGGCCTCAGTCTGCCTTTCGCCAACCTGGCTGCCTTTACCGAGCGCTTTAATCAACTGGCCGAAGAGGCTTTGCAAGGTAAACCTCTGGCGGGAGAACTTATCTCAGATGGCGAACTATCTGTTAATGAGTTAAGCCTCGATTTTGCCCAGATCTTAAAAGATGGGGGGCCATGGGGTCAGGGTTTTCCTGAGCCCTTATTTGACGGTGAATTTGCCTTGATGGATCAGCGTATTGTTGGTGAGAAGCACCTGAAGATGATGCTGCAACACCCCAGTGGAACCTTAGTTGATGCCATCGCCTTTAATGTGGATACCACGGTCTGGCCGGACAAACATATCAAGAAAATTCACGTGGCGTATAAGTTAGACATTAACGAATTTCGTGGCCGGGTCAGTTTGCAGTTGTTGGTCGAAGATTTAGCGGCGCTGTGAAACGGGTAGATTTAGCGGCTAACGCAGTTTAAAGGTACTGAGCAATATAGTGGGTTGCTGATTTTTGACTTAGCGCCCCAGGCGATTTTGGGGTGCAGAGACCACTTCGTGTTTTACTTGAACGAAATTTATACGTCCGCGCTCAAATAGGCCCTTAAATAGGCTCAGTAAATTATTTATTTAGCGATTTTGCCAAGGGGATTTTCTAAAGGAATAGGATTAGTGCTAATATTACCCTTTTGGGGAAACTGAGACCGAGCTATGGCAAAAAAATCGGACGTTGACAAATTATTAGATAAGCATGAAAACCTGACCCATTCTGAAGAGTTGTCAGTGATCTCTCATGTGCAGCGCAAAGACGACGGGTGGTTTATGAACACCCTTATGACTGAAGGAAGTGATGTGCCGTTTAAATTTCGACGTAAAAAAGAGTACAAAAATCTCACCGGAGCCCGCGTTAACCTAACCTATTATCCATTCACTGAAGAAATTGCCGGCATGGAATTTGAAGCAATGAAAGTGGTACGCATTAAGGTGTCTTGAATACATTCATTATGTTTTAGGTCTGAGATAAATGGCTGCAGAGCAATTACAAGGTTTTTTACTACATCGGCGACCCTATCGAGAAACCAGCTATTTAGTCGATTTATTTACCCAGGAAGGGGGCAAGATTTCGGCGGTGGTAAAAGGGGTGCGAGGCAGTAAAAGTGATAAAAAAAGTTTGTTACAAGCCTTTCAACCTTTGTTACTCAGCCTAAGTGGTAAACACGAGCTAAAAAATTTAAATCAACTCGAGTCGAACGGGCCTATGTTAAACTTGACCGGTAAACGTTTGTTTTCGGCCATGTATATCAATGAAGTGATGAATCGCCTATTAGCACCTGAAATCCCACAACCTGAATTATTCCTCCATTATCGGCAAAGCCTGGCTTACTTAGCCCAGGGTGAGGAGATAGAGCCTACTTTGCGAGAGTTTGAATTGGCCTTGTTGGAAGAACTAGGCTATGGTTTTGATTTAACACATGAATATCAGCAGGGAGAGGCAGTTGATCCTCAAGCATATTACGTCTTTATTGTCGAACATGGTCTTGTGCACTGTCCTGGTCCACAACAATCGGCAAATTACTTTAGCGGCGAGACTTTATTAAAAGTGAGCCGTTTTGACTGGGATAAATCTAGTTTACACTGTGCTAAATATCTGTCGCGTCTGACACTCTCCCCTTTACTGGGTGGCAGACCCCTGAAAAGTCGTGAGTTGTTCCGTTACGCATAAATATCTGAGAAGAATAAATGAAAGACATTCTGTTGGGCGTCAATATCGATCATATCGCTACCCTGCGAAATGCCCGGGGCACATCCTATCCTGATCCTGTGCATGCTGCTGATATTGCAGAGCGAGCTGGCGCAGACGGGATCACCGTGCACTTGCGTGAAGATCGCCGCCATATAAACGATCGTGATGTACAGTTGCTCAAGCAAACCATCACCACCCGAATGAATCTGGAAATGGCCGTCAGCGAAGAGATGCTGTTGATTGCTGAGCAAATCCAACCTGAGTTTTGTTGTTTGGTCCCAGAAAAGCGTGAAGAGCTGACCACTGAAGGGGGCCTGGATGTGGCAGGGCAGCAACAAAAAATCAACCTGGCCTGTGCCCGTTTAGCGGCTAAAGGCATTCTTGTCTCCTTGTTTATCGATGCCGATAAAAAACAAATTGATGGCGCCCTTGCAGCCGGAGCCGCCTATATTGAAATTCATACGGGGCAGTATGCCAACGCGAAGACAGAGACCCAGCAGGCCCTTGAGTTGGCGACGCTGATTGAGGGTATTGAGTACGCTCATGCTCAGGGTTTGAAAGTCAATGCCGGACACGGGCTGCACTATCACAATGTCAAACCCATAGCGGCCATTGAGCAGATTATTGAGCTAAATATTGGTCATGCGATTATCGCCAGAGCCGCATTTGACGGTTTACCCAACGCGGTCGCCGATATGAAGCGCCTAATGTTAGAAGCGCGGTTGTAATTGCCTATGGCGATCGTGGGTCTGGGCACAGACATAGTTGAAATCAGCCGAATTGAGCGTCAGCTAAAAAAATCCCAGCGTTTGGCCGAACGGGTATTGACCGCTTTTGAGTTGGAAGTATTCTTACAACATAAATTTCCTGCCCGCTTTTTAGCGAAACGTTTTGCCGCTAAGGAAGCGGCGGTTAAAGCGATTGGCATAGGTATTGGCAATGGCATCAGTTTTCAGGATGTGGAAGTGCGTAACTTACCCTCTGGCCAACCGGTGCTGAAATTTTATGCTAAATTTGCCGAACTGTGTACTGAACTAAAGGTGAGTAACAGTTTTATTTCTATTTCCGACGAGCAGCGCTATGCCATGGCCTCAGTTGTTCTGGAGTCTTCTACCTGAGCCTTAGTGGCGCAGTCGCGTGTCAATAATGGCCATATGCAACTAAAATATCAAAGGCGTATCCAATACTCGTCTACTTGATGCACGTTACTATCAATAATAAGCATGGGATCCTCTTAAATGGTTGCTATCCGCAAGGTACATGAGTCTAAACGTCCACCCTTTGATGAATGGCTGGGCAGCCTTTCTTTGTCTGACACCAGTAAACAAAAACTACGAGAATTGTCAGACAGACCAGAAACCCTGTTAATTGGTCAGGAAATGGTAGAGATTCTGCACGAATTGCACATGGATGATGAAACCCTGCAAGCCTCCCTGATCTATCCTTATTGCCAAACGCTCGAACTGGATGATGAGCAAATTGCTGAGCAGTTTGGCCAGCCTATTCAAAAGTTAATCACCGGTGTGCGTCGCATGGATGCGATTAAATCCCTGCATACCCGGGCCAATAGCAACAAGAAAAATGATGAGGCACAAATAGATAACGTGCGCCGCATGTTGCTGGCTATGGTTGAAGATGTGCGGGCGGTGGTGATCAAATTAGCAGAACGTATCTGTGCGCTGCAACGGGTCAAAAATGAAGACGAAGAAACCCGGGTGCTGGTGGCCAGAGAATGCGCAAATATTTACGCGCCTTTGGCCAATCGCTTGGGGATCGGTCAGCTTAAGTGGGAATTAGAGGACCGCTCCTTTCGTTATTTGCATCCCAACACCTACGCGCAAATTGCGGGTCTACTTGATGAGCGGCGCACGGATCGGGAACAGTATATTGATGATTTTGTCGCCGAGCTACAAGATGCACTGGATAAGCAAAACATCAAAGCTAAGGTCTATGGCAGACCCAAGCATATTTATAGTATCTGGAAGAAGATGCAACAGAAACATCTCAGCTTCGAGCAACTGTTTGATATTCGGGCCGTGCGGATCATCGCCGAGCAATTACAGGACTGTTATGGTGCCCTTGGGGTGGTGCATTCAAAATGGCAGCATATTCCAAGAGAATTCGATGATTATATTGCTACCCCTAAACCTAATGGTTACCAGTCAATTCATACGGTAGCCCTTGGAATACAAGAAAAAGCCATCGAAATTCAGATCCGTACTGCACAAATGCATCAGGACGCTGAGCTAGGTGTGGCGGCGCATTGGCGCTACAAAGAAGGCACCAACACCGGACGCTCCGGCTATGAAGAGCGGATTAACTGGTTACGCAAAATCCTCCTATGGCAGGATGAGGTCGCCGAATCCGGGGATCTGGTTGAAGAGCTGCGTAGCCAGGTATTTGACGATAGGGTGTATGTTTTTACTCCTAAAGGAGATGTGGTTGACTTACCGCAAGGTTCGACCCCTTTGGACTTTGCCTACTATATTCACAGCAATGTGGGGCATCGCTGTATTGGTGCCAAGGTAGGCGGACGCATAGTGCCCTTCACCTACGAGTTGCAAACCGGTGATCAGGTGAATGTCCTTACCGGCAAGCAGTCCAGTCCCAGCCGGGATTGGATGCATCCGGGATTGGGTTACGTGCACTCGTCTCGTGCCCGGGCAACGATCCATACCTACTTTAAAAAACAAGATAAAGACAAAAATCTCACGGCGGGTAAAGATTTACTCGAACGTGAACTAAAACATGCCCATGTCGAATTGAAAGACATCAGTGCCCTCATCAAGCGCTTCAACATGAATACCGTAGATGATCTATATGCGGCCATAGGCGGGGGCGATATTCGCCTGATGCAGGTGGTGAATTACCTGCAACAGTTGTATGCACCGCCTGTGGAAATTGATCCACGGATCAGACAGCGAAAGCCACAGGCGGCAAAACATAAAAAAGACAGCGTTGTGGTTGAGGGGGTGGGTAATCTGATGAATCAAATTGCCGGCTGTTGTGAGCCTCTGCCAGGTGAAAAAATATTAGGCTATATCACCCTTGGGCGAGGGGTTAGCGTGCACCGGGAAGACTGTGATCAACTCAGCAAGTTACTTGATCAACACCCGGAACGACAAATTGACGTCAATTGGTCAAGTGAGGTCAATGGCGCTTTTCAAACCCATTTGGAGGTGTACTGCAGCGATCGCGACGGTATTTTACGGGATATCACCACGGTATTAGCCAACGAACGGGTCGGCCTGTTAGGGGTGAATAGCGCCAGTGATACACGTCTCGACTCAGCAAAAATCAGGCTGACCCTCGAGGTTAAGGATCTGGACAGTCTATCCAAAACTATCGCCCGCCTGCAGCAGCTTAAGGGGGTATCGGATGTACTTAGAAAGGACAAGTAAATGCTCAGCCTTGGGTGTGTTAAAGAAAAATGTCAAAAGTCCCATATGATAAAGTCTATAAGCAAAACTCTATTATCATGATTAATTTGGATAAAAGTATTTTCCCTCAAGTCGCAAGCTTATTGGAAGTGATGGAGAGACGCTGCGAGACCCGGATACAGCTTGCCCCTGAGGCCTACAACAAAGCTCTGCCATCATGTTGGTTATTTATCGCCATGCCAATGATATGTCAACCTGCCCAATCAGGGTATCACTTCGCGATGTCGGCTCCATCTGACACATGATATTCACGAGCTTCAACAGGGCAATGTCATTTTTCGATGTGCAGGCGATTGCCTTTGTTCACGGATGTAAATGCCTGTTTGATGCGATCAAACAATCCCTTTTGGTTGCCCTTGACCCCAATCAGATAATCCGTCCCGTTATCTACGATAGTCTGGGGTATTTTGTGTTACCTGACCTTGAAATCAACGGGGATAAGGCCGCCTTTGATTTCTAGCCAATTGAGTCAATCGGCAATGGCTGTCATGACGATTATATAAGCTGCGTAAACGCTTAGCATTCACCGCGACCACTTTCCCTTCACTGAGCTTTACCCCTTCTTGCATCCAGCGAATAAAGCTCAACTGTAATGCAATTGGGTCTATCCTTGAAACAAGACGGCCTAGCATATCGTGAACGGCTAATCCCTGTTTGAAGAAGCTTAAACCCTGTAGCTAGGTTAGTCTGGCGGTACCAAAGTCTTCAATATGCTGCCAGCCCTGGTACCCTGTGATGATGGCGCAAATAGATAAGAACAAGATATCATAAAGGGGATAGTTGACTTGAGCAGTTTGGCGTGGCCTTTACATTAGCTCGTCAAGGAATGCTATTTGTGTTCAAAAAATGTTCGTGATCTTACCGTGCCTTTTTAGGGGTTATCTTGTTTAAATTGAAATAATAAATCTACCGTCATGTTTAAACCCGCTAACTCGCCTGGCATCATTTTATTATCTAGAAAATTCGAATATCCTTTTATATTTTTTTTGTCCTTCAGTGTCAGATGTTTAAACCCCATTGACCACTTAGGGAAATCCTTTGTATATATAGCACAGCGGTTTATTAAGACATGGTCCGTATTCCTGGGATCAGCCAGAATGGCCTCATATATCGACTCCACATCATTTTTTTCCCCCTCCAGTACCTGGAAAAAATTCCCTCCTCCATATAGCAACATTCCAGTTACATTTTTCTTTAGGTTTTCTGTTCTAGAGTAATTTAAGAGCTCTATTAACTCATATTCGGACATTTCTCTAGTTGCACTGCTGATATAAATTAAATTCATCATTAACTTCTCTCTCACAATTTAGTTAAGATCAAAAATAGTGTATTTAAGCGCGCCCTATTATTCACAGCACATATTCACATCGCATTCATGAGTATCTTGTATATGGCGTTCCTCTACGTTGCGCAAATAAACGTGGGGCATTACCCCAATCTGCTGGTATGGGCTTGGGGAAGCCATAACAACCACTACTATTTTGTCCTTACTCCACTTCGATTCATTGAACGTTACCCTGGCAATGCTTAGGTTGGCCTTTTCCCAAGTGGTATACATCTATGTGAAACCTAGGTTTCGATTGGGGCACCTAGCTTTATATCACTCCCTAATGCAGAGGCGGTCATATTCATGGAGTATAGGTAAAATAAAACGTCATTTTTTCATAAAATCAAAATACATCTTGCCTTATATATTGCATATTTACCTCTCTTTTATATCCCTCAGGGAGTTAAATCTGGCAATCTTTTGTCTATAACGCAACTGTTTTTACATAACTCAGAATTCAAAACAAGCGCCACCTGCTTTTATTCAAACAGACTTACCTGAAGTGGCGCTTTACTTTGAGTAGGCAATAATTCGACAAGCTCATCTTTTTTTGTATTCCGGTGACTGAGTATCTTCTGGATCACCAATTGATCTTCATTAGACATATGCCTGTGTCTAACCCTTCGGCCAGTATTCGCTGTGCAAATCGTCTTTTCTGCCGACGTGTCGATACTCGCTATAAGCTCGCAGCACTGCATTGCTCACAGGTTTCAATGTCCATGTTAAAAAACCGTTTAGTGCTTTGCGTCCAGGTCATCGAATGGTGCTTTGTGCCCGTTTTTTCTGCCCTGTCGATAAGGCTTGTTTAGCTTTATTTCGTCAGGCCGGTGTTATTGTCATGTGGTGTCGATCGTTGGACATTAACCGTGACAAGCTCACCTTTACATACAAAAATTATCGGCTTAACGGGGCAGCAAGCACAAGGCAGTGACACTCAACACGAATGACATCATTCGCCGGTTTATGCTGCAGATACTGCCATGTAGGTTGCACCGTATTTGGCACTACAATTTGCTTTCCATCCAAAAAATCTGCTCCAGGCAAGACAATGCTTAGAGGTTATACCCGCGGATATCGCGTCAATGACGGACGAATTCTGTTACGACACCACCGCGTTACATTGCTCTGAATGCGGTCAAGCCATGGTGATTATAGCGATACTTGCCCCGTATTATTTACCCACAGTACCACCGAGCATGGAAGGCAAGGATGACGCGAGCAAGGTCTAAGCAGGACATCAATATCATCGTAAAAACACGATGAAAGGGCGGCTATGCTGAACGCTTAAATATCGTGAAATAAGGGTGAAAAAGGCAGATTAAATAGACATTAAGGATGGAC
>JBLHIW010000147.1:0-8136 GCA_047618055.1 Paraglaciecola sp. | reverse complement strand
TGGAATGCTTCCGTTGGACGCATTTCTGGCAAGCTTGCGTCCATAACGACAAGGGGCTCTACTTCCTTTTCGACCTCAGGTTTTAAAACTTGAGCAGACTTTGGCTCCGCAACAATAGGCAGAAGATCGTCAATGTGTGCCACAGGCTCCCCCGTTGCCTGGGCGGTATCCAGTAATCTGCGAACGGACTGACGCTGAATATCTGCACCGGGGAGCGCTTCTGTCAAAAGATCTGAGAAATAGTTATCCATCACATCTTCATTAGCAAAGGGTCCACCACTCATGCCCCCGACTCCTGGCAGCTAAGCTGCTTTAATAATGCCGTATAGGCCAATACACCTCTGGATTTAGGACAATATAACGAAGGTGGAGATTGTGCCTGACTGGCATCCCTAAAGCGGGTATCTACCGGCACTACCCCATTCCAAACCCCATCCAGATAGGTCTGGGTCAAGGTACGATATGCCTGAGCCGTCGCATTGACCCGTTTGTCATACATGGTAGGAACAATGGTATACAGAAATTTTTTGTTTAAAGGTTTTTCCATGATTTTCAGGGAGTGCATCATCCGTTCAAGACCCTTGAGGGCTAAAAACTCCGTCTGAACTGGAATAATAACCCTTTCGCAGGCAGCAAGTGCATTAATCATCAATACGCCCAATACGGGAGGACAATCTATTAATGCGTAATCAAAATCTTGTGCAATCAACGCCAATGCCTGTTTCAGAATCAGTCCCATACCCTGCTGGGTACCCAGTTTTCGATCTAATGTCGCCAGGGCCATTGTGGCCGGCAGAACAAACAGCGAATCAAGCTTCGTGGCACACAGGCAGTCCAGGACTTGATCCTTGGTAACCTGCTTACCAGCCAAAAAAACGTCATACAAACTGGACGATAACTGTTCCGGATCAATGCCGAAATAATAGCTTAAAGACGCTTGAGGATCCGTATCAATCAAGATCACCTTATTTGATCTTTGTGCTAATAAACCACCCAACGTGACTGTTGTAGTGGTCTTGCCAACGCCCCCCTTTTGGTTTGCTACTGCCCAAACAATCAAGCCTGTCATCCTATTCATCAGTGTTTATCATCATTAACTGGCAATCTATACCCGACACTTAGCTTAGCCGCCGATATATAAACTAACTCGTCATTTCGTTTCTAATGCTATTGGCAATATCGCCTAAAGGGATATTTTCCTCGGCAATCTTGGCCTTCGTTACTGCCTGTGGCATACCGTAGACCACAGAGCTTTCTTCATCCTGAGCCCAGATCCTTGCGCCCTTATCTTTTAATTGTCGACAACCTTCGCGACCATCCGCTCCCATACCGGTCAAAATGATCCCCAGCACCTCCCCGGAAAAAGTGTTTGCCACAGAGCCAAAGGTTAAATCAACACTGGGTTTATAGTTTTCGTCTGGATATCTGTCGGCATCAACAATCTTTAGCCTGGCATTATTGATACTGCCTTCCACTAACATTTGACGTCCACCGGGGGCTAAATATGCCGTTCCATTTTTTAGCATGTCTCCATCCTGAGCCTCCTTGACGATGATATTACAGACCGCATTTAAGCGCTCTGCAAATGCACGGGTAAACGTGCCGGGCATATGTTGCACTAAAACAATTGGATAAGGAAAACCCTCTGGTAAATCAACCAGTATTTCTTGTAATGCCACCGGGCCTCCCGTAGAGGTACCTATCGCCAAACAGCGGTATTTTTTCCTGGTGCTTTTTGTCGGTGCATACGTTTGTTCCTGAACCGGTGAATGGCGCTGCGACTCACCATAGACATATTGGCTAAGGGCTGATGCGGCTTCGGCCCGTGATGGCGCAATTAGACCTGCAGTCCTGTTTTTACCCGCAGGCATAAGACCTACTTTACCCCGGCATAAGGCTTTAACCCTCGTCTGTAACAGGGTCACTGCCTCTTCACGATTGGCGGCTATATCTGCAAACTTCTTGGGTAAAAAGTCCAGGGCTCCGGCGTGTAATGCATCCAATGTTGCCTGAGCACCATCGATAGACACACAGGAGAACATCATAATCGGCACGGGGGTGCGGGCCATGATGCGCCTGACTGCGGTGATCCCATCCATCACTGGCATTTCTATATCCATCGTCACCACATCAGGTTTAAGCAATCGCACCTGATCAATTGCTTCCTGGCCATTTTTTGCCTCACCCACCACTATTAGGCTCGGGTCTTGTTCGAGCATCTGCTTAACGCGGCGCCGAAAAAAAGTCGAATCATCAACAACTAAAACCGTGTATGCCATTTACGCCTTGTTTAAACCTCTTAATACTTTGTTTGGGATGATGCTACTGCGCTCTTTTCGCAACGTGGTTTTTTAGCAGACCGGGAACATCTAATATAAGTGCGATACCACCATCACTGGTGATCGTGGCACCCGCCATACCTGGCGTGCCTTGCAACAGTGTGTCTAATGGTTTAATCACCACTTCCTCTTGTCCAATTAGCGCGTCAACCACAAAGCCCAGTTGCTGTGTGCCTATCTGCACAACCACAACGTGCCCCTTAGTCTTATCTAATATTTCTGATGAGTATGGTTTGCGCTGCAACCACTCCCGTAAATAAAATAAAGGAATAGCCTTTGAGCGCACAATCATGGTGAGCTGAGCATCAACCGTATTGGTTTTACTCATATCCATATTGATGATTTCGTTCACCGAGCTAAGGGGCAAGGCAAAGGTTTGCCCTCCCACCACTATCATCAGAGTAGGCAAAATGGCCAGGGTTAAGGGCACTTTAATCTCAAGTGTGGTACCCACCCCGATCTGGGAATCAATTCTCACGCTGCCATTGAGTTGGTTGATTTTTGTTTTCACCACATCCATACCAACCCCACGACCAGACACTTCAGATATATCTGTTTTAGTCGAAAAGCCTGGCGCAAAAATCAAATTAAATGCTTCTTCGTCGCTCATACGTGCCGCCGCATCGGCTTCCAGCACGCCTCTACCAATAGCAATCTCTTTCAGCTTCTGTGGATCCATACCTTTACCGTCGTCGACGATGGACAGTAATATATGATCGCCTTCCTGGGACGCGGCAAGTTTTACCGTGCCCATTGTAGGCTTACCAGCCGCTTTGCGATCCTCAGGCATCTCTATACCATGATCAACTGAATTTCTGACCAAATGCACTAATGGATCGGCTAAGGCTTCCACCAAATTTTTATCCAGATCGGTTTCTTCCCCTTCCAGCTCCAGGGTAATCTCTTTTTTCAGGCTGCGGGCTAAGTCACGGACAACCCTTGGGAAACGACCAAATACTTTTTTAATTGGTTGCATGCGGGTTTTCATTACCGCACCTTGCAAATCGCCGGTCACCACATCCAGGTTAGCGATGGTCTTGACCATATTCTCGTCGCTTATATTAATACCTAAACTGAGTAGACGATTGCGCACTAATACCAATTCGCCAACCAAATTCATAATTTGATCAAGGCGCTTGGTATCTACTCTTACCGTAGTTTCACCTTGAGCAGGGGTCCCGGTTTTTTGTTGTTCATTTTTAGCCACTGACGGGGTAGCTGATGACGCCAGTGGAGGGTTTGATAGGGACTTAGGGGCTGGTTTCGGTGTCCCTTTTACCGTGTGTGCTAAGTCAACGGGCCCTGCTGTCGATGGCTTATGGGTCTTTTCAGCCGACCCTACGGCCGGTCCCTTACCTTTACCGTGCAGCTGATCAAGCAGCGCCTCAAACTCGTCATCGGAGATGTCTGCACTTTCTTCTCCAGTGGTAGATTTTACCACTGGGGCAAGGGGTGTGTCCGTCACGGCAGGTCCCTTACCTTTACCGTGCAGCTCATCCAGTAGTTTTTCAAATTCCTCATCGCTAATATCCTGGTCATCAGCGATGGCGGCAACCGACTCAGTACCGTGGGCGTTAACGTCAGCTCCCGGTGCGCTGGTACCATGCAATTCATCCAGCAGAGCCTCGAATTCGTCTTCACTGAAGTCACCAGAGTCGGCAGCGTTGAGCACCTCACTGTTTACTTCTGAGCTGTGGGAAAGGTCTCGGGGTTGGGCGTTTTGGTCTTCAGATTCAGGTTGGCTGAGACGGTGCAAAATATCCAGTATACTTTGATCTACGGCAACAAGGGGTTGACCCGCCTTGACTGCATCAAACATGGCCACCACTTCATCAGTGGCCTGTAAAATAACATCCATAAGCTCCGGGGTCAGACTACGTTGTCCGTTGCGCATGGTGTCAAAGACGTTTTCTGCGCCGTGACATACATCCACCAGTTCAGTTAAAGATAAGAAACCGGCACCACCCTTTACGGTATGATATCCCCTAAAAATGGCATTAAGCAGCTCGGCATTTTCAGGATTATTCTCAAGATCGACCAGCTGTGCTTGTAATAGTTCTAATATCTCTCCAGCTTCCACCAAAAAGTCTTGCAGAATATCTTCATCAACGTCAAAAGCCATATCTTAGCTCTCCTAAAATCCTAGGCTCGAAAGCAAATCGTCAACATCATCCTGATCAGATGCCACGTCATCACGACTCGCCGCATCTACTATTGGTCCTTCAGCTTTAATACTATCGGCTTGGTCTGTCGAATTCTTAGTCTGATCATTGGATTCCCTTTCACCGAACATGGTCAGCATATAAACTAAATTATCTTCAACTTCTTTGACCAACTCAATAACCCGGCGGATAACCTGCCCGGTTAAATCTTGATAACCTTGCGCCATCACGACTTCTGTTAGCAAGCCCGTTAGTTTTCCGGTATCAACACTGCCCTTTTCTAAAATATTATCCAAGCGCTGACAGAGTTGATTAAATTCACCTAATTGCAGTTGTCGATTCATCAATTTTTTCCAATCGGGTAAAACTGACACCATGCCCGAATGCAAGTTTGCTGCGATAGGCATACAGCTATCGACCAGATCCATGGTTTTATTTGCCGCTTCTTCTGTGGCTTCGATGACATATATCAACCGGCTTTTTGCGTCCGGAATAGCTTCATTTGCCATGCTCGCAATGCAATCATCAAGTTGGAAGTTATTCAGTGAATCATGTAACTGGCGGGTCAACTTTCCGACTTCAGCAAATAACTCAACTGAATATTGTCCAGTAGCCGAATCGAGTAAGGCTCGCGCCTGCTGATTTTCACCCTGTTCAATCAGGGTCACTAGGGTCTTCGCATCTTCCAGCGAAATAGGGGCTGAACTGAAGGTTGTCATACAGTCTCTCCTCGTTTAAGGGCAGCCTGAGTTAACCTAAACGTTCAAATATTTTAATTAATTTTTCTTTCAAGGTAGCAGCGGTAAATGGCTTAATAACATAGCCATTTACCCCGGCTTGCGCCGCTGCAATAATTTGCTCTTTTTTAGCTTCGGCGGTGACCATCAGAACCGGAATATGCTTTAAATTACCATTACCTCGAATGGCCTTGAGTAAGTCAATTCCCTGCATGCCAGGCATATTCCAATCTGTTACAACAAAATCAAAGTCCCCATGTTGCAACATGGGTAATGCCGTATTGCCATCATCCGCTTCTTGCACATTGGTAAAGCCAAGATCTTTTAATAAGTTTTTAATAATTCGACGCATCGTCGAAAAATCATCAACTACAAGAATCTTCATGTTCTTATCCAAAACCACCTCCGGTGAGGGTTCAAACCCTATTTATTAGCTATTTCATTATTCATTCGAACGCCAAGATTGCATGCGAGACTTAAGTTTCAGCATGGCTTGGCTGTGAATTTGACTGACTCTGGACTCGCTTACAGAAAGCACTTCACCGATTTCTCTTAAATTTAATTCTTCATCGTAATACAAAGACAAGACTATCGCTTCGCGCTCCGGCAGTGTGGTAATCGTCTGGGCCAGCGCTTTTTGGAACGAGCCCTGCAGCAAATCTTCAAAAGGCGTGTCTGAGCCCTTAGTGTGCTCAGTCGTAACCACATCATCGCTGACGCCCAGATCTTCCATTCCGATGATTTTGCCCGCATTGACTTCGTTGAGCATCTGATGATAATTATCCATGCTCACTTGCAGTTTTTCGGCAATATCCACATCTCTGGCATCTCTACCTGTTTCCCGCTCGACCGCATTAATGGCTGCGGTAATCGCCCGACCGTTCTTGTGAACAGAACGGGGAGTCCAGTCTCCCTTACGTATTTCATCCAGCATAGAACCACGAATGCGAATACCGGCAAAGGTTTCAAAACTTGCTCCTTTACTGCCGTCAAAATTGCGCGATGCTTCCAGCAAACCAATCATGCCCGCTTGGATCAAATCATCGACCAAGACACTGGCGGGCAACCTGGCAACTAAATGATGGGCGATACGCTTGACCAGTGTGGCATGGCGCTCCACTAATTCATTTTTATCATTTAGCTGTTGATATGCTGACGTTTTATTATTCATCCGGGATCGCCTACCGCTTTTTTAGTGATCAATTGCTCCAGAAAAAACTCCAGATGACCTCCTGGTTGCGTAGGTACCGGCCAGTCCGTGACTTGTTGAGCAAGACTTCTAATAGCGACAGCTGCCGGAGAGCCCGGATAAGCTTCAACAATTGCTTTTTGCTTACGCACAGATTTACGTACATTTTCATCAAAGGGTATCGTTGCCACCAGCTCTAAGGCCACATCCAAAAAGCGATCAGTTACCTTGTTAAGTTTCGAGAACAGCTCTTGACCTTCACGGGGACTCCTGACCATGTTGGCCACAATTTTAAACCTAAAAACACCGTGCTCTTTGTTGAGAATTTTGATTAAAGCGTAGGCATCGGTCAATGAGGTCGGTTCGTCACAGACCACCATCACAATATCCTGTGAAGCCCGGGAAAAACTTAACACCATGTCAGAAATGCCCGCGGCGGTGTCGACAATTAATATATCAATTTTCGTATGTAATTCGCTGAATGCACGGATAAGGCCCGCGTGTTCAACGGTGGTTAGCTCCGTCATGGATTGGCTGCCGGAACTGGCTGGTGCTATTTTTATTCCGTAGGGCCCCTCCACTAACACATCATCCAGGGTGCATTCACCGGATAGGACATGTGAAAGGTTTTTTTCAACTCTTAAGCCCAGTAATACATCTACATTGGCCAAACCAAGATCCGCGTCGAGCACCATGACCCGTTTGCCCTGCTGTGCCAAAGAAATAGCAGTATTGAGGGTTACGTTGGTTTTACCTACTCCCCCTTTACCACCGGTCACGGCGATAACTTTGATTAATCTAGATTGATTTATCCGTCTTAAGCTACTTGCCTGATCATCAATCATACTGTCACTATTGCGTTGTTAACTTTATTTACCGGAGTATGAATTAATTGGTATTCTTTATAAAGCTTCGCGGCGCTTGAAATTAAATATTTTGCCTCTGCCACTCGTAAATCCTCAGGAACCCGTTGTCCATCTGTAATATAACTGATGGCTAGCTTATGCTGAATAGCCGCACTGATCGCTTCGCCGAGGCTATAACATTCATCCAGCTTAGTGAAAATGCAGCCCTGTAAACTGATACGCTTGAACGCGCTTATCGTCTGCAGCATAACATGGTACTGGCTATTGGCTTGCATCACTAAGTACTTTTTGATGGTCGCGAAAGAGTTTTGATTTAGCGTATCTAACTGTTTGACAAGTCTGGCATCTCGTTGACCAAATCCGGCAGTATCAATTAAGACTAAACGCTTATTCCTAAATTGATAAAGTAAATCTGATAGTTCGTTGGCATCTTGGGCTTTCTTTACGGCGCAACCAATAATCCGTCCATAGGTTGCTATTTGCTCATAAGCGGCGATGCGATAACTGTCCAGGGTAATAATTGCGACTTGATCGGCGCCATACCTTTGCGCCCCCTGAGCCGCAAGTTTGGCAATAGTCGTCGTTTTACCGGTGCCGGTAGGTCCCATCAACGCAACGACACCTGACTCAGATAAAATATCATCATTGCGGGTTTGGATTCTATTCGACAAAAGTCGTAACAAGAACAACCAGGCTTGACGCTCATCTGCCGATTCTGGCGCGTAAGACACCACTTCTTCGGCGAGCTCACTGGCGATCCCCATTTGTTCCAAGCGTGAGACAAGATAACCATGTAGTGGGTGATTACGTTTTTTATCTGGTTGGATTAAACCGGCTACTTGA
>JBLHIW010000146.1:0-8161 GCA_047618055.1 Paraglaciecola sp. | reverse complement strand
GCTGCCAAACATCGGCATCCCAAAGCTCAAATTTATTAAACTGACCTACTAACATTATTTGCCTATCAAGTTTCGCATGGTGACGCAGGGGAGCCGATAGTAACAAGCGGCCGTTTTTATCCATTTCACCTTCCATAGCATATCCCAGCAATAAACGCTGTAAACGACGCTCGTGGGGGTTCATACTGGAGAGGCGACTTAGTTTTAATTCGATTTCTTCCCATTCGGGAAGCGGGTATAGCAGCAAACAAGATTGTTGGGTATCGATGGTGCAAACCAGCTGTCCTTGACAATCGTCCAGCAAGGACTGGCGATACCGGGTAGGTATAGTCACTCGCCCTTTAACATCAAGACTGATTGCATTAGCGCCGCGAAACATCCCTAGCCCTTTTATTATTGTTTATTAACATTTACTGGCCGCATGTAAGATCGTCATCTAACTGCACTTTTGATCTTTTACGATCCACTTTTTTCCACTTCTACCCACAATACACAGTTTAGGTATCACTGGTCACTCATGTCAAGCACTAAAAACTGGAATTGTGCCGCTTAGCGACACTGACAAATACAGGCAGAGCCAAAGTGGCTGATAACAGTACAAAAACCCAGATATAAGGCATTTTTGCATCACCCATAGGGAATTTTTTGTACCTGGCTGAGTGGATACGCAGGATAGGACTGCGTCGAATTTTAAGCCGGTCACTTTTTTAAGAAATGTAAATTAAATGGGGTATTGTTAAAGATAAATAATATTATGATATATATTTATGTGCTCATTGGCCCCAAACAGATGCTTGGCTGGCTAGCGACTGACCGTCAACTGGCTTTATGTTTAAGCCCTGAGCAGATAAGGCATGCACAAAATGCCGGGGACAGGATCATCCTATCCCCCAATTGTAATGTGCAGGTAATCAGCGCCACTATTAGCAGAAAACTGATTAGTTTAACGGGTGTGGCAAGCGTGAGCGAGGCCGGCGCAAGCTGACTCAAATTACTCCCCGCGCAACCCTACGACATGGATCATTTAAGGGCATTGAAAGCGGTACTGCCTGAAGAGATAAAGCTGTATCCGGTAGGTGGGGTCGAGGAGAGTAACCTCGCATCGTGGATAACCACCGACGGTGCAGAATTTGGCTCATCCTTATATCGAACCGATGACGACGCACCGGATAGAACATCCCCCGCGATTACATTACAGCAATATTGGAGAGACAACTATGCCGGCTGATATACACTTAATTGAACAGCTAAAAGTGAGGAATATCTTAGGCGAAGGGGTGATATGGGACGAACGAGTCCAGTGCCTGTATTGGACAGACATTGAAGCGAAACGCCTGTATAGCTGGGGGTTTGCTGGCCCCGTACGTTATTACGATTGTCCTGAACGATTAGGCTCCTTCGGCTTAAGCCAACAAACAGAGCAGTTCATCTGCGCATTTGAATCCGGCTTTGCGTTTTTTAATCCACGCACTGGTGAAACCAAGTGGTTATCCAAAGTTGAAAGGGACTTAGCCCACACTCGTTTAAATGATGGTCGTGTAGACCGGCAAGGGCGATTTTGGGCCGGCTCCTATGCTGAGCGCAAAGGCAAAGGATTAGGCGGATTATATCGCCTGGAAGAGAGCGGCCAAAGCACAAAAATAATTGATAATGTACGGATTGCCAATAGTTTATGCTGGAGTCCAGATGGTCAAACTATGTACTTCGCAGATACCGCCACCCGGATAATTCAACGAGCGGACTTTGACCCAGCGACCGGTGACATTAAAAATCTACGGGCTTTTATAAAAACAGCTGAAAATGCCTTTCCAGATGGCGCCTGTGTTGATAGTGAAGGTTATCTGTGGAATGCCCAATGGGGTAGCTCAACGGTTAAGCGCTATAGCCCCGAAGGAGAGGAAGTATTATGCCTTGACGTGCCATGCACACAACCAAGCTGCGTGAGTTTTGGTGGACCAACATTACAACACCTGTTTGTAACCTCGGCCAGTAAAAATCTTAAAGCAAAGTCGGCAAGTGAACCGGCGAACGGCAGTTTATTTATTTACCAAACACCCTTTTACGGCATTCCAGAGTCTATTTTTAAGCCCAATTCAATCTAACAAGAACCAGAGAATTTCGCATGATAATAAAAAAACAGGAATATTATGTCTATTGAAAACTGTATCCTGGCGATTGATCAGGGAACGACGTCGAGCAGAGCCATTGTGTTTGATCCTGATTCAAATATGATCGCCGTGGCCCAACAGGAATTCCCTCAGCATTATCCCAATGACGGGTGGGTGGAGCATGAGCCTGAGGATATTTGGTCTTCTACGCTAGCCGTATGTCGTGAGGCAATGACTGCGGCTACCGCTAAAGGCGCGAAAATTGTCGCCATAGGCATAAGCAATCAACGGGAAACCACCCTGATATGGGACAAAGCAAGCGGCAAGGCAATATATCCTGCGATAGTCTGGCAGGACAGACGCACCGCAGGTCAATGCAAAAAACTGCAGGATGAGGGGCATCTGCCGGCGGTGCAACAACGCACGGGTTTATTGCTCGATCCCTATTTTTCCGCTTCGAAAGTTGCCTGGATCCTCGATAACGTTGAAGGTGCGAGAGCCAGAGCACAAGCCGGTGATTTGGCCTTTGGCACCGTAGACTCATTCCTGATTTGGCGCTTAACCGGGGGTAAAGTGCATGCCACCGACGTTACCAACGCCAGTCGTACTAACCTGTTTAATATTCATGACCTGAACTGGGACTCAGCACTGCTGGATATCTTTAATGTTCCCAGAGCAATGCTGCCAGAGGTAAAAGAATGTGCCGATGATTTTGGCCAAAGCGAAGACCATCTATTTGGCTTTCCCATCCCCATATTAGGGGTAGCGGGTGATCAACAAGCGGCCAGTATCGGTCAGTGTTGTTTTACCCAAGGCGCGATTAAGAGTACTTATGGCACGGGGTGTTTTATGCTGCTAAACACCGGTGCAACGGCATTTTCCTCCAATAATAAATTGCTGACCACCGTGGCCTACACGATTAAAGGCACCACCCACTATGCCCTAGAAGGCTCTATTTTTATTGCTGGTGCGTCGGTACAGTGGTTGCGCGATGGTTTGGAAATAATTGACAGCCCGTCACAAACCGAGACCATGGCCAGCAGTATAAGCGATGACCATGGGGTCTATATGGTGCCGGCGTTTACTGGTCTGGGCGCCCCTCACTGGGCTCCGGATGCCAGAGGAGCAATCTACGGTCTAACGCGCAGCACCAGTCGCGCCCACTTCGCCCGGGCGGCCTTAGAATCAGTCTGTTACCAAACATCAGACTTACTCCTGGCCATGGCAGAAGATGGCGTATCCTTAGATATGCTGCGGGTGGATGGTGGTATGGTTGGTAACACCTGGGTATGTCAATTTCTCAGCAATATACTCAATGTTCCCGTCGAACGTCCAATGATTAGAGAAACTAGCGCCTTAGGCGCAGCGTATCTGGCGGGCTTGCAAGCAGGCATTTATCAGTCAAAGGAACACCTGGCCAGTATGAATAAAGTAGAACGGGCATTTCAACCAAAAATGGCTGAAAAACAGCGGGACAAACTGTTAACAGGCTGGCGCTGCGCCGTGCAAAGCACCCTCGGTTTTAAGTCATGATTGAAAAAAAAATATTTGGCTAGATGCTCAGATAGTCGAACAATAGCTTGCACAATGAACAAGGCGTGATAGTTGACTTATGCCATTCTTCTTTGATAGGTGATCAACTCAGAAGGCGCTGGCAAGCTAACCAGGCTGTCTGTTTTGAAGCCAGTTTTACCCCGACGCCCCAAATCAAGGCCACTTTCCAGGCCCGCAACCAAAGGCAGGAGTAGAATTTTATTCTGTGGCTGAATTTGCTGTCGTGTTTTAGTCTGTCGGATATGCTGGTGACATAAAAAAGCCCCGCTAAACATCATTTAGCGGGGCTTTTTTAATACTAAATAACCTTAGGCCGTCGCGGGCTCTTCCTTCGCCGGCTCTTCAACACGCAGTTGCAAACTTTGAATGGGTGTTGCCCCTTTGGCAGATAATTGTACCAGGCGGTTTAGTTGGCCCAATGACATAAGCAAGGCGTAAATCGCGCCGAGGTAGCCACTTTTATGCAAATCGAGTACTTGGACTTCCTCTAATGCCTGGAGACGTTTCTCACTGACACTGTGCATGCCGGTAATGTTACGTTTGGTGCCATCCACATACTGAACACCTAGCTGGATAGGATCAAGCAGGTCCAGTTCAATTAGTTTTTTGATAAAAGTCTGAGTGGCAATTTCACTGTTGGCGAGTTCTTGCAGCAACTGCTGACGGTTTTTTAAAAATGGGCTTGGCTCGCCAGTTTCTGTGAACACAGGCTCGCCTTCGCTGCCAATTAAATCACTGTTTTCGTCAATGAAAACACCAAGTTTTTCACCGTCAGGGCGAACATCAAAGGGGTAGCGCTGAATATTCATCGGCACACTATGCCCTTGCCATTTATCATCCTGCAAAAACAAGTTTATCCCTTGCTCCGTACCCAGCATGGCGACACTGTGAAAATTGTCGGACTTAGGATCTTTTACTAAAACGATAGGCATACAGCTGGCTACCTGAGCATATTCGCGCAATGATGCCGCAGCCAGGTGCGTGTCCTTTGCATGGGTAAAGTTGTTATTCAAATTGATCTTAAGATCTTTATGTTTATCTTTATCTAGAGGAACGTAGCTAGTAGTCATAAAATACTTCTCTTTATTTAAAAAATTAGTTTTCGAATTTAATTGCGGCGTAGCAACCTAGTATGGGGCTGAGTGTTGCACTATCAAGAGGAAACCTTCTGATGGGATGGTTCACCGATAAAAAAGACCTGGGCAACGACCGAATACAGGGACGAAGGCGAGCTAAAACGCGCGGAATTATCCAAGATTTGCCTGCGGATGTCACGAAATGTAAATAAATTATTTATATTTTGTTAGCAAGTCTAGTCAAACCAACTGAAACGCCGGTCATCGGGCAGAAAATCGATAAGGCTTGTTTAGGACTCAGTGGCGCAGATTTTAAGTTCCAAAACCGATCCTGTGGACAGTGTTTACTGTGACGGTGAAGGCTGCGCCACAGAAGCGATATATTCTTGTAACTTAGCCTCAGCCTCATCACCAAACAGAATTTCACAGGCCTCCTGCAATCCCGGTGCGTTGATTATGTCTTCTTGACCCACCACCAGTGAAATCTTAGAGCGGCGCCGCAGAAAATCTTCCAGTTTTGTCACCATTTCCCGCTCGGCCGCGTGTTCAATTTCAACCCGCAAATACTCGGAGTTTTCGATCAATAGTTCCCCCTTGTCAGGATTTTCCCGAATACTTTCCAGCATATTAAGGGCATTGCGCCCATAGCGTCGCCAAAAGCGTAAGGTCAAAGGCTCAGATGAGGAAGTGGGTGTTAAGTCATCAAAACCCATTAACTTTGCCCGGTGGAAGAACTCATGTTTAACCGTATCGTCAGGCTCTCCATACCACTTAAAATCTTTGAAGGGCAAGGCAATTCCGAAACTGGCAATGATCCCGGCGACCTCATCCCCCACATTGATACAATCGGTCAGCTTGCCACCGAATATAGACAGGTATTGACTATCCTTATTAACGTCGATGGCATGCTTACGGGATAACTGCACCCAATCCGCTTTGCCCCCGGTACCCTTGATAGCCAAGGGCCTGACGCCACAGCGTTCAGCAATAATATCGTCTTTACTCAGGGGCGTGTCTAAGGCGAGCAGCTTATTGACGTTATCCAGCACAAACTGCCGGTCTTCTTCTGTGACATAAGCATAGGGACTATCAACCTGGGTATCGGTGGTACCGATACAGGTCTTGGGGCCCATGGGAATGACAAAAAACAAACGACCATCATCGGCAAAAAAAGTCAGAATTTTTTTACTGTCGGTGATGTTATTAACGATCAGATGCACGCCTTTAGAAAACAGGTGATGATGCTGGGTTTGCTCCTTATTAAGCTGATTAACGGGGTCAACAAAGGGGCCACAGGCGTTGATAATCGCCGTGGAGCGAATAGTCAGCTCTTCACCGGTGATCGCGTCCCGGGCTTGGGTTAGCCATACACCGTCTTCTTTATGAGAGCCCAAAGACTCCACATAATTGGCCGCAATACATCCATAACTCATGCTGGAACGAATAAAATTAAAGACAAAACGGGCATCGTTATCGTGTAAATAGGCATCAGAATATTCAAAACCGCCACTGACATTCGAGGTATCAATAACTGCTTCCGTTTTCTTAATGTTGGCGGCGGTCAAAAAGCGGGGCATTTGGGTGAAAAAGCGCCCCATCAGCCAATATAAAATCGTGCCCATAAAAATAGAAAAGGGCGGGAAACGAAAACCCCGCTGGATACTGGTTAAAAAACGAATTTCCTTTACCGTAGAGGGATAACTGCGCATCAAATGATTGCGACTCTTACACAGTTTATTTACCAGGGTATATTCGTAACTTTCCAGATACTTGATCCCCCCCCAGGCCAGATTTGAGGAATTAGAGCTAGTAAAGCCAGCAAAATCCCCCTTATCAATTAATGCAACCTTCACCCCTTTAGCGGCAAGGGCGGCAGCGGAAACTGCACCATTAATGCCCCCACCCAAAATCAGCACATCAAAGGTGCCCTTGGGGAGTTTTTGAATATTGCTTTTTCTTAACTGACTCATCTTCTATCCATTTATTTTTCCAACTATACCCAAAGCTATTGGAATGGCCGAAAGAAACTCAGCCCCATGAGCTTAGACGCACTAAGTGATAGGGCAAAACTCACACTGGCGATCAAAATAAGGGGCATAACATGAGCGTAGTGCCAGCTTAATTTAATCGCTGAGAAGGCGAAAGCAAGCATACCTGAAAATGCTTATAATAAGGGCAGCAATACCCTGCCTTTGTGCGTAAAAGGGCTATCCACTTAGCCCGACCAACCACTACATGTTGTAGTTTCCTTCTTTTGTCATTTAGGTCTTGTTGGGGGAACGGTCATTGAGGTTTTGTGAAACCCTGATCATATTCAGGGTAATACTAAGCGAAACTTTCTATTCGTTTGTGGGGCAAATTTAAGCTCTGATGAGACCGTCAGGATATTAACCCGAACGACCGTTGTGAGCGATCAGCGGTCATACGGCTGGCTATATCGTATGACAAGTTTACTGAGATAGCAGACGGTGACATCCTCCCGGCTATTCTCCGTCATTCCCGCGAAGGCGGGAACCTCCAAACCAACTGGCTAATCTAAAAGAATCGTCCTTTTCAACATGGCAATTTCTGCATATATTTATTAAACGATTGAAAAGGAATTCAACTATGAAACGTCCCTGCATATACATTCTCACTAATGATAACAACAGTACGCTATACATCGGGGTAACAAGTAATTTAGTGCAGCGTATTGATCGGGGTAACAAGTAATTTAGTGCAGCGTATTGATCAACATAAAAACAAAAAAGTTAAGGGCTTTAGCTCAAAATACAACTTGAATAAACTAGTCTATTATGAACAATTTGAAGATATGGATAGCGCAATACTTCGAGAGAAAAGGCTCAAGAAATGGAACAGAGAATGGAAAAATCGGCTCATCAATGAGTTCAATCTTAGCTGGAAAGACTTATATTTTGGCTTGCTTGGGTGAGAATCGATTGAGCTTACTGGGGCTATTTGGGGGTTCCCGTACCCACCTTCGTGGGCAGAATCCCTTTTATCGCGGGAATGACGTGTAATAGCTTGTAAATCCTCACCGTCCTCTAACTGCTTCAGTCCCTGCACAAACAAGGTTACACCTTCCTGCCGCTGAGCGTGGTGACTAAGGCCGATGGTGAAAGTATTCATTTGTGGTCATCACAAGATGCTCTGGTATTAAAGATGTTAGCCATGGCCTTAGCAGATGCTTTGGCATTATCCTCACGTTGTACGCATTGCAAAGGCCATGGGGGATTGTGCCTAATGAACATCCATTGGTGATCCAAAAGATACTCAGTCATCTGAATACAAAAAATGACGAAGTCGTCGAGCTATTGCCCCCACAAAGTCGAGCACCGCCTCAGGTAAGTCTGTTTGAATAAAACCGTTCATAAGCAAAACTGGTTTGCACAACAGCGGGAGGCGCTTGTCTTGAATTCTGAA
>JBLHIW010000145.1:0-8169 GCA_047618055.1 Paraglaciecola sp. | reverse complement strand
CTTTAGGCCCAGCTTTTCTAGACTCCAGGTCGCGTCGATAAGTTTGCCTCTTGTGGCATTTCCTGAGGGCAAAAACTGCGGCGCTGGCAGGCCAAGTTGTTCTGCAGCCCAACGATAGTATTCGGCCCGGCTGGGATGTTCATTCGCGGCAAGGTGCAGGATTTCACCCCAAATGTTCTTATCAATAATCTGTGTTATCGCCTTAATCACATCTTGCTGGTGAATAAGGTTGACCCCTTGTCCACCGTTTTGTAAGTCCGTACGGCCGGCTAGAAACTTAGCGGGATGTCGGTCACTGCCCACTAAACCGGCTAATCGAAGCACACAGCCACGAAGAGCGAAATGTTCAAAAACACTTTGCTCAATAAGGATGTGGGCAAAGCCTGAATCGGTATTTGGCTCAACCCTGGTTTGCTCGGTCACACGGGCGCTTTGCTCCCCATAAACTGATGTGGTGCTGATAAAAATCAGGTGTTTGACGCCTTGGGTATTAGCGTGAGCAATTAGTCCTTTCATCTGCAGGACAAACGTTTCTGGATGCAGGGACTTACGGCCGGGAGGAATATTTAAAATCAATATTTCGCTTGAAAAAAGCGGCAGTAAAGACCCGCTGCTCAAAGACTGACCCAGGGTATAGGCGATGCTTGTACAGGCGATTTCATCTAAGGCCTGCAGGGCTTCTTGTGAACGACGAGTGGCCACAATATCGTGGCCACGGTGTTTGAGGTGTTGGGCGAGTGGTTGGCCTAGCCAACCACAGCCGCAGATGCCTATTTGCATGTGAATGTCTCAGTCATGATTATGCTGGACCTACGTTATCACATTGAATATTCGTAGTCCTTGACCTCCAGTACATCCAGGCCCGCGAGCTGGGCTATGTTAAGCTGCAGCTTGTTTTCGGCGTAATCAATACTGGCGAGTGTCGCGCATAAAGCCTTAGCTTTGGCTTCTATTGCAGCACTTTGATATTCCACCTTGGCTTCAATATCACGGCCAAATTTTTCCATGCGCTGTTCAAAAGCGTCCATATCACCGCCACTGAAGATCATTTCTGTGCCTACCGCAACCATTAAACCGCCAATCGACTCGGTGACTAAGGCTTCGACGGCTTGTTCGAATTTATGCTGCCACTGCTTAGAAAATACATCGCCATCTTTAAATTGTTCCGAGTGAATTCGAATCGATCCGTCCGGGGCATAAAAGTTGTGTTGGATGTCCTCACCAATCTCCTCTATTTTGGTGGAGAGCGCTACCAGCGCGTCATGGTCTTTGCCTAATAACTGGCCGAAGGCCTGGTTTACCGCATCACTTGCCAGGGCAATCGCATCTTTTGCAATACCCGCGACTTCAGGCACGGCGGCATAAATACCATCATAGTAGCTATTTACCCACAGTTGCTGCTGCGCTGTCAGTACAATTTGTTCACCGTCGACAAAGATGTTTTTGTTTTGATCAATGACGACGTTGCTGCTGTCGCTGATTTTAATGCTCAGTACGGCGTTTTCCAGTTGCAGATTGCCATCAATTTCAACATTGCATTGATTGGCCGATACCTGATTTGCGCCGCACAGTAAAACGGCGGCTAAAATAAGATTACGCATAGTGTTCTCCATTTTTTTGAGAAAGAGCTTTTCTTTCACATTATATTTCACGTTGTAGTGACAAGTATTAGAGCAATGCTTAGGCCAATTAAATAAAGCGATAAAAAACAGATGGATAGGTGTTTTTTGGTATTAATTGAAAGTGATAAAGAGCATGTTTTTGTGATTTTAACGATTACTTAGGCAAATTAGCCAGGTAGTTAAAGCTTTTTAAAACATGCGCCTCAGCAGACATTTTGAGGTCACTGGGGTATAGGCCTTAATTTTTTAAACGAAACCATAAAATTTGAGTATAATCGGCGCCAGATGGCTACAACAGAGATTAGGAATAGAATATGGGAAATTGGCTTGAAGCGATACTGTTTGGCTGTGCGCTAGTTGCATTTGTGTTGAGCCTTTCAAGTATTATCATGGGTTTTTTACCCCAAGCTAACGCAGAAAATGCGCTGAAAACCCGGGTGGAATATGGTTTTTTTGGTGTCAGTGGCTTGGCGGTGTTTTTTCTTTTGGTGTACGCCCTAACGGTTAATTAGCCTACGGTGCCTGTTGTCTATCACTCACACGCTGATAGGCGCGCAAACCAAATACCGGCAACATAGCCAGAGCATGGTCAAAAATGTCAGCTTGTATACCCTCATAGACTACCCAGTCTTTATCCCTGCAAAAGCAATATATTTCCAGGGGTAGGCCTAGCTCAGTTGGCGGACGCTGCCTGACCATTAGCGTCATGTCCTGATTTATCTTAGGATGATGCCTCAAGTAGGCCTCCAGATAGGCCCGTAAAATGCCAATATTGCTTAGGCGTCGGCTGTTCAATAAGTCCTGATTATCAATTTTCTGTACTTGATTGTAGTCGGCTAGTTCTTGCCTTTTTTTACTTAAGTGTTCTTTTATATATCTGATATTACTCAGCTTATCTAAGATGTCTTGATCACAAAACTGAATGCTCTGTATATCGATATGCAGGGAGCGTTTTATCCGTCTGCCGTTAGACTCGGACATGCCCCGCCAGTTTTTTACCGATTCGGTTATCAGAGCGTAAGTGGGGATGGTGGATATGGTTTTGTCCCAGTTCTGTACTTTTACGGTGGTCAGGCCCACTTCCAGCACATCACCGTCGGCCCCAAACTGGGGCATTTCTATCCAGTCTCCGGTGTTAACCATGCGATTAGCGGCGAGCTGGATCCCTGCGACAAAGCCGAGGATGGTGTCCCGGAACAACAACAGTAAAATGGCGGTGATTGCACCTAATCCTGACAATAGAATAAAGGGCGATTTATTCAGCAGACTGGAAATAATCAATACGGCGGCAACGATGGTGATAAATAGTTTACCCACCTGAACGAAGCCCGTGATCGGCGCGCGTTTAGCCAGGTGGGAGGCGTTATATAAGTCTTCAACGGTATTGAGTAAGGCGCTACTGGCGGCAACGGCTGCGATTAAGACATAAATCACCGCGGTTTTCTGCAAAAACGCTAATAACAGGGCTTCGGTGATTAGCAGTGGGCTTAACAGGTATACCAGGACCGCGGGAATAATATGGCCACAGCGCCGAAAGAAGCCGTGTTTATGCAGCTCATCATCGAGTTGGTTGTTGCTGCTTAGCACCACAGCCGTGATTTTCCCATGTAATAAAAAACGCACACTGCGCAGGCTTATCCAGGCTAGCAGCAAAATTAATACTAAAGCCGAAAGTTGAAACAGCACGCTGTCATTACTGAGATTTAAACCCAGGTATTGAAAACCTTGAAGTAACCAATCGTTGATGAGGTTGTTTTCAGTCACTTATTTGTTTCCTTGTAGTTGTTGGATGAGCTTATCTTTATCAAGCCACAGCTCATTTAACCATGCCTGAAAGGTGCTTTTAAAATGCTCGTCGTTAAAGTAGTCACCCATTATATGCTCATCTATGGGCAGCACTTTAACGCGAATAACGACCCGTGTCAGTCGACCGGCAAGCATATTCAACATGGGACTTCCGGTGTTTTCAGGATACAAAATAGTGACATCCAGAATATTGGTGAAAAGTTCACCCATTGAAGCCAGGGTAAAGGCGATACCTCCGGCCTTAGGGCGCAGCAAACGCTCAAAAGGGCTGGCTAGCAAACGGTGTTTTTCGCTGGTGTAGCGACTCCCTTCAACGAAGTTAATCACCGTCGTGGGCAACTGGCGAAATTTATCGCAGGATTTGCGCGTCGTTTCAATGTCCTTGCCTTTAAGGTGAGGGTTACTCTTTAAAAACGCGCCACTGTAGCGCTGCATAAACGGCATATCCAGGGCCCAGGCTCCGAGTCCAACAAAGGGTAGCCAAATCAGCTCTTTTTTAAGGAAAAATTTTGGTGCGGGAATACGTCCAACGGCAAACTCAGTTAATAAGATGATATCCAACCAACTCAGGTGATTAGACATCAACAGATACCAGGCCCGCTTACTCAGCTCACCGTCCACCTGATAATCCAAGGTGATGTTATTGGTGAGTTTGAGCAATGCAACACTCATGGTCCCAAAGGCGCACAACATATGATTTAACAAAAAGTTAATCAGTTTGGTGATGGCGGTTATAGGCAATGCTAATTTGAGCAGGCCCAAGAGTATTATCAGCAGTGCCCAAAAACTTAGGTTGAGCATTTGCAGGGTTAAATGCAGGGGAAACATAATACAGCCAGGTAAAAAACTAAGCATAGGGCTAGGGTCTCTGTGACATTTTTTCAAGTGTTAGGTCTTTTTCAGACCAAAGTTGATTTAGCCAGCGCTGGAATTTTACCCGTTGCGCCGGGTTGTCAAAGTAGTCCATGGCAAAAGCGTCACTCTTCAATATATCGTCGATACACAAGACATTCACCGTCACCTGAATCGACTCTACTTTGCCCGATACAAAGTCCCAATATGTAGGAATACCCTGAGGGTAGCAAATAGTCACATTGACCAGTTTATGCAGTTGGCTGCCCATTGTACTGAGTACAAAGGCCATGCCCCCGGCTTTGGGTTTGAGTAGGTTATTGAACGGTGCACCCTGTCGCTGGTGTTTATCGTGCGTAAAGCGTGTGCCTTCAACAAAGTTCATAATGCTCACCGGTTTATGGCGAAATTTCTCACAGGCTTTTTTCGTTGTTTCTAAATCTTTTCCTTTTAGGTGGGGGTGTTTGGCCAAAAACGACTTACTGTGGCGGTGCATAAACGGGAAGTCTAAGGCCCACCAGGCCGCGCCTAAAAACGGCACCCAAATCAGTTCTTTTTTAAGGAAAAATTTTAAGAAAGGAATTTTGCGGTTAAATATTCGCTGCAAGATCAGGATGTCGACCCAGGACTGATGGTTTGAAATTACCAGATACCAATCTTTTGCGCTCAGACTCTCAATGCCCGTGACCTGTATCTGGGTGTTGTTACTCAACTTCTGGTTGATACCGTTGACGGCTATCCACGACGTTGCACAGCCGTCTAAAAGATAAGACAGCATGGTTTGCCAGGGTTTGATTGGCACGAGCTTTAAAAAAGACAGAATGACAATGGGGATGACCCAAAAGACGGTATTAACAAAATAAACGATAGTCGATATTGACCCTACAACATTACCTAGAAACTGACTCACCCAATAGACCTTGTGTTTTTTTCTGGTGCAGAGTGTACACCATGCTCACATTTCGAGGCAGATCAATTGAGTAAGACTTGTTGTAGGTTAAGGGGGCAAAGGCTTCAGGCTGGCGCAGGGTCAGATCCACTACATTTGGTGAATTTACCCATTATTGAGCCGACTAAGCAGCTTGAATTGACTGAGTAAAATAAGCAGGTTTATTTAAGTAATTGAATAATAGCAATAAAATAATTTTCTTAAAAATGGCACAACTTTCGCTTTAGTGATGGGGACTGAAGCAATAACTGATACTCAGTTATTCAAGCAAATTAATAGGAAAATCCCATGTTAAACATGACTAAAATCTCAGCCGTCTTACTTACCCTGGGCCTGAGCGTTACCGGCACTTCCCATGGGGAAGAAGTATCCCTTGAGTACCTGGTTAGCCACATGCTTGCCCAATCTGTTACCACGGTTAAGCAAGATATAAGGAATGATATTCAAGGTGCGGTGCTAACGGCGACGAGTCAATTCAGCCTCTATGAAGAAGGCATTTACGCTACCAGAACAAATATTAGCGATATAGACCCACAAATTGCAGAAACGCTGAAGCAGGAAACTGAATAACAGGCGGTAAAATGTTTGAGACATTACATTTACTGCCCCTAATGTTCTTACTCCTGACCCTGTGTTTGCCTACATAAGCGCTGCGATAGTTTTTTTTGGGTGTGAGTGGTTGCCCAAAAATCGCCCGGCCCGTCTTTCACTATTGTTAAAAGGCGAGACCCAATAGCTGACCTGCCAAGTGCCGCTCACGTTGTTCTTCTGTCTTTTGTTCCCCCAGATTGTCCTTATTAATATCTCCATCACCACCGCGCTTATCCACCTTGCAAGCCACGATAAGCACGACCTTTGTGTTATATCCAGATACGATTTGCGGAAAAATGGTTACCTAAAAATGCCATTTGATCAGCCAGAATACGGCGATTCATCAGGTAAAATCGTTCGTAAATGTTTGGTGCGAACGGCACAGCAATTAAGCTCATACCCGCTTCTTCCGGGGTTCTGTCTGCCTTATGACAGTTACAACGCGAGCAGGCCGTAGCCGAGTTTGTCCATACATCCTTACCGCCTTTCGAACGGGGGATAATATGGTCTCTGGTTAAATGTGAGGTCTGAAATTTTTGGCCGCAATATAGGCATAAATGATTGTCACGGCGAAACAGGTAGCGATTACATAGGGATATGCTGCCCTTGCCGTTGACCACTTTGCCCTCACAGGCAATGATGGAAGATAGGGCGAGTACACTTTGTTGGCCATGTTTATTCCAGCCGCCATGCAAGACTTTTTTAGCGACCCCAAGCTCGAATAATACCCGGTTTTGGCAGTAGTACTTGGCCGCTTCCTCTGGGGTTAGCCATGCCTGGGGCATGCCGGATTTATTCAGTCGTAATATGAACATGCATTCACCTGTCACTTATTGGGATTGTATGATTTTAAACCACCCTGTTTAATAAGTTTAGCTCCCTTAGTCAAGAAACGTGCTTAATTGTTATGATCTTTACAGCCCTATGCGCCTGGCATTCCATTGCCCATCTGGCTGGCCGTCATAGAGGGTTCTTTGCTGAGGGGAGGGCATGAGTAATAGATGGTCAACGCGAAATGGCGTGATCAACAATAGGGCGAAGTTTTCTAAAGGGTTTGAGCGAGGTGGCAAGCCCTTATCGGCGCTTGCAGATTGTGCAGGCTCAATAACAAGGGCACTGCCCGGTGTCGCTAAGCCATAGCTGGCTTGCGCCTTATCGGATAGGGCCCGCCAGTGTGCTAAGCGAATATCTGCACCGTGGTGCTCTTCACCGGTTATCAGCGTAACCTTGCTCGTGAGCCTAAACTGCTCTCTGGTATCACTGAAATACCAGCATATTTCGCCATGGGCATTGTTTCTTAGCTGCAGTATTTTTTCACTGCGCACATCGGTATGGACAATCAGCGCATGTGTATTGTCCATAAAACCACGAAAAACCACGGTCCGACAGGCAGGCATTTGGTTCTTATCAACCGTAGCTAATTGAAAAAACCGAGTATGGGCTAGTTGTGCATTATTCTGAATCGCCCTTTCCAGTTTTTGTCGCCATTGGACATGGTTTTGCTCAGGCATCGTTAACCCCTTATTTATCGGGCGGCTTATGTTTTGTTAGCGGATCATTCCGACTTTGTCTGTGGTAATGATATACTGGGCGGCTAGCCATCACTACATGTAAAATTCTAAGGATCCCCTGATCGTGTCAGCTTCACCCATGAACCGCGCCATCTCTGTTGCACCTATGCTGGACTGGACAGACAAACATTGTCGCTATTTTTTGCGGCAAATTTCTAAACATGCGGTTTTGTATACGGAAATGGTGACCACCGGAGCGATTATTTTTGGTAAAGGGGATTATCTTGAGTACAACCAGGAAGAGCACCCCCTTGCTTTGCAGCTTGGTGGCTCTGATCCGGTGGATATGACCCGCTGTGCGGTAATGGCACAAGAATATGGCTACGACGAGGTAAACATCAATGTGGGCTGCCCTTCGGATCGGGTGCAGAACGGCCGCTTTGGTGCGTGTTTGATGGCGGAGCCTGAAACAGTGGCCGCCTGTGTTAAGGCGATGCAGGCCGAGGTGGATATTCCGGTTACGGTAAAATCCCGCATTGGCATTGATGACATGGATGAATACAAAGACTTAAGTCATTTTATCGACGTGGTGGCAAATAGTGGCTGTGATGCTTTCATAATACATGCACGTAAGGCCTGGCTAAAAGGCCTTAGCCCAAAGCAAAACCGGGATGTACCGCCGCTTATTTACGAGCGTGTTTATCATCTTAAGGAAGAATTCCCCCAATTAAATATTAGTCTCAACGGGGGGGTGAAGGTACTGGACGATGCCCAATTGCACTTAGGATACCTAGACGGGGTAATGATTGGCCGGGAGGTTTACAGTAATCCGTATATA
>JBLHIW010000144.1:0-8277 GCA_047618055.1 Paraglaciecola sp. | reverse complement strand
GAACCTCGATAGTTGACTTGTAATACAGCGTAGCCCTCATTTGCCATCATTTGCACAAAGGGGTCAAAGTACTGGTAGTCTCTGGCATAGGGTCCACCATGTGGAAACAAAATAACTGGAGGATTTTCAATGCCATTGGGTTGGGTAATGTAACCATATATCTCCATACCATCTCTGGCGTTAAACGTAATGGGTGTGACATTAGCCAGCGACTTTCCTTCCAGATAAGGATATTGGCTAAACCACAGGTTCAAACTTTTTTTATTTTTGTCGAACAAATAATATTTAACCGGACTACTGTCACTGACGGCAGATAAAATATAGCGGTTTCCGTCTAAGCTGTAGTCATAGATATTACTTTTTAAGCCGCTCTTGGCAAATAAAGTAGCAAGTTGATCACCAATGCTGTTTTGTTCTGAATCCCAGTAAACACGTCGCACAAAGTTATCTATGTATTTATAACCAATAACATTCATTTCAGTGCGACTGGGTTTGAAAATCAGACTATCAATATCAAAATTGCCCGGAGCTTGAGCAAGCAGTTCGGTAAATTCATTTTTTTTAATATCAAAACGCCATAAAGCAGTTTTATGTAAGTCATGATCCGACAACACCAGGATTGTATTCGTTGCCTTTTCATACATGATAGGGTCGAATGTTTCTGACTCAAAAGGGGTGTATTTTTTGATTAAGATCCAATCTGCTTCTACATTTTTTCTGAGGTAAACGTATTTTGTTTCGTCACGGGAATCTCTGTTCTCGCCTATGGCTAATAAGATTTCTCCGGTTTGATCGGCAATCCAATTGCTGATCCGGTTGGTATTGGCAATGTGTTTTTCAAAGTTTCCGTCATTTATATTTACCTTATAAATAGATGAAAAATTGCCATCTCTTGAATCTCTGCTGGTGACTAAAATATGCTCGGGATCATTTGGCAAGGTATTAAGTATTTTAGGACTGTTATAATAAAAGTCCAAATCTGAGGTATTTGAACTACGCCCAGCCTTGGTTGAACGTCGTATTTCAAATACATTTTTACCGGCTATATCTGCCGAATATAAATGGCTTGTTCTTAACCTTAAGCCGTTATATTCATAAGGCTGACTGACGGTGATTAACAGTCTTTTATCATTGGCCCATTCAATATTTTCGATGCGATATTTTTCACCGCCCAATGATACCAGTGCTTGCAAATCTTGCGAGCCAAAAGGTGCGACCACAACCTGGGTGTTTTTTTTAGTGTTATAGATGCCAGCCAAATTTTCACCATCGGGTGAAATTGCAGGTTTTTGCAACATAGGCATGTGATTAAAATACTCTATAGGTAATGCTTCACTGTGCACGGTGTGGATTGGCAGTAAAAATACGATTAGAAGTAGAATTTTTGAGTACATACTTTGATTATCTCCCTGTTGTTATATTCAACTTTTTTGTTTTCATCTTACTGATAAAATTAATATATTCAATTGATTACGCCTTAGCATATTAGTGTCAAACTGCTTTTTTCGTGGTTTTATTTACTTTTAACATGGAACTTCACCCGGAGCATTTGTTTGCAGTGGAGTCATTAATTTCCCTATGCAGTCATACCATTCCTCCTTGATATGCGAGCAATTCAGAAGGCGCTGGTAGGTTTCATAACAAAGGGTAAGGTCGCTTACACATTGTCCGTTAGATGGGTCAAAAGAATAAAGGGGGTCAGAATAAAGGGGGTCAGTGTCAATTTAAGTAATCTATACTAAGACTATGTTCATTTAATGCTGAAAATCCAATGGCAAGGAAATTAAGGGTCGCTTCAGCCGGTGTGCCAGAGTATGTTATTCAGTATGGCAAAAACTGGTAAGTCATGAATAATCTATATGGCGTAAATTTTAATTTGACACTGACCCTTTTTACTTTTTATTCCTTGCACGTGATGTTTAAGGGCTTCAACGGGGCCATGTCCTTTGTCCATATTAAAGGTAGTGGCTTAACCTTGTATGAAGTCTTGCCAACTTAGTAGTACCTGCTTAAAGTCTTCTAGCCCACAACCGGTGATTGATTCCTGATCGTAAAGTTCGGTACCCTCAGGTAATTCCTCCGGGGCACTTAAGGAGAGTTCATGGGCGCGGACTTCGATTTCGTCATGATTAAGTTCAATGTCATATTCAACACCCTGCAGTTGATATTCCGTCATCTCTTTGCGCTGCAAGGTGTCAATGACCTGAAGTAAGGCCTGTATTTTTACTTGGTCACTGCCCAGCTCATCTGATATCCAGCGACCGAGGGTTTCAGCGCCCATGCTAAAAATCGCCATAGGCTGAGCATCTTCATTACGGATAAATTGGTAGTCCATCAGGCTCCTGCAGGGATAGTATAAAGCTGATTAATAGATGTTCCCCTTTGCTTCTAATTGAGTAAGGTAAACCCGTAGATCAAATTCTATTTGATGGTACTCAGGCTGCATATGCACACACAATTGATAAAATGCTTTGTTATGATCCTTTTCTTTTAAGTGGGCAAGTTCATGGACCACGATCATATTTAAAAATGCTTCGGGGGTATTTTTAAACAGGGTGCTGACCCGCAGCTCGTTTTTGCTTTTTAGTTTGCCACCTTGCACCCGGCTGACATAGGTGTGTAAACCCAGCGCGTTGTTGACCACATGAATTTTTTTGTCAAAGCCGACTTTGCTCAGTGGCGCAGACTTGCGCATAAAGCGGTTTTTCAACTCGCTTACATAGTCACGCAAGGCATTATCGTTAGCAACCTGATGCGTGTCAGGATACTTGCCGAGCAAGAATCCTCGTAAGGTATCCCGTTCCAGCATATCAGCAATTTGTTGCTGCAAATCAGGGTGGTAGGCGCTTAAATATTTCAAAATTGCTGAGCTATTGTTTGTTTTTGCTTATATCAGGCCAGACAAATGCGCCTGAGCCCGTATCCGTAGTTTTTGCGCTGGATAAGTTAGAAAGATAAAGTTGTTCGACTTTTTCTCTGGCCCAGGGGGTTTTACGTAAGAATTTTAAACTGGACTTCACACTCGGATCGCTGCTGAAGCAGTTTATTTTCACCTGTATGGCCATTTTTTCCCAGCCTAGAGTTTGCACTAAGTGCTCAACTATCTGCTGTAAGGTAAGACCGTGTAGAGGGTTGTTTTTTTGGGTTTCGCTCATTATTGGGCTTTCTATTACCATTCAGATGACGGGCAGGCCCCTATAATAGGGCTAACACGGCCAGACGACAACTTATTGCGAACAATACTCCATAGGGCTAATTACGTCTTCGGGCAACGGGCGAGCAGAATAGGTACGCCACTGTCACAAAACTCTTCTAAGTTGACGGTGAATCCCCATAAACGGTGCAGATGTTTCAACACGTCTTGAAGGCTGTCGGCTAAAGGAATGTCATTTTGTGGTACATATCTGAGCGTTAGAGACCTGTCGCCGCTTGTATCGACATCATAGACCTGAATGTTGGGCTCAATATTGCTTAGATTATATTGGGCAGAGAGTTTCTCCCTGATGAGCTGGTAGCCCTGTTCATCGTGGATGGCCGAAATATGTAAGTGTGTTTGTACTTCATCATCTTCGACGGAAAATAACTTGAAATCACGAATGACCTTAGGCGACAAAAACTGGGCAATAAAACTTTCGTCTTTGAAATTTTCCATGGCGAAATGCACGGTCTCTAACCAGTCTTTACCCGCTATTTCGGGCAGCCAATAGGTGTCTTCTTCGGTAGGAGTCTGGCAGACCCGCTTGATGTCCATAAACATATTAAACCCCAGAGCATAAGGGTTGATCCCCGAATAATGGGGACTGTTATAGGGGAGCTGAGCGACGACATTGCTGTGGTTATGTAAGAACTCCATGATAAAGCTGTCACTGACCTTACCCTCATCATACAGGCGGTTTAGGATGTGGTAGTGCCAAAAACAGGCCCAGCCTTCGTTCATCACCTGGGTTTGTCTCTGCGGATAAAAATATTGGGCAACCTTACGTATAATGCGGACCAATTCCCGCTGCCAGGGTTCCAGTAAAGGGGCATTTTTTTCAATAAAATACAGCAGGTTTTCCTGTGGTTCGGCTGGGAAACGCGGTTTTTTTTCGCTACTAAGGGTCTTGATCACGGGCAAGGTGCGCCAAAGATCATTCACCTGGGATTGCAGATAGTTCTCCCGGTCTTGCTGGCGTTCACGTTCCTCTTGTATGGATGTTTTTTGCGGGCGTTGGTAGCGATCTACACCAAAATTCATCAGGGCATGGCACGAATCCATTATTTCTTCGACTGCCGAAATACCGTATTTTTGCTCACATTTTGCCTGATAGTTTTTAGCAAACAACAAGTAGTCAATAATCGAATCGGCATCAGTCCAGGTTTTAAATAAGTAGTTATTTTTGAAAAAGGAATTGTGTCCGTAACAGGCATGGGCAATGACTAGCGCCTGCATGCAAATGGTGTTTTCTTCCATTAAATAGGCAATGCAGGGCTTGGAATTAATCACAATTTCGTAGGCCAAACCCATTTGGCCCCGGCGATAATTTTGTTCAGTTTGGATGAATTTTTTGCCATAAGACCAATGGGCATAATTGATTGGCATGCCGATACTGGCGTAGGCATCCATCATCTGTTCGGCGCTTATCACCTCTATTTGATTAGGGTAGATGTCCAGGCCAAAGTTTTTGGCTACTCTATCTATTTCTGTTTCATATTTGGCAAGTAAGTCAAAGCTCCAGTCCGGGCCATCGCCCAGCATCGTCACTTTGTTTACATTGGCCACCTTATGCTGCCCCTTTTTTTTTGGAAATGTTCTTATCAAATAGCGCCCTAAACACCGGATAAATATCTTCTAACTGACGTATATGTTTGAGCACAAAGTGGGGGTGAATTTCGCTTAACTTTCGATACTCTCGCCAAAGACTTTGATGTTCTCGTTGGGTGATTTCAATGTACACAAAGTAACGTACGATGGGCAGCAGGCTCTCGTGTAAAATCTGGCTGCAATTGGGGGAATCGTCGGTCCAGTTATCGCCATCTGATGCTTGTGCCGCATAAATATTCCACTCGTTGCTGGGGAAGCGCTCAGCCACAACTTCCTGCATCAGCTTTAAGGCGCTGGAAACGATGGTACCGCCGGTTTCCTGGGAGTAGAAAAACTCCTGTTCACCGAGCTCTTTGGCCTGAGTGTGATGGCGAATGTAAATGACCTCGACATTTTTGTAGCTGCGGCTTAAAAACAGATAAAGCAGCATATAAAAACGTTTCGCAATGTCTTTAGTGGCTTGATCCATTGAGCCCGATACATCCATCAGGCAAAACATCACCGCTTTGCTGGTCGGTATCGGTCGTTTTTCAAAATTACGAAAACGCAAATCGAAGGTGTCGATAAATGGCATCTTGGCAATGCGCTTCTGCAATGCTTCGATTTGTGCCTGCAACTGGGTAATTTCCAAAGGATGATCAAGTTTATCGGCGACTAGCTCAGCGAGTTGCTCCTGTAAAATTTTAAGCGCTGATTTTTTACCCGCGCTTAAGGCAATGCGCCTGGCAACGGAGCCTTTTAACGAGCGTACCACGTCCAAATTACTGGCTACGCCATCTGATACATAACCCGTTCGATAGCTTTCATATTCGAGTAACTTATCGAATTGGTTTTTTAGCAGATTAGGCAGCGCCAAGTCTTCAAACAACAAATCCAGATATTCGTCTTTAGATATCTGAAACACAAACTCATCTTCTCCCTCCCCCGTATCACTAGCTTGACCTTCGCCACTGCCTTGCCCAGCTCCTTCTAGTGGTCGTTTTATCCTATCGCCACGACTAAATTGATCGTTGCCGGGATGGACGATTTCCCGCCTGCCACCTTTGGCTGTGTGGAAGATGGGCTCTGAAATATCCTTACCTGGAATGCTCACCTCTTCACCGCTGGTGATGTCGGTAACACTGCGCTGCTTGATTGATTCAGAAACTGCTTTTTTGATTTGCTCTTTATAGCGGCGTAAAAAGCGCTGGCGATTTACCGTGCTTTTACCCTTACTATTAAGGCGTCGGTCAATAAAGGGAGCCATACAGCTTTGCCTCAGTTATGGTTAGGGTAGATAGGCTCATGTTAGGAGGACTTTCTGACTCTTAAATACCATTCACATAATAGTCGTACCTGCTTGGTGGTATAGCCTTTCTCCGCCATACGCTGTACGAAGTCATCATGCTTTTTGCGATCATCAGCTGATCCTTTTGTATTAAATGAAATCACCGGTAACAGATCTTCAGTGCTAGAGAACATTTTTTTCTCAATCACGATGCGCAATTTTTCGTAGCTGGTCCAGGAAGGATTTTTGCTTTTATTGTTGGCCCGGGCCCGCAATACAAAATTGACGATCTCATTACGAAAATCTTTTGGGTTACTGATGCCAGCGGGCTTTTCAATTTTTTCCAGTTCGGCATTTAAGGCTTGCCGGTCGAATAGTTGACCGGTTTCCGGATCGCGATATTCTTGATCCTGGATCCAAAAATCAGCATAACTAACGTAACGATCAAACAAGTTCTGCCCGTATTCGGAATAGGACTCGAGATAGGCGGTCTGGATCTCCTTGCCGATAAATTCTACGTATTTGGGGATCAGGTAGCCTTTCAAATGCTCCTTGTATTGTTCCGCTTGTTCAGACGGGAACTGCTCTCGTTCAATTTGTTTCTCCAGCACATAGAACAGGTGGACGGGATTGGCCGCAACTTCTTGATGGTCGAAGTTAAATACCCGGGATAAGATCTTAAAGGCGAAGCGCGTCGACAGACCCTGCATGCCTTCATCTACCCCCCCGTAATCCCGGTATTCCTGATAGGATTTTGCTTTAGGATCCGTATCTTTGAGGCTTTCACCATCGTAAACCCGCATCTTGGAATAGACACTGGAATTTTCAGGCACAACGAGTCGTGATAATATACTAAATTGGGCGAGTGATTCCAAGGTGTCTGGGGCACAAGGGGAGCCGCACAACTCACTGCTTTGGATAAGCTTGCGGTATATGCGTATCTCCTCTGAAACCCGCAGACAGTAGGGTACTTTGACAATGTAAACCCGATCCAAAAAGGCTTCGTTATTTTTATTATTGCGGAAAGTTTGCCACTCAGACTCATTTGAATGAGCCAAAATAATGCCATCAAAAGGCAGGGCAGAGAAACCCTCCGTTGGATTATAATTTCCCTCCTGGGTCGCTGTGAGCAGTGGATGTAACACCTTGATCGGCGCTTTAAACATCTCGACAAACTCCATTAGGCCTTGGTTGGCCTTGCATAGGGCACCGGAATAGCTATAGGCATCTGGATCGTGCTGGGCGTAGTGTTCCAGGCGGCGAATATCTACCTTGCCAACCAGGGCGGATATATCCTGATTGTTTTCATCCCCGGGTTCGGTTTTAGCGATAGCGATCTGATCCAAAATCGACGGTTGCAGTTTAACGACCTTGAACTGGCTGATATCACCATTGTATTCATGGAGGCGTTTTCTTGCCCAGGGCGACATAATGGATTTAAGGTAACGCTTGGGAATGGCATATTTTTTTTCCAGGATTTCACCGTCTTCACTGGCATCGAAGAGGCATAGCGGGTGGTCATTGACTGGCGAGTCCTTAAGGACATAAATAGCCTGCTGTTGCATAAGCTCCTTGAGTTTTTCGGCCAGAGACGATTTACCACCGCCTACCGGGCCAAGCAAATACAATATTTGTTTTTTCTCCTCCAGGCCCTGGGCAGAGTGGCGAAGATAAGACACAATTTGTTCAATGGCGTCTTCCATACCATAAAACGCACTGAACGCCGGATATTGGGCAATGATGCGGTTGGAAAATATACGACTTAAGCTTGGATCTTTAGAGGTGTCGAGCATTTCCGGCTGGCCAATCGCCAGTAGCAAACGCTCAGCGGCACTGGCGTAAGCCGTGTTGTCTTGTTTGCAGACATCCAGAAATTCATTAATACTGAATTCTTCTTCTTTGTGTAAATCATACCTTTGTTGATAGTGGTGGAAAATGTCCATAACAGACCTCCGACAAGAAAACTTCATAGGCAGTGGCTATAAGATTAGACCCATATTCGTATCTTAGTGTTGCAATTGTTATCAAATCAATAATAAATAAACCTACAATATGGCGTAAATGATTTATATCAAGGAATGTTAACATAAGGTATTTGAGGGACGCAGGCACAAAAAAGCCCCAAAAAACGGGGCTAGAAATAAGGGGTAATTATTGACTAGGCGAAATTTGCTGCGGCAAAGTCCCAGCTCGCTAAGGCCCAAAA
>JBLHIW010000143.1:0-8329 GCA_047618055.1 Paraglaciecola sp. | reverse complement strand
GTGTCTGGGCCTAACGTTCTGCCCCCGGAAGCACTAAAATTGATGGCGCCCAAACCCGTGATCTTTGCCTGTTCAAATCCTGATCCGGAAATTAAACCTGAATTGGCTCACGCAGTCCGTGATGATCTGATCATGGCCACCGGACGCTCTGATTACCCTAATCAGGTAAATAACGTGCTGTGCTTCCCCTTTATTTTTCGTGGTGCGCTAGACGTACGTGCGGCAAAAATAAACGATGAAATGAAAATTGCCGCGGTCAATGCTATCCGCGCTATTGCCAAAGAAGTGGTACCGGCAGAAGTACTTAAGGCAAGCAATATCGACGCCCTCAGCTTTGGTAAGGACTATATTATCCCTAAGCCAATGGACCCTCGCTTACTTAAACGTGTGGCACTGGCAGTCGCCCAAGCGGCAATCGATTCTGGTGTTACCGCACTTAAGGCCTTGCCTCTTAATTATATGCAGTAATACCATCCCCTGAGGGTTAAACCTTTGAACCGGGCTCACCAAACAGCCCGGTTCAGCTATCCTTTCGCTGACACGATTTTCCGACATGATCCCGTCCACGTTAAGCTATATGATGATCTACACTGACAACAGCATTTGTATACGGAAATTAAACGCCCTTGGGCATAGGAGCACTGCACCATGAGTAAACAGAACCACGAGACAGACTATTTAATAGTGGGCAGCGGAGCCGTAGGCATGGCCTTTGCAGATATCCTGCTGACGGAAACAAACGCGAATATCGTGATCGTGGATCGTTTTAGCAAACCAGGGGGCCACTGGAACGTGGCCTATCCTTTTGTGAGCTTACATCAACCCTCGGCCTTCTATGGGGTCAGCTCCCGCGAATTGAGCAAGGGCCGTATCGACCAGGTCGGTCTGAATAAAGGTCTTAATGAACTCGCCACGGGTGCACAAGTCAGTGCCTATTTTGACGATGTGATGCGTGAACAGTTTTTGCCAAGTGGTCGAGTAAAGTACTTCCCCATGTGTGATTACCAAGGTGAGGGGGAATTTGTCTCAATGCTAACGGGGGAAGCCCATCAGGTTAAGGTTAATAAAAAGACCGTTGATGCGACCTATTTAAACACCACGGTGCCTTCCACCCACACGCCTCAGTTTAGCATTGCCCCTGACGTACAATTTATGCCACTGAACGACATGCCAAAGGTCACAAGCCCCCCCGCCGGGGATGTGATTGTTGGTGGCGGAAAAACCGGCATCGATGCCGTCTTGTGGTTATTGGAAAATAATGTCGACCCAAAGCTTATCCAGTGGATCATGCCTCGGGATGCTTGGTTAATTGATCGTAAAAACACCCAGCCCACTGCAGCGTTCTTCGCCGATGCGATCGGCGCACAGGCAGCGCAGATGGAAGCCATTGCCCAGTCTGAATCGGTGGAAGATATGTTCACTAAGCTCGAAAAAGCGGGCGTATTTTTGCGGATCGATACCTCAATAGAGCCAAAAATGTTCCATGGCGCAACCATTAGTCAGTTGGAACTTGCAGCCTTACGCAAAGTGAAAAACATCGTGCGCCTGGGCCGGGTAACCAGCATTGAGAAAGATCAAATTATACTTGAACAGGGCACTATCCCAACCAGTCCAGCCCACCTGCACGTGGATTGTTCGGCCAGCGCCATCGCCATCGCTAACTTAGAGATTAAGCCGATTTTTGCTGGCGATGTGATCACCCCACAAACGGTGCGCTCCTATCAGCCAGTGTTTAGCGCCGCATTTATTGCCCATATAGAAGCAAATTATGCCAATGATGCAGTGAAAAACAAAATATGTAATGTGGTACCGCTACCTAACACCTTGATGGACTGGCTACGTTTAACCGCTGCATTTATGCTGAATCAGTATATTTGGTCGAAGGATGAAGGCATACGTGAATGGTTACTCAATAACAGACTCGATGGGTTTAGCCAGCTTGTACGTGACGTGAAACCAGATGAACTTGAAAAGTTAGCCATTATTAAACGCATGAAAGATGCCTCACAGCCTGCCATGGGTAAGTTGCAACAGTACCTGGCTCAGATTTGACTGTAGAGCCTTAGTTTCAAGTATCGAACATTGATATTGATAAGGGATTGATGGGCCACGGGTATATACCCAAGTGCTTCTTGTCTTAGTTAATCTGATGATTAAATTGCAAAATTCCTCATCTCGGGTAAGACTAACTTATTGAAATGCTAGGCTCAGGGAAATAATATTATGTCGAACAAACTCAATGCGCTCGATCTCGCCTTTTTGTCTTTAGAAAAACAAAGTACCCCGGTGAATGTGGCCAGTCTGGCAATTTTTGATATCCCCGAGGATTATCAGGGTAATTATATTCGTGACTTATTAGAACAGCTTGAGCTTCAACCTGCCGGCCCACCTTTTAATCAAAAACTCAGTTCAGTGCACAGCGCGGCTTTACCCAGCTGGGTGACGGATGAGCATTTTGACATTCATTACCATGTCAGGCATTCGGCTCTGCCCCGGCCAGGCACCATGGGCGACTTATTGGAACTGGCCTCACGGCTGCATAGTCGGCTGCTCAATCGTGAACGTCCCCTGTGGGAATTTCATTTAATTGAAGGCCTGGAGAATAATCAATTTGCCCTCTACATGAAAATGCACCACGCTGCGATTGACGGCATGGGCGGCATAGAATTGATGGAAAGTTGCTTTAGTTTATTACCAGACAATGAGGTAAAAGCACCCTGGAGTGGCATACAACATTACGGTAGAACAGGTGAAAAAGACTCGATAAGCGTGTTGGCCAAAACCAACAAACTGCTCGAAGAAGTAGGTAGTGGTGCCAGTATGGTGCAGGACCTGTCAAAAATGTTTATGGGTCAGGGTCTCAAAGCAGTGGGCATAAGCAAGAACACTTCACCGGTACCCTTTAGCGCGCCCAAATCCATATTTAACGTGCCGATTACCGGTACCCGCCGCTTTGCGGTGAAATCCCTGCCTCTGTCAGAAATAAAAGCCCTGGGCAAACAGGCAGGAGCAACCGTCAATGACATTATTCTTGCCCTGTGCTCCGGTGCGCTGCGCAAGTATATGCAGGAAAAAAATGCCTTGCCGAAAAAGTCCCTAATCGCCTCAGTACCGGTGTCGGTGCGTCAGGTGAATCGCAGCGGTAACCAAATTACCTACGTGATCGCCGATTTGGCCACCAACGAAGCAGATACCATGACCCGGCTGGCAAAAATTGCCGCCTCTACCGTGGATGCCAAGAAGGAATTAGGGGATGTATCGGCCGACGCCGCCACCAACTTTGCGGTGATTGCCCAGGGCCTAGTGGCGGTGCTAAACCAGCTCAATATGACCAGCTTAATGCCGCCTGCCGCTAACGTGACGGTGTCCAACGTGCCGGGGCCACGCCAGCCCCTGTATTTTGGTCAGGCCAGGCTCAAGGCGACTTATCCCCTTTCGGTATTGATAGATGGACAGTCCTTGAATATTACCGTGGTCAGTTATTGTGACTCCATCGATTTTGGCCTAATGGCCTGCCGTGACACCCTCCCCGATGTAAACATACTGGCCGATTATATCGAAGCGGCAGTGGATGGCATTAAAGGGGGGATTTATATGCAAGGTTTGTTGCGAGAAAGGGAAGAGGAGCGCTCACATAAGCCCTGATTTAACCGGGCTTTGTATGGATAATACACAATGACTAAGCAAGCAAAGTCGAAAAAAATGATAATAAACGGATATCACGATGAACAAAGAAGAATATGCAGCCTATTGCTATGGCCAGCTGTTGCAGGTGTTTAACGCCACTCACAAAAGGCAACAAGACGATAAGGCAAAGTACCGTACCGAAGGTTTGCTGCAAGCTGGCAAGTTACTTGGCTTGCTTAGCCGGGTAGAAGCGGCAGAACTAATGGAAAAGGCCCACCTCAAGGTGTTTGGCCAGACCATAGACGGGCGTAAGATCTACAACGACCAAGTTAAAAATGCTTTAAATGATAAAAACAGTGATTTTTTCAATATTCCTCCCCATGCACGTCGCAAAACTTCGCCCACTGCGAAGTAATTTAGGCCTTTAAATCACCAGCCTAAACGTGCGGCAAAAAATCTTGGCTGGTTCCGGATATAAAAATCCTATCTTATCCATTGTCAGGTCTTAAATAAGCAAGATCTTCTTCATCATCCCCATGGAAGTCGTAACCACCATCAAAATCATTATTCAATTCATTGGCAACGGTTATAGGCAGTTCTAACATTTCCTGGACATAAATAGAGATATTGTCCTGTTGATTAATGATCCCCTTTAAATCACTGAAATCTAATAATCCTATCTCTTGCAGGTAATCTTTAGTGGCTGTCGATAGTTGCCCAGTGAAGTCGGCGATACACCCTTGCAACTTAGTAAGCAGTAGCGCTTTGTCTGTGCTGCTAAGGTAAGTAATCAGCTGCTGATATAAAGCGTTGGTAAATACTTTTTTATCACAATCAATAAGCAATAAGGCAATGGCGGTATTCAGAAATTTTTGCAATTCAAAGGCCAACACGTCTTCATCATTATCAATCAGCAGGGTGTTTGCGCAATAACTTGCTGCGATATTTTTATAAATTTGTAACAGCCTGGCGCTTCGCTGCCCTTCCTTGACTAACTCCCCATGCATCAGTCTTATATCAGCAATATCATTCATGCCTAAAGCATAACGACTAATAGCAATATCTTCGAAATATGAGGGTGATATTTTTTTTAACTCGGCATATTTTGCCCAACCGGCCCGAAAGCAGTAAACAATACCCTGGGTTTTTATAATATTTTTTGCTTTCTGGGTATTGTTATCGCACAGCTCTAATAAACCTAAATTGCTCATGCCCAGTACAATTTCACAGCCCTTTTTTATTTGATCGGCATAAATAATCGATAAGTTATCTGAGGCGATGCGCAAAGACATATCGCTTAATTGCTGTTTGGTTTTATGCATAAATTCTGGGGTAAAATAACCGTCACTTTCTCCGTCTTTTAAGACCAGAAGTAGCAAGGGGTGATGTCTTAACTCTGCAATTTTCATTGATGGATCCTAATCAACTAAGCTGTTTATACATGCGGTTTTTTCTTTGCCTGTTTAAAGTGGCGCAAACATATCGTCGGTATCCATTTCAAGGGCCGTCACCCGTTGTTTATTGGCATTTTGCTTTAGGGTCTTTTCAATGTTTTCCAATGTGCCGTTGGTACTGACTGTCATCACCTCACGATAGGCTTCTTCGTTTAAGGTTTTTATTTTCATCAACAGCTCTTCAATGCTGCCTGATGCTTGCTCTTCATCTTCTTCTAATTCAGAAAAATCATGACCTACAAAGGGCAACGATAAATATAAGAGCCCAAAATCGTCTGCAACAATGACGTTTAGTATTTCCAATTGTTTCTCTTCATCATCAGAAGAGAGAAAAATTTGGGTTAATAAACTGTGAGCTTCAGTTTGGGCACAAAATATGGCGTCTTCATCCATATTTTGCCAATATGAGGGTTCAACATTTAATAGCTGCTTAATGGATTCCGCATCCATTAACCATGTAGCAATAGAAGGAATGGTAGCGTCATGCTCCCGAACAATTTTAGCAACGGTTAAAATATCCATCTCGGTCAACACCGCCAGCATGGTCTCATCCCCTTGTTCAGAAGCAATGGCTTCTAAAGAGGTACCGGCGCGCCTGCCGCTATGTTGTGCTTGTTCCATAATATCGGTGGCAAGAATTAATGCATTTTTTGTCAAGGTGACTCCTCAAAACTTAAGTATCTATTAATAGTTAGTTAGATTGCTTGGTTAGTTGCTTCGATAGTACCTAGTAGTTCTCACCATCGTCATCCATTTCATAATCATTGACCTGCTCATATTCCTCTGCTTCAGCCTTTAAAGGCGTGGCATCGTAGTCCTTATAAAAGTGGATCAACAAAACCGCTGTTTTTAAGTCCTGCTGTGCGTGGGTCATTATTTCAGTAATACAGTCGCGAGCGTCGGCATGTACGCCCACAAAAGGCTTTACCTGGTCCCAGGACGGCTCGGCGGTAAGCAGGATTTTTGCCAGATTTTCGCTGTCAATTCTAATCTTGGTTGATATGGCCATCGCCAGTTGATCAACCATACCGTTAAATAACAAAGGCATTTTCTTCAATTGTTCGAATAAACTAGCCAGATAATTCGCTAATAGTTCCGGGTGTTCAGGATCTTCATACGAGGTCATATTTTCTAAAAACATAGAAAAATCACCATATAAATAATCGGGTAAGCTTGCTTCAATTTGCATTCATTGTTTCCTAGTTGAGAGTCTAATTCACAAGGTGTGATTAAGGCCTAGTTCAAGGCGCTATGCCAAAACGAATCGGCAATGTCTCGGGGATTCGTTATTACCGTATAGTTCTTTTTCAGATATAGAGAGCGTTTTTTGGGATCAGAAATAACATCATAAGCCTCCTGAATTAACTGAAATTTTTCTTTGGCTTCCCCACTATCATTTCTATCCGGATGATATTTATTAGCGAGTTTTCGATAGGCTTTTTTAATATCGATGGTGGTCGATGCTCGACTGACCCCTAACTGTTCAAAATAATCCATACATTTTCCACTGCCTCTTGCCAGACAACATAAACATGACTGTTCACACGATGGGCGCAATTTTACCTTCGCAATGACATTATTAACATCTTACTTTTACATGATATGGGCATTATACGTGCCCTTTCCTAGATTAGAGGGGCAGAATAGTCAATATTGAGTGAGAAGAGGCGGATGAAAGGCTCAGAAGTTGATGAAATATGTCAAAGGGTGGCCATTGATGGCCCATAAAAACTGGGGCTGTTTACGCCGGTCGTTGAAGCCCTGACAATATTCACCCAAGCCTCTACAGAGAATACCAAAGGACTTCAAGGTCCCTGTATTCTGAAAAAGGCGATGTTTGTGTTAATACGCTACACTAAGTCGACTCACTTAATCGACATACGCTGAGGTTGTCCAGGTAGGCCGCGATGCAGCGCTTTGTCGTTCACTAAGAAGGCGATGTAGAATGAGGAATGACCTATGTTAAGACGTGAATTTTTAAACGGTTTGGGCCTGGGCGTTGGTGCCGGTTTATTGGTGCCCGCTTCAGTGCTTGCCGCGTCACCCAGTGCAGCAGTTGGCTACGGCAACATTCAAGCTGGGGACTGGAAGGCTTTACGTGATTTATTTCCCCTAACCCGAAAATATATTCAGTTATCCACATTTTTGTTGGCCTCCCACCCCAAACCCGTATCTGACGCTATCGAAAAACATCGTCGGGGATTGGATGAAAATCCGTCGGATTATTGGCATGAGCATTTCCAGACCATCGACGGCAACATCGCCAGTGCAGCCGCACAATATATGGGGGGTAAAGCCGCAAACATTGCCCTTACCGACAGCACAACCATGGGGCTGGGCCTGGTTTACAGTGGCTTAGCATTGCAGCCCGGCGATGAAGTATTACAAACCGTGCATGATCACTATTCCACCGATATGTCTTTGGCACACCGGGCCAAACGTACCGGTGCCAGCATAAAACGTATTGCCCTCTATGATGACCCCGCTCAGGTCACGGTAGACGACGTCCTTCGTCGCATGAAAGCCGGGATAAACAGTAATACCCGGGTATTTGCGGCAACCTGGGTGCATTCATCGACCGGGGTCAAACTGCCCATCAGAGCCATGGCAGACACCCTTGGCGCACTCAACAAACAACGCAAAGCCCACCAGCAAATATTATTTTGTGTGGATGGGGTGCACGGTTTTGGGATTGAAAACCAGGATATCAGTGAATTGGGCTGCGACTTTTTTATCGCCGGCACGCACAAGTGGATGTTTGGCCCCCGGGGCACGGGGGTGATTTGGGGCAATGACCAGGCCTGGGCCCAAAGCGAACCGGTGATCCCCAGTTTTAGTGCATCTTACGAGGTGTGGATGGGTGGCATGACCCAGGATAAAGTGCCGATGGGTGAGCATATGTCGCCGGGGGGATTTCATTCCTTTGAGCATCGCTGGGCACTGCCTGAGGCATTTAAACTGCATCTGCAATTAGGCAAAGCCAATGTGCAAAAACGCATTCATCAATTAAATCAGCAAACCAAACAGGGCCTGGCAAAAATGCCCCATGTGCAGGTCTACACCCCGGCCAGTAATGAACTGTCATCAGGACTCGTGTGTTTTGATGTTCAAGGCATGAAACCTGAGGCGGTGGTGAAAACCATGCATGAAAAAGGCATTATTATGAGCAATACGCCCTATCGTATTAGCTATGCAAGGTTTGCCCCTTCTCTGCTTAACACTGAGCAGGAGATTGAGTTAGCCCTGGC
>JBLHIW010000142.1:0-8352 GCA_047618055.1 Paraglaciecola sp. | reverse complement strand
CCGCTTGGGTGGCTATACACAAAAACAAAGCGGTGATTATTTGGGTTTACATTATGCTCAAATAACTCACATTCTTGCAAAATACAAAAACTGACCCCAGTCATGGTGTTCTGGTGTTGATAAAACGGTAATAAGCGAAACCCGCCAGGATCAATACACCAAGCAGAATGAAGTTCCAGCTGCGGTTCTTTGGCGGCATGATGGTTTTTGGTGTATCCTGCGCCACTGCATTTAAGGGCAGGTTATTTTCCACAAAAAATCACCTTTAAGTAAGTAGCGTAAACGCCGAAAAATCAAATTTAGCCCATTAAAAAATGGGCGATTATAAATTTAGCTCACCGAGCACCTATTTTCCGACATTTAATTCAGTCACAAAATTCAGCCTATTTTTATTCAGGATCACCCTATGACCGTTATTTTATCCGAAGAACTTATTGCCCTGGCAGAGATGCCACCTGAGCAACGATTCGATTATGCTATTGAACAAATGATTGAATCTAAAATCTTATGGGGGCTGTTTGGGAAGAACGGCTGGTTGATGTTAAAAGCCGAGGACGATGCCTGCGTGCCCGTTTGGCCCCATGAAGAATTTGCGGCGGCATGGGTAAAGGATGAGTTTCCCGATTGTGAGCCAAAGCCGATTGCGTTTACAGACTGGCTTGGGCAATGGTTACCGGGTATGAAGAATAATGGCACGTTGGTGCTGGTTTTCCCCCTGGGTGATGATGAGGAGGGGATTATGCTTGAAGCCCAGGAAATGATGGACTGTATCGAAGAAGATCTACAAGGTTTATCGGCTCCGTAGCATGGGTGGCCGGTAATTGAGCCCTGCGCTGCCATCGAGCCTGAACCATTGCGGTTTAGGCGATCCCCAGGGGCAGTTTCGGGTGTATATAAACAAGCGTCCAAATTTTCAAGACCTTGCCCTTATTAACCACGTCCAACCTCTGAGCCGCGGCGAAATTCATGCTATTGGACAGGCCTGTGGCAATGGTTGGCGTAAAGTGTTTAATCTGTACGCCAAACTTATCTTTGCCCTTGAGCATGAGCAATTTCCTGTTGATCGACACAGTCAGGCTTGGCAACAATATCGAGAACACACTTTGCTCCAGTCAGGCAGCAACACGGCCTTAGTGTTTTGTGCGCCCTTGCTCAACCCAGCGCAAAATGTGGCTAAAGTGCAGCTGGTGATGGGGCGCAGTTATGCTAAATCCCTGACACTTCCCTCAAGCCTCACCTGGCTTGACAATGAGTTTGCCGTTGCACCCCGGGAGCGACTGATTGTTTGCCCCTATTTTGATTATCGTCAGTTATCCAATATAAAACTGCTGCGCCTGGTGACATTGATCCGCGATATAATGGGGCCATCGCCAATTAAACTTGCTTAAGCCTGCGCTTCTCATACAATTGCCCGCACATTTACCCCGGTTTACGTGAAGTTTTTCCATGCTTGAGTCTGATCTTCGTCAGTATTTTCCTATTTTTCACTCATCGGACACCGCTAATCCCTGGGTCTATCTCGATAGTGCGGCCACCAGTCAAAAGCCTCAGTCAGTACTTGAGCAGATGGAACGCTTTTATGCCATGGATAACGCCAACGTGCACCGGGCATCCCATAACGTGGCGCTGCGGGCGACGGCATCCTTCGAAACCGCCCGGGCTAACGTTCAGGGTTTTATCAATGCCGCCAGTGCAAAGGAAATCATCTGGACGAAAGGCGCGACGGAAAGTATTAATCTGCTCGCCAGCATCTTGGCCAGAGGACATTTTAAGCCGGGTGATCAGATACTGTTATCCACTTTGGAGCATCACGCCAATATCGTGCCCTGGCAGCAGGTGGCAGAACAACTGAATTTGCGCTTAAGGGTCATGCCCATTGATGAAAATGGGATACTAGATCTGCACCAGGCCCTGACATTGATTAATGACAATACAGCCATGTTAGCCATTGGCCATGTGTCAAATGCGCTGGGGAATATCAATCCCGTTGAGAAACTGATCGAGCGAGCGAAGTTATTTGGCGCCCTAACATTGATAGATGGTGCCCAGGCGGTTGCCCATATACCCATCGATGTACAGGCCCTGGATTGTGATTTTTATGTCTTCAGCGGGCACAAAATGTTTGGGCCAACCGGCATTGGGGTCTTATATGGCAAAGAGGCATTATTAGCCCGTTTACCGCCTTACCAGTATGGCGGTGAAATGATCGAACATGTCAGCTTTAGTGGCACCCGTTTTCAGGGACTGCCTTTAAAGTATGAAGCGGGCACCCCGAATATTGCAGGGGTAGTCGGACTCGCTGCGGCAGTGGACTTTATTGTACAACACAGGGCCACAATCACTCAACATGAAGGCTTTTTATACCGGCGGCTATTGCAAGAACTTGAGCAGGTGCCCGGCATACGTTTATGGGGAGACCTAGCCAATAGTACTGCCATTCAATCGTTTACCATCGAGGGTCTGAATAACCAGGATCTGGGCCTGTTACTTAATGAACATAATTTTGCCCTTAGAGTCGGTCATCACTGTGCCATGCCGCTGATGCAGGCCCTGGGGCTTGATGAAGGCACCCTGCGCGTATCCCTAGCTTGTTATAATACGGGGCAGGAAATTGAGCGTTTTGTTAAGGCCCTCAATAGCGCAATAGGGACCTTGCAAGGCAATGGATCAGCAAAAACGCCGGTAAACAAGGAAAAACATGTATTCGATCCGGCGCAATTTTTGCCCATTGCCAGGCAAGTCCTACAGGCAAAAGGCTGGGACGAAACGTATCGGCAAATCATGTTGGCGGGCAAGGGCCTTAATAGACTTGCCCCTGAAGATCATCTGCCTGAGTACGAGGTAGCGGGGTGTGAAAGTCAGGTCTGGCTAACCTGTGCTACCCACAATGGATTATTGAGTTTCAAGGCTGATTCACCCAGTAAAATTGTCCGTGGCTTGTTAGCCCTGATGTTTGAAGTGCTACAAAATCAATCGATTAAGCAGGTATTGGCATTTGATATGCCAGATTATTTACAGCAACTGGGCCTAGCTAAGTATCTGAGCCCATCTCGGGGCAATGGTTTACAGGCGGTACTTCGTAAAATCATGGATTACTGTGCTAATTCACCGAAGCAAATTATTGGGAATAAAGTGGGAGAATATTCACTCCCCCGATTGCCGTAAAAAGGATTTTGGCATTATTACTGGAATTTTAGACATGGCCCTATTTTCTATGCCTGAATCTAAAAGTATAAGGATACCTTGTGATACCTTAAACGACTGTTTAAGTGCTTGTTCCCTCATGGCTGACAGTTTTGATGTTTTGTAGCAGGCGCTTGGCTTTATCATTTAGTATTTTTTATTCAAAGGCCTTCACCAATATCGAGTTTTCCGTGCTGCCCGCCTCGCGTTACTTTGATATGGCTTGATACGCATCGAATATTAACAACACTCGTGGGCTTTTATTTGAAGGGTACTGAATAATAGCTGAACGATTGGTCTCTCTCTTACGTGCCAGCACAATTGGCCCTTCGTCAACACTGAGCATCTGGCAATCATACTTTTGAAGTACCTCAGCAAAGCCATTCTCGTACTCTTCATATTTACTTCTGTCATCAATGGTCAGTTGTGAAACGATGTCATACCACTCCTGCTTGTTATAAAACTTGCCAGCGGCTTGTGGGTTGATCACACATGAGGAGGAATGGTATAACACTCTGTGTTCGTCCAGTTCCATCGTTTTTACCCTCGTCGTCGCCCCCCAATTCCATTGCTAATAAGTATTAATGTTCATACCCTAGTACTCGCATAGATACGAATCTAAGGACTAAAAACCTCATGGTTCGGGGCCCTTACCTATGCGCTACCCCTAACAGGCAGGGGACTTGGCCCATTAAAATACTCTATAATTTATTTCCGCACACTGACCGTCCTGCTTATTAGCCCCAGTCCCTTTTGTTTGCTTTATTTGTTATTTAATAATAATTTAACGCCTGACCAGCACTTAGCACTATCTAGGAAAATATCATCATAGTTTGACTTGGCTTTTTATGTAAAAAGTAAGCCTATTAAATACCGAATATCTTAACTTTATGTGTTTTAGTGGTTGGTATCTGCTGTAGGACGGCAGAGTAAAAATTGGCAGGATCAGTCGTCTTATCTAATTCAATTACGAAAACCCTAAAAACATTGGTTTTGATTTTCACCTCCAAATCAACATAGTAAGGACTAATATATGTCTCAAAATTTTAATAAAACCAGTGTCAACCTAATGGTTGCCATGGCACTGGGGATAACATCCACCAGCACCATCGCCAGATCGGTCATTGTTGAACTTAACGATGCACCTGCAGCACACAACATATATAAAGCGCGCAAAGCAGGTGAGCCCTTAAGCGCGGAGCAAATTCAATTATTGCGTAGCGACTTAACGCGTAAACAGGATAAGTTTTTGCAAACATTGCAAGCGCTAGGCATGAATGCCTCCCTTGACTCGGTTAATATTTCATTGCCTGATAATAGCTCAACCAATATTGCATATCGTTATACCCTGGTATTTAATGGTATGACTCTGGATGTGGCTGATGCCTCGATTAGCGCTTTGGCGTCACTTGCAGATGTCAAAAAAGTCCATGAAGTAGAGACATTAACGCCGCTACTCGATGCCAGTGTAAAATATACCCGGGCACCGGAATTATACGGTGAAAGTCATGACTTAACCGCATACGACAGTTTTGGTGATGGATTTGAAGGACAAGGTGTCTATGTTGCAGTCATTGATACGGGTATTGACTGGACTAATTCTATGTTTGGGGATGATGTCACCCCACCACGTCACGGTGCTATGGCTCCGATTACGGGTGCAAACAACGATAAAGTCGCTTACTACTTGCCTATCGCCGGCGAAATTATGGACACGTTCGGTCACGGTACCCACGTTGCCGCCACGGCTGTCGGATATTCAGGTTGGACCTTCGGTTCCGATGGCATACCCAATAATGCTGATGATGTAGCCTTACACGGTATGGCTCCCCAGGCCCAGTTAATGGCTTACCAGGTGTGTAATATTGCAGGAAGTTGTGTGTCACCGGCCATATTATTAGCCTTAGAAGATGCGGTTTCTCCTCGTTCATTAACCGGTTACGCTAAGCCGGTTGCGGATGTTATTAACTTGAGCCTGGGTGGAGCAGGTGGACCAGATGATGCCAGTTCAGTGGGCGCAAGTAATGCCGCACTAGCGGGTGCAGTGGTCGTCGCCGCCGCGGGTAATGATGGCCCCGGACAAGGTACCATTGGCTCTCCAGCTGCAGGAAGACATGTTATTGCCGTCGCCGCCTCTAATGATCCAGGTGTTATTCCAAACAGTGTTTCGGTCGTCCTTGAAGACAACACCGCTGGTCTTACTATGAGTGCAGCATTATCAACTGATTCTAACTTAACACAGCCGATTACCGACCCAATCGTAGGGAATTATGTCTTCGCTGGTTTGGCTGATACGCCCACTGCAGTACCTTTTAGCGTACTTGGCAATATCTGCTTAGTCGCGCGGGGAAGTACCCTAGACGTAGCAGCAGCAGACGCTGGCACCGGACTTTTCGCCAATAAGGCAGCTAACTGCCAGGCAAAAGGCGCTATCGGGACTGTTGTTTATAATGATACTCCCGGTGAACTCGGCGCAGTTCTGGCTCCATCCGCCACCCCCGTTGTAACCATATCTGGCGATTCAGGTGCTTACCTGCAAGGCTTAGGCTATGACGAAGCTGGCGTTTCACTTAGTCAAATGAGCTTAAACGGACCGGATGCAAGCCTGTTTGTACCAGGGATAGCCGGATTCAGCTCAGTTGGACCGATTGAGGGCGAAGGTCAAATCAAAGCCGATTTAGCCGCGCCTGGCGTAGCGATATTAGCTGCGACGACCAAGACTGGCCCACCGACCGCGACCATGGCAGATGCCAGCGGTTACACTGAAGCGAATGGTACGAGTATGGCTAGCCCACACGTAGCTGGGGCAGCAGCCCTGGTTATTCAGGTTAATCCAAGCTGGGAGCCTGAGACAGTGCGCGCCGCCTTAATGAATACGGCGACTAATCCACGTTTTGCTGACGGTACTCCAAAAGCCGATGGTCCCAGCAACGACAGCATTTTAGCCCAAGGTGCGGGTTTAATTGATGTTTTTGCGGCTGCCAATACAAAGGCAATTATGGGTATCGCGAACGATTCCCCTGAAACTGCCCTCGAAGAACCGGCATTTCTGGCTAGTTATGCCTTTGGTACCTTCCCGATGGTCAATACTCGTATTAAACATGCCGAAGATGTGATCGTAACCTTGCAGGGCTTAAATGCCAGCGAGACCACGTACAACTTAAGTGTTGTGAATAATCGGGAATTGGAAGTTGATGGAATTGATGTCGAACTGTCTGCCAAAACTATTACGGTAAATGGGAATAACTTTGTTCAGTTTAAAGTCTTTGCAGTAGTTGACGGCGATCAAGTGCGGGCAAACCAACGACAACTGATGTGGTATGTGATTGCTGAGCCTACAGACGGTGGCGCAACACTACGTATGCCATTTTATCTTAAGGCAAGCATGACTGAGCCTAAGGATCCGACTCACCTTGGACTTGCAACGACATTGGCGCAACCGGTAACTGAGGGAACTGATGTAGATTTTGATGGCAGTATTACGCTGGAATGGGGTGCTATTAACGACGCGTTGAAGTTTGAAATTGAACAATCAACTGATGGTGTCAATTTTACATCCGTCAAAGTCGTGAATGCTAATATTCTCAGTCATAGCTTTAGTGACCTGGCAGACGGTACTCACTCATATCGTGTAAGAGCCTGGTTTCCAGGTGAAATTGGCTATTATATTTCTGAGCCTAGTAACCAGGTCGATGTGGAGGTTTCTCTGCGTACTGAGGTAGATATTACTGCAGGTATCGAGATGATCCAGAGTAATGCTACGTTTGCAAACGGTGTATGGACTACTGACTACGCTATAATGAACACTTCTGATAACAACTATATACCCGCTATAGAACTGAATTTCTCTAATCTTAATTCTCGGAGCGGAAATGTCAGAATTATTAATGCTGACAATGATGGAAGTGGCCAAGGTAATAACCTTGCAAACTTTAGTTACACAGACGAAATTGGAGCCGACGAGCGTTTTGAAAGCAATGAAGTAACTGAAACTCGCGAAATCCAAATTTCGAGTGCGGCATTTGAAGGGTTCTCCTTTGATATAACCGTTATGGCTTATCAGCTAACCGGGTCATCTGCAAATGGAAGTGGAAGTCAATCTTCAGGTCAAAACACTCAGGATGGACAAACAACGCTAGAAGATCAGGTGTTAAGAGTCACGGTAAATCCATTAACGGGTGCTGTAACCACTGAATTAGTGGGCGCCATGCAGAAAGTAGAAGCCATACAGAAAGTAGACGCTATACAGAAAGTAGACGCTATACAGGAAGTAGACGTTGTGGAAGAGGAGCCGGTGTCCAGCGTGGTGGTTAAACCACTAACGGGCCTGTAGCACTTTGAGTTACATTTATACAACAGGCATTTGACCCCAGCAGAGCAAGGTAATCTAGCCATGCTGGGTAAATGAAAAATCTGACACATTAAAAACCACCGCCATGCGGTGGTTTTTTTTGCCTGTAGCAAAGTCTGCAACCCTCCTCAGAGCAAGATAATCCCCATGGCAAGGGCTTCATAACATTGCGATGTAACACCCATCCACTTTGATGTGTGATCAACTCATAAGTCGCGGGCAAGTTTCGTCGCAAAGCGTAAGCTCGCAGGAATCCAGGTTGCCTTCTTATACCAAGTTAGCTCAAGGTGGAGAGTTCAGCGGGAATTTAAATCGTTAATTCAAGGCAAAGGTCTTCAGGCATAGCTTTCCTATGTCTAATACACATAACGAAGCAGTGGGAGATTTGAAACCCGCCCAACGGGCGCTTGCCAGACCTTCGTGCGGGGGATAACAAGGTCGCTTACGTATTATCCCTTAAACGGGTAAAAACACGCCGCGATTACATATCTAAGTGGAGTGGTATGACTCGTCCGATTAAGTCGTTTGTAAGTAAATTTTATAGGGGTTTACCCCTATAGTTTGGCTTAATCCTTTATGCAAGAGTATGGATAGCGAAAACTGAATATCTTAACTTTTTTTTGTGATTGGTATCTGCTATTGAATGGCAGACTAAACATTAGCAGGATCAGTCGTCCTATCTAATGTAATTGCACAAAACAATAAACATGGGTTTTGATATTTACCTCCAAATCAACATAGTAAGGACAAAAACATGTCTCAATCCTTTAATAAAACCAGTATCAATCTGATGATTGCCATGGCGCTGGGAGTAACAT
>JBLHIW010000141.1:0-8360 GCA_047618055.1 Paraglaciecola sp. | reverse complement strand
CCTCAACAGTAGCCATGGCCTTAGCGACAGGTAGTCGCCTGCACAGCTTGAATATTTATTGACTAAGCCTGTAACCTCAGAGCAAAAAGCCTTAGCTAATAGGGCATAAAATGGTCACATAGCGCCTGGTTCAATGTGAGGCTTTGCTATTGATCGGGGGCAAAGCCGGTGGACTGTACGACACGATGGTACCAGTGCTTCGCCAATATGCCATCGCTGTCCCTGCTGCCTCTTGGCCAATCGAGCATGGCCTGATCAAAGGTGACGCCAAGTCCCTCGCACAGTTGTGACAATATACTCTGGGGATTACGCAGAACATCGTTTGAATCAATGATCGGAATATTTTGCCCGTGCTGAGCCCATGACCATAAGCCGTCGTCGTTTATAAGAATGCACCCACTGTAAAAAAAACATCGATGATGGCAGGGATACTTTTTCATGGTAGTCACATTTCTTCAGTTAAATGGTTTTGAGCTATCTATTTCCTTGACTCAGATAAAGGTAGTGTATCGGCCCTTAGATTAAGTAAGCTCATATAAGTGAACTGGCGCGCAGTAATACTAATATTAAACAAACCCAAACTGGCTAAGGTCACAGAGATAGTTTGTATCAATTAAGCGATATCATTGAGCTGGATGATGCCCTGATTGGTGGCAGACACAAAGGCAAGCGAGGTCACGGTGCAAATGGGAAAACGAGCGAGCTGATAGCCTGTGAAAGCGGTGAGAAAAAAGCCGGATTTATCGCTATGGAAGCAGTCAGTAGTGTATGCCACTCAAGCGTGGATGAGTTCAGTTATCAGTTCAAGCGTCGATTTATCGAACAACAGATACCTAATCAATTGTTAAACCTAGCAATAATTCATGCTCTGTAAAATCGACCTGAGCCAAATACATAGGCATGTTTTAAATTAACCATTGCTTAAAACGAGTCAGTCAGCTAAATCTCGTTATTTTCCAATGATTCTGATAACGGTGTTTCGGGGGGATTAATATTAACGGCTCATTGTAGACCCTGTTCAAACGATTCGGCACCGAGTATAGTTTAAAAGGGCGCAGAGCAGAAAGACTCCCTATTGATCCTAAGCTAAGAGTTGATTATCTACGACTAATTGTGCGATGTTACCTCTTTACGTATTTTGACCGGTATTTCCAAACTGTCCCAAGCCATATCAATAGCTGGAATAGCAAAATATTTATCCTTAAGTGCCCACCTAGCGTAACGATTGTTTAGCTTTCGATAGCGAACTCTAGCTGATAATGTCATCGGCGATCTCGCCCAGGATGGAACCACAAATTGATATTTCACAATGTCTGATTCACCCGCTTTGATCACCCTCCTAAATGCTTCCCCCACTCGGTTAAATAAGTCATGTTTCCACACCAACATACCGGCCCTATCAACTGGCATGGAGCGATAAAAATAGGCTTCTGGATCCACCTCTCCATCTATATCGATCTCACCGCTGGTATAAACAATGTCGCCAGCGGAATCGCTTACTTTAAATTCAACCCATACCTCATTAATATCTATGGTGCCCCCGGGGAAATTATGCCCAACACCACTATTACTAACAATGAGCTCTATTTTTGCCATTTCACCCAAATAGTAAAAATACGGCGCCTCTTCACTATTCCTAATTGACTCGTCAATGAACTGTAAGGATTGAATGGTATCCTCGCGATGAGGGGGATCGACTTGCAACCTGATTTTATTAGCCTGCAAAAATGCCTTCGTGGCCTCGAATTGCTTGCTGTCACCCCTCATTAGTGGCAGGAAGGTATTTGCTCCTGGAAAGTGATGTGCACGCACCATACCATTGGCATTGGCTGAAGGATCGTTGGCGCTGACTAAAGGCATATGGCAATCCTGACACCTTAGGTAGCTCTCACTGGCGAAATTTCCCGCCTGATGCTGTGAAAATGGACCAGCCGCCCATGCACCATATTCATCCTGCATTTTTACCCATCCCCAATCATTCATATCCTTATCCATAAATTGGCTGTGACACGACGCGCAGACTTTGGGGTCTTTAAGTATTGGGTTGCCCACATTTTTTTTATGTTGGCTTGGGTCCATTTTTAATAATTGATCATGCAGTACCTGCAACAGCGGAATTTTACTGTTAGCAAATAAATATCGGGTGGCCGGGGTGAATTCGTAACTCGCTACACCTTTTATGTGCGGCAAAGACTGAATGCCGTGACAACTCATACAAGAGATCCCCTGTATATTTGCCACAGTGCCACTGATCCCCCCATGTTTTCCACCGCTTGATAATTGTCCGCTAAGCAGCGCAATGGGTGCATGACAACCTTCACAATAGCGTGATGCAGCAATGCCTTTCTTTTCAACCATCAAAGTAATGTTGGTAACATAAGCGGGATCTGATGCCGCTTGTTGGTGCATAGACGCAATCCACTGTTGACCGATCTCCTGATGACAATTGAGACACGAAAACGAATTACCAATATCTTCCTCAGCCACAAAACCCCGGTGTGAAACTTCCGTTTGGCTGGGCCGAAACGGGTGAGTTCCATAGCTGTATTCATAATTATCGACGGCGGGGCCTGACGCTACAGGTACTAGTGGTGTTGGGTATAATAGGGTGGCGATAAGAACCAGCGCTTGTAGACATAGATTTATTTTCAGCAGCCATTTTCCAGACCCCTTGGTGAAACTAGGAAACACCCCCAACTCTGATTTTCTGCGATGAATGGGTAGGTACTTAATATGCAGAAAAATGTGCAGTATGAGTATACTAATAAAACTGAGCGAACTGATAAGATGAACATCAAATATCCAACCTAGCTTTTCTGACTGGCCGTAGTAGACCATATACCAACCCGACGCCGCCGCAAAACAAAACAATAACAACAACAATAAGCCACTAGACAAGACTCCAGCCCGCCTGAAACCTAAAGTCCTGCGAAAGTGAAAATAAAAGTAGGGCAAAACAAACAAGGAAAATGCGCCACCGGACAATACATGAAGTAGTAAATTCCATTGGGACCAGACACTGTGAGTGCTAACAACAAGCGCTGACAGGCCAGTTAAAATGGCCGCCAAAAGTAACATGTTGACCCAACTAGCCAGACTCCGCTCGGACAGCAGAATATCGAATTTATTCAGCATGGTCACCGCAGATATTGCAGCACTTGTGCAGTGCTCTTAGCAGGAAGAATGACTGAGGCAAACAATTTTTGAGATCGGCTGCTGGTCTTTTTTTCCAATACAGTTGCCACATATTGCACCAGTTTTTTACTCCTTGAGCTATAGGGTAGGCTATCAATAATGTCCAATACCTCATCCGTACTCAGTTGCTCCTTATAATAGTCAAAAAACTGGATGGCGACGTAAGGATCTTTTGTTGCGGCAAGTTTTAACAAATAAATTTTATCTGCCTGTCTTACCTTATTGTCATAAATAACGCTATTTAGTTTGATCCGCAGTGCCAGTTCATCCTTGTTGTTAGCTACTGAGCCAAGATGTTGGTAATACCAGATTAGAAAAGCCAATCCAGACTCGCCGCCATTGGGTTTTAATAGGGATTTTGGTATGCTTTTTAGTGATACCTTCAGGATAGTTGCAAAACCTAATATTTCAATTTGGGCACTGTCCGGCACACGTTCTAGCAGTGAATAAACAAAAGTACTTAGATCTTGTGAAGACATCAAACCCGCAAGCTCCAATGCAGAATGCTGATCAGTTTCATCATGCAAATATTTTTCTATCAAACTATTTACAAAAAACGCAGAAAACCTGTACTTGCCCCTTAAGCCCCGCAAAATATTCTGTTGCGTGTTTAAGGACTCAAGGAGCAACAGGTTTTCAAGTGAGCTCGCTTGCAGCGAATTACTCAGTTGCAGTAGCGTTTGAAACGCTTGTTCGTGTATAAACGGATTGACGTTATCCTGATAGACTTGGGCCATTGCATAAAACTTCTGGTTTTGACTGGCAGCCAGGGTTTTCAGGTACTCAATTAAAATAGCGAGTGAACTATCGGTATTTACGCTTTGCGTAAGGAAGGTGTTCACCCGAAACAACCACTGGGTGGGCAGCACTATCGCCTCACTATTTTCATACAGTTCTTGTAATGCTGCGAGATGCGATAACAGTAACCTTTGCTTAGCCCCACTACCTGGTTGTTTGTCCAAGCTAAAATACCCAGACACTGCAGTTTCCAGTTCATCATAATTAAGCCGAGACAAGGCAATAAATGCAGCTGCCGCAGTATCCGCGGAGGTGTTTTGCTGCAATACTCTCAATATCGGTTTAAGGGCTCTGGTATCGCGGATCAAGCCTAAGGCTCTGATGGTTTCAGTCACTACCGTGTTATTATTTAAGTCATTTAACAAAGCAATTAAGGTTGGCACTGCACGTTTGTTCTCCGCCGCAGCAAGTGCTTTTAACATACATATTTTAGTTTCATCGTGGGCTTGTGGTAACAACTTCAGCATAGGTGCCACTGTCAGTTGTTTTCGGTATACCACCGCTTCTTCTTGATCAAAGAAAAAACGCAACGTGTCAGCAACCGCACAGGCGATATTAGGTTCAGTGTTTGACAAAAGCGGGATCAACCAGGAAATACTGTACTCAAGCTCTTGTTTTTTCAGTATGTTAATTGCAGTTACTGTTAATTCAGGATCTGGACCTCGAAGTGCATCGAACACAACATAGTGTGGCTCAAGCTCGACGTTTTCTGCGAACATGGCCAAAATACGTTTTTTTACCTCTCGTGTTGCCTCCAACCATAGCGCTGATAGATGTGATTGTGCGCTCAAGTCGGCGTTAAGAAACAGTCGGGCCCAATTTATTAAGTCTTGTTCGCCTGCCTTTGCAAATCCAGAGACCAGTGGCGATTTTTCGAGAATAACATCCAGCGGCTTAATGAGGTTCTGCTCGGGGAAAAGCTGATAGTAACGATCGCCTTGCAGGTTGCTAAAACTCAGTTCTGGCCCCTTTTCTAGCGCCAATGTCAGCTCTACAATATGACTTTCCTGACCCAAACCAAAATGTATCCGTGGATCACTTTGAGAAAAAAGGTTTTGTTTAAAAGAAAGGACTTTAGTTTGTTCAGTATTAGCAGTACGTACCCTGATTTTCGCTCCCTGCCAATGTTGTTTACCGACAACTGATATACCCAGCCAATGTTGTTTATTGGTATAAGCGACTTCAAAAAGTTGTATCGCATCATTGTTATTGGCGACTAATAACTCTAACTGACCGTCGTTGTTAAGATCCACCGTTACCACAGCTCGGGATGACATGGCTGCAACCTTAGGATCTTCGCCGGAGAGGGCGATAAAAGAACCATCCCCAGCATTCAAATAAAATCTATTCGATTGCCTTTGGCTAACATGTTGCGAGTCCGCTTCGGGGTTACTTCCACCGGCAGCAATATAAATATCTTCGGCTCCGTCGTTGTTCATGTCAGCGGCTACAGTGCCCCAATCGCTTGCATATATGGCCTCTTTTTTCGATAGTTTAGCGACTTCAGACTGCTCGTTAAATGATTGGCTTTGCCCATCTGTATGTTGTTTTAGAAATGTATTGCGTATTCCAGCACCTTGAGTGAAATATAATTCATTGTGGCCTTCGCCAAGCAGGTCACCTATGAGCACATCCCTACTGCCCGGAATTTGTAATGCTCTGAAGGTATCCTTCGCTTCCGAAAAATTGCCTTTTCCATGATTAAGATACAGCCGATTTGCGCTATCAAAATCATTCAAAACCAATATATCTAAATTACCGTCCTGGTTAACATCATGCCACCTGGCTCCAAGGCTGCGGCCGAGGGCGTTGCTAACAAAATAGTCTCCACTTACATCTAAAAATTGAAAATCACCCTGATTAATAAAAAGCTGATTGGCTTGGGCATCATATAAGCTTGGGTCAAAATCAATATCTTTATCAGCCACAAAGCCCTGATTTTTTTCAAGGGTTTTGGCTCCTTTTCGGTACTTAACAAAATTTGTGGCGTAAATGTCCAGTAAACCATCATTATTTACGTCTGCAAAAGTGGCCTGTGTGGCCCATTCACCCTCACTTAAAAGTGCAGTACTGTCTATTTTTTTAAATCCGCCACCACCATCATTTGAGTAAATAAAATGCCCTCCGATACCCGACACAATTAAGTCGGTATCACCATCAGCATCGAGATCAGCTGCCGCGCAGCCCATTCCCACCTGAAGACCATTAAGGCCCGAAGCAGTGCTTATATCCTTTAGATACCTGCCCTGTTCATTTAAAAATAAACGATTTCCTGTTATATTGTGCCACCAAGCCTGCTTACCATATTCTTGGGTAAAACCACTGCCACCCATCACAAATACATCCATCCAACCGTCCTGATTTATATCAAGAACACAAACCCCAGGACCCAGCGTCTCGACAAAAGAAGATAAATACTGAGACGATTGGCGGTGCTGGGCAACTAAGCCCCATTTCAATGAATTTTCCTTAAAAACCAAGTTTAACGAAGCATGCTCAACACTGTACTCAGTGAGCGAAATATAGGGAGGTATTTGCAAACTCTGCTGCTGGCGATTATAAGTTGACCACCCTACCCCTAGGAATAAGAATAAGGTTAAAAACCATGTTAAATATAGATATGTCTTGTTCATCCTGACTCTGTATCAATTCCCAATATGCTAGCCATCTGATTTCTTTAAGAACATCAGCAATGAATAAATACCTGCCTTGCTAAATTTATAGTTGCAAAACCACTAAAAGTCCTGATTCCGTCTTACTTTTATCCCCTGTCTGTTTTTTTACCCCCTTTTATTTAACAATCATTATTTAAGCTTATGAAAAAATAACACTTTTACTTTTCACTCTCCTTTAGAGTGAATTTTCATTACCATAGACAGGAACAGTATGTGTCACCTTTTTTTACATAATTACACCTTTAACAATATTTCAGCAAAACTCTGGAGATGAATAATCCCTACAGGTCATATTTTTACTGGGGTAGCATGTTTTATGAATTAATTTGCGCATGTACAAATCTTGGGCAATACTGTAACGAGATACATATTAACAAAAGGAAATGAAGATATGTTTATTCGCAAAACTGTCCACTCTATTATTCGTAGGCTTTTATTGTTATCGCTTTTATCGCTCAGTTATTCAGCGAACGCTGTGTATATTGAGTACGAATTAAATCTCGTTAATGGCAATACCTACCAATATGATTACACCATATTTAACGATGATATAGCCGCGGGCATTGAAGAGTTCGCGATTTTCTTTGAAGTGTTTGCGACTAAAAACTTGGCAGTAGTGGCAAAACCTGTGGGCTGGGATTTTTTCCTTGCTCTACCTGACCCTTTGCTTCCCGATAATGGATTTGCTGATTTCTACATTAATTTAGCTTCACCTATTGCTTTTACCGCTAATCTGGGTGGGTTCTCAGTACAATTTGACTGGTTGGGTGCAAGCCGCGGGCCTGGAGCGCAGGCGTTCAAGGTATATGATGCTAACTTTGATATTGTAGCGTCAGGTAGCACGACTTCTAGCGTGCCAGAGCCAGCAACACTGGCAATGATACTTATTGGCCTGTTGTTAATAAAAAGGAAAGTGGCCTACAGCACTAATCCGACCACTTAATAAAAATATGACGTTTTGATTGGCGTCGTCTATAACTAAAAAAAACAATAAAGTATTTAAAGATGAATTTTGTTTGCAATAAAAGCTTTAAACAAATTTTACCCGTACCTAATTAGAGCTTATTGTCCCGACCGTTCGCTGTAAGTGGACAAAAACATATCTGTATATCTACATATCTGCATAACTTTCGGAAGCCGACCTTCTTGGCCTCCAACAAAGAGAAAATCGGAAAATCAGGTAAGATCTACCTTGCCTAATGCTGTTTCTTTTTCAACAAAATAGTGACCTGCATGTATTGGAGAAACTGCCTCCAAATAAATAATGATCACTAAACGAGAATTACTTGGGAAGAGTAAGATGCGTATTGGAAAAATACTATTATTATTGTCGGCATTTTTTACGTTCTTTGTGCAGTCCGTGCTTGCAGACATGCGAGTAGACGAACTGACACAACTCAGTTCAAAACGGGTTAGTCGCTTTGTTAGCGAATTTGAGTATATCGTTAACATTACCAACGAAGGCCTTAACGCAGAAAACATTTCCTTAAGTGTGACTAGTTCACTGGCACCAACCACCATTGTCAATGGTAATATAACCTTTGCGAACTTGTCCGCTGGCGAGTCAGGCGCCAGTACCAACAGATTGATTTTCAGGCACGACCGCAGAAACCCCTATGATCCAGCAGCCCTCAGATATGCCTTTAGTTTCAACGAAATCACTGGAACAGACAACGACGGCGACGGCGTAAC
>JBLHIW010000140.1:0-8370 GCA_047618055.1 Paraglaciecola sp. | reverse complement strand
ATATCAAGGAACGTTAACATAAGGTATTTGAGGGACGCAGGCACAAAAAAGCCCCAAAAAACGGGGCTAGAAATAAGGGGTAATTATTGACTAGGCGAAATTTGCTGCGGCAAAGTCCCAGCTCGCTAAGGCCCAAAACCCTTCAAGGTATTTTGGACGTAAGTTGCGATAGTCAATGTAGTAGGCGTGTTCCCACAAATCAACAGTCAACAATGGTGTTAAGTTGGGATCCGTTAGGGGCGTACCGGCATTACTGGTATTAACAATGTCCAGACTGCCGTCGGCAGTTTTAACTAGCCAGGTCCAGCTTGAGCCAAAATTGTTCACCGCTTTATCGTTTAAAGCCGCTTTAAAGTCGGCGAAAGAACCCCATTTTGCATTAATTGCATCCGCCAGGGCACCGCTTGGTTCACCGCCACCAGTTGGGCTTAGGCTGTTCCAGTAGAAAGTGTGGTTCCAAATTTGTGCGGCGTTATTAAATACGCCGCCATCAGAATTCTTCACGATTTCCTCAAGACTCTTGCTTGCCATGTCAGTACCTTCAAGCAAACCATTTAGTTTTGTTACATAGGTAGCATGGTGCTTGCCATAGTGATATTCCAAAGTCTCGGCCGAGATGTGTGGTTCTAGGGCGTTCTTTTCATAAGGAAGCGGGGGTAATTCAAAAGCCATGATGTTCTCCAAAAGAGTGTTAAGAAAGTCTGTAGTCTTTGCTATCAACCGTAAAGGCTAATCGTTTAACGACAATTGTAAAAATACTTAGTTGATATTGTTTATAAACAAATTTATTTTAACTCCCAAAGAGTGTGGGCGAGGGCAGACCATTACAAGCGCCTAACTGATTATTTATATAAAAGGTGATAATGATAAGAGCCTGGGCTTGGTATCGGGGCTTGAAAAAGATAAACTTGGCATCATTATCAACAATAAGTTCGCCAAACCGAGAGTGATTATGGAAACCATTGAAAAAATCGAGCAGCAATTAAAAGAAAATCCCATCCTTTTGTATATGAAAGGTTCACCGAAGTTACCTAATTGCGGGTTTTCTTCTCAGGCCTCTCAAGCTTTGATGTCCTGTGGTGAGCAGTTTGCCTATGTTGACATATTACAAAATCCTGATATTCGCGCTGAATTACCTAAGTATGCAGACTGGCCAACCTTCCCCCAGTTATGGGTAGATGGTGAGTTAGTCGGTGGATGTGACATCATTCTGGAGATGACACAGCAAGGCGAATTACAGCCGCTGATTAAAGAAACAGCAGCAAAGTACGCAAAAGAAGATTAAATTTAAGCTGTTTGAAGGAATAGAATGAAAAAAAGAGCTGATATTCAGCTCTTTTTTTGTATAGCTTGTTGCGACTTAACTGACGTCTTTAAACAGGAATTCGTCGATTATGATGCTATCGATCATGCTCTGAGCCATTTTTACGCATTGACCACATTGACTGCCCACGCCCAAGGTTTCACGCAATTGACGCATGTTACCTACACCATTATCGCGAACAGCTTGTTTAATGGTAGTGTCGGTGACGCCGTGGCAAAGGCAAACATACATAATAATTCTCAGCTCATCACTTAAATTCAGTGCAAATGATAATAATTGTTATTTGTATATAGATCAAGTCTGCTGTTGATTTAATAAGCGATATGGGAGATAGCTGAAAAAAAGTGTTTTTTTAGGTGCATAGCGCAAGAAAAGTGTAAAAAATACAGCTTAAGATGTTGTTTTTTACACGCGAGCGCATATATCACCCGTTATTCAATTAAATCACCTTATATTATACAGATTCTACTAAAAAACTAAGTATCTGCATCATAATCTACAAACCACCGGAGAGTTCAATGAGTGTATTAGTTAGTCGTCCAGCACCTGATTTTACCGCAGCAGCAGTATTGGGTAATGGAGAAATTGTTGACAGTTTTACCCTGAGTGAGGCGATTAAGGGCAAAAAGGCGGTGGTATTTTTCTATCCTCTGGATTTTACCTTTGTATGCCCATCTGAGCTTATCGCTTTTGATAAGCGTTATGAAGAATTCCAGAAGCGCGGTGTGGAAGTTATTGCGGTATCGATTGATTCACAATTCACCCATAATGCCTGGCGAAATACCCCTATTAATGCCGGAGGTATTGGTCCAGTTAAATACGCCATGGTCGCCGATGTGAAGCATGATATTTGCCAGGCCTACGATGTGGAACACCCTGAAGCCGGTGTAGCCTTTCGTGGTTCATTCTTAATTGATGCCCAGGGCATTGTGCGCCATCAGGTCGTCAATGACTTGCCCCTTGGTCGTAACATTGATGATATGTTGCGCATGGTTGATGCGCTAAACTTTCATGAAGAGCACGGTGAGGTCTGTCCGGCAGGTTGGCAAGTGGGCAGTAAAGGTATGGTCGATAGCCCCGAAGGTGTGGCTAGCTATCTTGCCGAAAATGCTGACGCACTTTAATCTTCTAGTTTGATCAAAAAAACCGCTGTGGCTACAGCGGTTTTTTTATCTGTGCTAATCCAACCTAATCTATCATTGGCCAACCACAGGCCTGTTGCCATTTATTGACAATGCCACAAAATAGTTCTGCGGTCTTCTGTGTATCATACAAGGCCGAGTGAGCCTCGTTCTGGTCAAATTTAATGCCCGCGGCCATACAGGCTTTTATGAGTACTGTTTGACCCAGTGCCAGGCCAGCCAGTGTCGTCGTGTCAAAGGATACAAAGGGATGAAAGGGGCTGCGTTTGACGTTGCTGCGTTCCATTGCCGCATTCACAAAGCCCTGATCAAACGCGGCATTATGGGCTACGATGACCGAACGTTGACATTCCGCTTCTTTTTGTTCTTTTCTGATGTTTTTACACAAATCCTTCATCACATCGACTTCGTCTTCCGCCCCCCGAAGGGCGCAGTAGGGATCGATACCATTAAAATCCAGTGCGGCTTTTTCAAGAATAGCACCTTCAAAGGGTTTTACATGGTAATGAAAGGTTTTGTCCGGATATAAAAATCCGCTTTCGTCCATTTTGGTGGTAATGGCGGCTATCTCGAGTAAGGCATCGGTTTTTGCATTGAATCCAGCCGTTTCGACATCAATAATAACCGGGAAATACCCACGAAATCGGTTTTTAAGTAGATAGCTTGATTGCAACTTTAAGGCCTAAGAGTAATGAAAGGACGGTAATTATGACAAGTATTATCCGTGGTAGCTAGCCCAAAAATGCGTTGAGGCATACATAGTTAACTATTTCGCCTCAACAGTATGAAAAATAGTACCCCGACATAAGATTAAGTGGTTCCCAATGGATTAAACTTTTGCTTAAGCTTGTCGATATAAAAAGCACGGTAGCGGGGTAAACCATTCTTTGTCTATGAAGAATCTGATGAATAAAAATATTATGAAGAAATTAATATTGCTGTCTTTGTTGGCTTTGCCGCTGATGGCACAGGCAGCATTACGCCAGTATGCGGCGAAAGTTGAGGGATCCCAGTGGCAATTGAGTAGCGACAACCGCTTGCAATGCACCCTTGCCCATACTTTGCCCGGTTATGGTGAAGCGATGTTTACCAGTATGGCATCCAAGCACCTTAACATGGAGTTCGAGTTGGATATGTTACGCCTGCCAAAAAGCTTTGGGGTGGCGGCGGTATATTCTGTGCCGCCCGCCTGGATGCCGGGGCAAGTGACAAGAACCATTGCCGACATGGTAATTCATAAACAATATAATAGCTCGTTGCCAGAGCGGGCGGCTTGGACGATGCTGTCTGAGCTTGAGAAGGGCTATTGGCCAACCATCTATTATCAGGATTGGTACAACCAATACGACAAGGTCTCCGTTGGATTAAATGCGAGTAATTTTGCACTGCCGTATCAACAATTTGTCGAATGTGTCGCCAATTTATTGCCCTATAATTTTGACGACATTGCATACACAGTCTTGGCGTATACTAAAAATACCACTGATCTCACCAAGTACTCAAAAAAGCGCTTGGCGATGATAGGTGAGTACTTAAAAGAAGATAGGGATCTGGAGTTGGTCTTGCTGGATGGTTATAGCGATAGTTACGGAGGGCGTTGGGGTAACCATCAATTGTCGGTAAGACGAGCGGTGGAGGTCAAAGGTTTTTTCAGTCAAATGGGGGTTGAGCCTGAGCGCATTGACGTCACCGGACACGGCGAGCGAAGACATATCTCATCCAATACCAATGATTCATCCCGGGCTAAAAATCGTCGGGTAGTGATTCGGATGAGCAAATCCTAGTGCGGGCCTAAGCAGCACAAACCAATTCAAGGGCCGGCATTTCCTGGGTTTTTATTGTTGATTTAGATAGTGAACAACGATATCAGGAAAGTCAGTGAACACACCATCAACCTTAATATCCTTAAATAAAATATCCAAAACCTGTTTCACGCTCACATCCGGGGGCAGCTCATCCTTTCTAAAAGTATAAGGGTGAATACTTAATCCTGCTTGTTTTGCGTGGCGAGGGAGTAAGGTCTGTTGTTGGGTGCCTAAGTCAAATAAATGAGGGATCCACGGGCCAATCCCCTGGGCCACTTTGGCTACTTCAGCTAACATTTCAGGTGTGCGCAGAGCCACATAATCAGTGTCAGATTCGCCCCAGTCGTTCTCAGCAATCAGTTGCACTAATTTTACCTTTGCCCCCAATTCATTACGTAGTCTTTGGGTCTCTGCAAAATCAAAACACTGCACATAGATAGCTTTGTCTGGATCATCCAGTTGATGTTTACGCAGCATGGCTAAGACAATCTTACTGATATCGGCTCCTTCTTTTCTATGCCATGCGGGAGATTTAATTTCCGGATAAAAACCAATTTGTTTGCCAAATTGCCGATTAAGTTCGGTGATAAGCTCTATCTCTTCTTCAAAAGTGGCGATGGTAAAGTGGGTATTTCCCTGATACCTGTCAGGAAATACCTGTTTGCCTGGCTTGCTTTCCCGCTCATGCACCCTTAAGGTTTTTAACTCGGCAAGGCTAAAGTCAAAGGCATAGTAACGGCCATCTTTACGCTGGCGAGCAGGGAATTTTTGCTCAACATCGGTGACGGTTTCGAGGTGAATGTCGTGTAAGACCACGGGCACAAGATCCTTGCTGAGCACGACATCCTGCTCGATAAAATCAGCAGCCTGCATATGGGCAAGCGTGACGGCTTCGAGAGTATGCTCTGGTAAATAGCCGGACGCGCCCCGATGGGCGATGACCAGGGGTTGGGTAATGCTGGTGCATGCCAACAGACATAAGCTTAGACTCCCGATAAATGCTTGGCGTATCATCGTTATTTTCCCTGAATAAGTTCGATGGCATAGCCATCTGGATCACGCACAAAGGCAATGATGCTCTTTCCACCTTTGACCGGACCTGGCTTACGATATACCTCACCACCTTGTTGCTCGATGCGTTTACACACCTGGTAAATGTCATCCACGGCAATGGCAATATGCCCATAAGCGGTTCCTGGTTCATAGTGTGATACATCCCAATTGTAGGTCAACTCAAGTGCCGTATGCGCTGATTCTGGTCCATAACCCACAAAGGCCAGGGTGTATTTATATTCAGGGTTGTCACTTTTACGCAATAGGGACATACCCATCATCTGTGTATAGAAGGCGATGGAGCGATCGAGATCGCCAACCCGCAGCATGGTATGCAGTAGGCGCATATTGTTTCCTTTTCAAAAACTTGGCACGAAGAATAGCAATCTATTAACGTAAAAGGACAGCAAAATGACAATTTCTAAGCAACGTATCGTTGCTCTGGCGCAAATAGCCCCGGTGTGGTTGAAGCGGGATCTCACTATCAATAAGATTTTGCGGCGATGAATAAGGCCACTGACAAAGGTGCAGAATTTGTGACCTTTGGTGAGACACTGCTGCCCGGTTATCCATTCTGGCTGGAACTCACCGGCGGTGCCGTGTTTAATTTTCAAAAACAAAAAGAATTGCACACTTACTAGCTGCAACATACGGTCAATATCAAAGAGGCCACCTGCAGGCCATCTGCGACTTGGCCAGGCAACGCAGGATCGCCGTCGTCGTTGGCACAGCATAGCGTGCCTCTTATCGGGGTGGCATAGTGTCTATTTCTCTTTGGTGTACATCGACAATCAAGGTCAGATCAAAAAGGCCATCGTAAACTCATACCCACTTACGAAGAGCGCTTAACCTGGTCACCGGGAGACGGACATGGTCTGCGCACTTTTGTAATAGGTGGGTTTACCATGGGTGCACTCAATTTCTGGGAAAACTGGATGCCCCTGCCAAGAGCCACAATCTATGCCCAGGGGGTAGACTTACATGTAGCACTATGGCCGGGCGGTGAGCAAAATACTTACGACATTACGGGCTTTATCTATCAGCAACGGTACAGTTTTGATCCGCTTGGTTACTATTCCCTGCCCGATATGACGCCACTACAGGTGGATCGTGAGCGGAAAAATACTGGGATATTTAAGGATTAGCATTAAGAATTCCACAGCAGCATAGGCAGGGCAGCTATGGCGGTCATGACTATTACCAGCCAGCGGTATTGTTATTCGGGAATATGTTTGACGATGATAATACCCCGTAGGCACCCAAAGCAATAAAGGGCAGGCCGGTGAGGTTTAATAAAAACGAATTCAAACTGATGGTTTGCCAGGAAAAAACATGAAAGGGCACCTTAAACAAATTAATCGCCAGAAAAAACCACGCTTTTGTGCCGATATATTCGTTCTTTGGTAGGCGCATACTCAATAGGTACAGGGCCATGACCGAACCCGCCAGATTACCCATCATGGTGGTGATGCCCCCAACAAGCCCATCAATAAGGCAAAGCACAGATAATCGGAATACCTTTTTTGTGTGCGCGTTCCATCCACAAAATAATGGCCAGGCTAATAAATATGATGATACCCATAATCAGTCTAAATACCTGATCATCAATGTAATTACCCAGCCAGGTGCGAATCACGACCCAGTGTGGCAGAGGGGAATAACTTAAGCTGATAGTGCCCGTTTGCGTGCCGATGGTAGTGCAATAAGTCAGCGATGATCAGCAGGGGCAACATCAATCCCGAGGGTACTTTTCCGCCAAAAATCACCGCTAACAGAGGCCCCGCAAACATCGCCCTACCGCTGACCCCGGTTTTTGCCAGGCCAATTAAAAATGCAGCCAAAAACACCAGGATAAGGTTTTGATAAGACCGGGAGTAGGAAAATAATTTAAGCATAAGCCGCCTACCATAAGAGGATCAGGGTGTGCGTGGATTATTAATATAATGGGTATATGCTAAGTAAATACTTACCATAGGTAAGTGAATGTTCAGTGAGAATAACTATTTAAGCACAATGTTGCTGTTAGCCCTGATAGGTGTACGCATCCTGTTATTTTCTCAAGCCGGCGGCTTCTAACAGCCCCTGGTATAATCAGATTTTAATCCGCTGGTTAATTATTTGCGATATTACATCAATTACATGAGGGCTAGCCATGAGTCAGCATCACAAAATTAACTATATCGAAATTCCGGTAAAAGACCTCGCTACCAGTAAGGTGTTTTTTACCCAAGTTTTTGCCTGGAACTTTGTCGACTATGGCCCCGATTACGCATCAATTAACAATGGGGGTATTAACGGGGGCATATTTTTATCTGATGAGACAGTTTCCACTGCGACCGGCAGTGTCCTGGTGGTGATTTACAGTGAAAACCTGGAGCATAGCCAGCAGCGGGTGCTTGAACATGGCGGGAAAATTGTCAAAGGAATATTTACCTTTCCTGGTGGCAGACGTTTTCATTTTAGTGATCCCATTGGCAACGAATATGCCATTTGGAGTGATAAGTAATAATTAGCTGATAAATCCTTCATCAGTAAGATGGTTTCCACCTTCAGCCGCATCGCGAGCCAGCTTATCGCAGGCTTCGTTTTCGGGATGACCAGAATGGCCTTTTACCCAGTGCCATACGACAGTGTGGCGATTGACCTGTTCATCTAAACGCTTCCACAAATCGACATTTTTAACGGGTTTTTTGTTGGCGGTACGCCAGCCGTTTTTACGCCAGTTTTTAATCCACTGATTGATGCCATTTTTAACATATTGACTGTCGGTAGTGAGATCAGCGGTGCAATGCTCAGTTAAACTCGCCAGTGCTTCTATAGTTGCGAGCAGCTCCATGCGGTTGTTGGTGGTGTGTTTGTAGCCCTGGCTAAGCTCTTTTCTATGATGAGCAAATTTTAAGACTGCCCCATAGCCACCGGGCCCAGGATTGCCCAAACAAGAGCCATCGGTAAAAATTTCTATGTGTTTCATGGAATTCATCAATAATATAAAATTTTGCGCAGTATAATGATCCTTATGCTTATTAGCACCAAACGGATATAAAAA
>JBLHIW010000139.1:0-8544 GCA_047618055.1 Paraglaciecola sp. | reverse complement strand
GCTGCTCCTGCCGCCATTAGTCACAGCAGTTTGTGCCTTGCTTGCCGGCTTATTCGCGTCTTCTGCCATCAGTCCTCTGTCCTGGTCTGCATTAATCGCTAAGGGAGAATATAAACTGATTTTACCTACCCTTTCGGGTATGGGATTAACCTACGATACCCGTTCTTTGTGGGTGTTGGTATTGCCAACTCTGCTGTTAATTATGATGGCGATTAAGCACTTAAGAGCCTCAGTCATTGGGCTGGTGCCACTTGCTCCCCTACCTGGGCTTTTAGCCGCAGTGCTGATGGAGGATGGAAGCATTACCGAGCAGGCTTTTCTAATATTGACCGCCTCACTTTGGTTTATCGCTGCTCTGTATGCACGCTCATATTTAACTAACGACGGGAAGCGGAACAGGTTTTATTTGTTTTTTATACTTACGATGATTGGCAATTTTGGTGTCGTGTTGTCAGAAGAAGTATCCTCATTCATCAGCTTTTTTGCCTTGATGAGTTTCAGTGCCTATCCCTTGATACTGCATTCAAATAGTGACGAGGCGAGATCAGCGGCCACCACGTATATAAAATGGGTGGTGTTTGGCGAAGTGATTTTATTTGCTGCCTTGGTTGGTAATACTTACTACTCTCAATTTGCAGCAGACCAGGCACCAGTAATCTGGGTAAGTGGCTTGCTACTCATCGGTTTTGGGGTGAAAGCGGGTCTGGCGACCTTACATGTTTGGCTTCCCATGGCTCATCCGGTCGCACCGGTTCCTGCTAGTGCTTTACTGAGCGGGGTAATGGTAAAGGTTGGGCTGTTGGGTTGGATACGTTTTCTACCCCTGGGTGAGCAATCAATTATGCTCCTGGGGCAAGCTATGATGGCGCTTGGGTTTACGGCAGCGTTTCTTTCCGCCGTGTATGGGGTGTTGCAAAACAATGCAAAAACGGTATTGGCCTATTCGACGGTCAGTCAGCTGGGGATCATTAGTGCCAGTATAGGTTTTGCCCTGGCTTTTCCCGGCAGCTGGGAATTGTTATTGCCAGCCATCCTGTTCTTTGCGATGCATCATGGTTTTGCCAAAGCGACCTTGTTTTTATCTGCCGGGTTGAGTCAAGAGCTACTACAAAAGACTAGACTGAGCACATTTCTATGGTTGCTAGTGTTAATTCCTGCAGTGTCCTTGATAGGTCTGCCGTTCACCAGCGGAGCATTCGCAAAAGCAGCACTTAAAAGTGCGACTTCGAGCTGGCCCCTGTTCTCAACCTTATTGGTATTGAGCGCCGTTGGTACGTCGTTGATGATGGGCCGCTTTATCCAGTTAATGGCACAGTCTGGGATACAAAGAACATCGGTAGCGTCGCCACGGTGGGGACTAATATTACCGACCGTGCTTGGTGCGTTGTTGTCCGTAGCTTACCTATATACAACGCCAGGCTTCGAATTTAAAATTCAGCAAAGTGTCTGGTCAACCTTAAGCTGGGCGGCTCTATGGCCCGGACTTATTGGGCTGATAATATTTGTAGTCAGTTTAAAACTAAGAGCTGCCATGGTGCCGCTGCCCGCCGGGGATATGTTGCTGGTCTATCAAACTATCGCAGGTCTACTCCAAAACATCACACAACAGCTTTCACGCTTCATTGTCACAATCACTGCAGGTGTAAGCGTCTTGCTGTATCAGGCATTTGCACGGTCCCAATTATTGTTTAGCAACACAAGTAAACAGGTGGTAATTGATACTCCCGGAACTGTCATGATTGTCGTACTAGTACTTCTTTTTTACACCTTTGTTAGTTAACGCGTTGCTTGTTATGAACCACGGGAGACAAATGGATGAAACGTTTTAAAAATATACTGATAAAAGTCAACGAACAAACTAGGCCCAAAATGGATATTGCAGTTTTACGGGGTGTTGAACTGGCAAGACGAATGGGGGCAAAGGTCATACTGTTCGATGTGGTCGAGCCACTGGAGAGTATCCTGAGTAGTTATTCTGATATTGTCAGCCCGAAAGAGTTGACTGAACTTGTTGTTGGACAACGGCTCGATCAGCTCTCTGAAGTGGCCCAATCATTACACAGTGAAAATGTGGAAGTATCGGCCCAAGTCTCTACGGGGAAAATCTTTATTGAAATTGTCAAAGCCGTCATCATCAACAAGAGTGATTTATTAATTAAAGCTGCCAACGCCAGTGCACAAAACTTTGATAGCAATGATTTCCACATAATGCGCAAATGCCCAAAGCCTGTCTGGCTAATCAAGGGGACACAAGCCAATCAAATAAACAAAGTTTTGGCGGCTGTTGATTTATCAATGGAGCAACATGCAGAAGGCCGTGCCCAAAATCGCATGATCATTGATATTGCAAACTCATTGAGTCAGTTCAAAAAAGCTGAATTAACCGTGTTGTCATGTTGGCAGTTATATGGAGAACAAGCACTTAGGTACGGCGCATTCACCCGGGTTTCATCTGAAACAATAGAGGGCTTATTAAAAAGGGAAGAGCGGGAATATAAAGAAAGTTTGGAAATTTTGCTTAACGAATATGCAGATCCAAGTATCGAGCAATGTTTGATAAAAGGGCCACCTAAAACACTGATCCCCGAGTATGTTAATAGTCACAAAATCGATATTGTGGTTATGGGTACTATCGGCCGTTCAGGGATCCCGGGGCTGCTGATTGGCAATACCTCCGAGACTGTGCTGCAAGCCATTAATTCGTCGGTGATCACCTTAAAGCCTGCTGATTTTTTCTCACCGATACAATAATCAGTAAATTTCACTGAACTATTGTGAATCTACCTGGATACCTCCTAACTCAGTAATTGATATCCTAGCTTTGTAGAATTTGCATAATAGATGTCCAATGCGCAACCCTATTTTAGGATGGTGCACGAGATGTTAAAAAGCCGGACAGTGAATCCGGCTTTTTTGATCCTAGCCGGTATATACAGGCCCCATGCCTGCACTCCATAACATGACAGAGCCAGCCATCAGTATGGCCAATAACACCAGACCACAGGTGACCACTGAACTGGCATAAATAAAGCCTTTTCCTTCAGGTATGTGCATGAGTATGGGTGTGCCCGTATATAGCAAATAAACAGAGTAGGTAAGCCCTACCAAGCCTACCAGCATCACAAACCATAGCACCGGATAAAATGCGGCAAAGCCCACCATAAATAAGGGAGTGGCGGTATAGGCTGCGAGCTCAAGGGACTTGGTATAGCTTGGCGTGGTGTCAAAGGCTTTGGCTAATTCATGGATAAGTACAGCCAGGGCAATTACGCCAACCATTAAGCCAAAATACATGCTCACACTCATCAGCATCGCACTTTGGCTAGTGAGTTTGATAATGTCACCTACGCCAATGCTCCAACCCAGTTGGGCAGCAGAGTAGTAGCTCATAAAGCAAGGGATCAAAGAAATAATGGCGATATGACTTAAGCTGTAAAAATAGCTCTCATGATGCTCATCGATGGTATGCCACTCTTCTTTCGGATGGGCATATAAGCCCCACAAGTGATTTAATATCATGCTTTTAGATTATTCCTGTTTTGATTGTTATATTTTTACAAGGTATTTACACACGCGTAACAGGATTTTGTTTTAGCCAGCCCCTGAGGTCAACACTTTTATCTTAGACAGGCAGGGTTTTATTGCATCAAGAGCGTAAGGTACTGAGTTTTACTTCGTTGCCCAAAGCAATGGTGTGCTAAAAGAAGCGTCTCAATTTAAGGTAGATTAAAAACTGCTTTAGTGCAAAAAAAGCATATTATGTTGTAGCAATGGTGACCGTGCTAAGGTCTTTCTGTTCGTTCTTAAATGCTTACATTTTTTCATTCAAAAAACTAAGGTATATCTTATATCTATTTGGTGATGCTCTGCCCAGCTCTATCCTTTTATTCTAAAGGTTAAGGGAGTGATTTTAAGCATTAACAAGGTGTTAACACTTGGCTGGCGTGTCATTATGTGAATTAGTTTTTCTAATGATTTTATTGTAAAAAACTTCATTGCATATGATCACATTTCCTCCTAAACTCCGCGCCCGACTCAGATATCGTCTAATATTTAGACGCTTTCGTTCATTCAATGTCATTTTAAACAAGTTGTAGTGCAATGGAAAAACAAGACTTTATTCAGATACGCAAATTTATCCTCAAATTGGGGAAGATGCTGCATAAATATGGTTCACCGTCTTTTCGTCTGGAAACCTATCTCAACGAGATTGCGGAGTACTTGGGTGTTCATGCTTCTTTTATTTCTACGCCCACATCCCTGTCTATTGTGCTGTGGAGTGATAGACATGAAGATGAATATAACCATGCGGCCCGGATGCAACCCGGGGGAATGGACATGAATTCCTTGTCACTGACTGACGAGTTAGCCAGCCAATTACTTGCAGGTGAGATTTCTCTTGCCGACGCTGACCAACGTCTTGATGAAATTGACCTTATGCCAAGTCCCTACAGTAAAGGTTTAACCGCCCTGGCCTTTGGTATGTCAACCGGTGCATTTGCTGTGCTAATGGGAGCGGGGTGGCCAGAAATTATTTGTTCCGGTATTTTAGGCTTTGTCGTCTATGTCTGGACCTTATGGGCCGGGCGCTCGAAGCGGGTCAACCTGATGCTTGAACCCGTTGCTTCGTTTTCAGTCGGGCTGGCGGCCTGTGGGATAAACTTCTATCTCGATATAGGCTTAAACATTTGGCTTATCATTTTGTCTTCTTTGATTATCTTGGTGCCGGGTCTTTCGCTGACCATAGGACTAGCCGAATTATCATCGCGCAACTTAGTATCAGGTACCGCCCGGATCATGGACGCAACTATGCAATTGTTTAAGCTCTATTTTGGGGCTTTTTTGGGCTTTAGTTTGGGTGTCCAGCTGTTTGGCCTACAGGAACTTGCCATCGTCGACGCTTTACCGTTTTGGGTCAACTGGATCGGTCTATTGATGCTTAGCATCGGCCTGGTCGCGATTTTCAGAACACGTATGAAACACGTTCCATGGGCAATCGTCTCGACGTTTATTGCCTATGCTGCATCAATGTTTAGCTCGGTATATTTAGATAATGGATTGGGTGCCTTCGTTGGGGCTTTCTCACTGGGCGTGTTCGCCAACGTATTCTCCCGGATCGCTAATGCGCCGTCCTCCATTGTGGCCATGCACGGTTTGATCGTTCTGGTGCCAGGCTCAAAAACTTATATTGGCTTGAATTCTTTTATCTCCGGCCAGGACTTTATTAAGACCGACCACATTGGTCAGGAAACTTTTATGATCCTCATGTCTTTAGTCGCAGGACTCATTTTCGCCAATGTAGTCATGCCGACCCGAAAGGCCTTGTAAGGTTAATATGGGCATGCAGAGTGATTTCTTAAATAGTGATCGTGGTTTGAGGAGTTGAAGCTTGGAAAAACTATTAGCGCCTATCAATGCATTACTGCAATGTCCCACCTCGCAAGCTGAATAGGTGAGGTCGCAAAGCCAGCAGACTGATAGTCTAGTGTGTAACTACTTTTTGTCATTCAGAGCGTGTGCACTGGTTATCACTGCGGTGAGAATAAACGATGGATTAAAGGTCAAAAACGGATCCTATTTCGTACTCACAATTCCGCTGGTATAACACCTGAAAAGAACTATAATCTCATCAATAGTATGATTATTTCATATCTTTTGGGGAGGTGTCATGTCAACAACCCGTAAAACGATCACTGTGACTGACCAACAAGATGAGTGGATAAAATCCCAAATAGTTGCTGGCCGTTATACCAACGACAGCGAATATATCCGTGCTCTTTTACGCAAAGATCAGGAACAAAATAGCCATGATGACGCCATAAGAAAGACGTTAATTGAAGGTGAAGTAAGCGGAAAACCCCAATCATTCGATGTAGGTAATTTTAAACAAAGAATGGTGAATAAGCATGCCTAGTTATCGTCTTGCTCCTATGGCTGAGCAGGATATGAAAGCTATTTGGGAATACGCTTATAAATATTCGGGTATCAGTCAAGCTAATGATTACATTGATGAACTGGTTTCAGTTTTTGAAGGTTTGGCAGTTTCATCATCTCACGGGATATCTTGTGACCATCTCCGGGTAGCTTATAAATTTTATCGCCAAGGCAAGCACCTAATCTATTTTAAAACGACCGACTACGGTGTAGCGATTATAAGAATGCTACACGCGCGAATGTTGCCTAGTCTTCATCTCTAAAACTTTTAAACTCAAACAGGGTACGTGCTTGAATATTTCCGAGTTACTTTCTCCAATAAACGCCTTTTTGCAATGCCCAAGCCCACAAAGCTGGATAGACGAAGCGGTTAAGCCAGAAAATCTTTCAGAGTTGCTGATTGATCACTGTAATTGTGAACTCAAAGCGGCCCAGACGGCGATGTTTCTGATCCGCAAGTATGCGGTCGATAAAGACAATGCCGCAGCTCTGCTGGCATGGCTCAAGCCCTATGAGGACTTTGTCTATCGCCGGGACTTCGAAGGCAGTTTTAACGGCAAACACAGTGGTTTGGGTAAGAATATTGTTGCCCGTGAAGATGTCAGCTTTGGTGCTGAGCTGGTGGATAAAATGGTCTTGCTGATAAAAGAAGAGCTGCATCATTTTCAGCAGGTTCTGGATATTATGACGGCCCGGGGTATCGAATACAAAAATGTCAGGGCCGGGCGTTATGCTAAGGGCATGATGAAACACGTGCGTACTCATGAGCCCGCGGCCCTGATAGACAAATTGATTTGCGCGGCCTATATCGAAGCCCGCTCCTGCGAGCGTTTTGCCAAACTCGCTCCCTACCTGGACGATGAACTGAATAAATTCTATCTGTCTTTACTGCGCAGCGAGGCCAGGCATTATCAGGATTATTTATCTTTGGCTCAAAATATTGCCACTGAGGATATTGCGCCCAGGGTCAAATATTTTGCTGAAGTGGAAGCTCAGCTTATTCAGGCTGATGACCCGGAGTTTAGATTTCACAGCGGTTGTCCGAGCATGTAGCGCGTGCTCAATAATTTGAGTGAGTGAAATGGGAATTAATATGGAAACCGTGCGTTTTTGGAACGGCAATAAAACCAGGGCAAGGCAAGATTATGAACTGGCCTTGCTTGATGCCTGTTTAAAGGTTACCCAGGATAAACAGGGGCCGTACTCCTTATCAGTTAACAATCTGGATTACCCAAAGCCCCAAGACGAAGGCAATATATTTGAGTCAGGCTGTGATGTGCTGGTCACGGTCGCCGGCAATGTGAAATTCACAGACAAGCAAAAGATTGTCATTAAGCAGCCGCTGGCAAAAGGCTTGCTGGGACACCGATTGCTGATTGTCAGAAACGAAGCGTTGCCGATGTTTCAATCATTGCAAGAACTTAAGGACTTGCAAGCCTTGTCCATTGGTATTCCCGCTACCTGGGCGGATGCAGAGCTGTTTCGACAAAATCAATTTAAGGTGGTGGAGCGGGGCACGTTGGATGATATTTTTATCCGCCTGCAAAACAAAGAGTTTGACTTCATTGCCCTTGGAGCCAATGAAATTGAAGACGTTTTTACGCGGCCCGTTGGCCTCTTGCAGAACATGTGTATTGAATCATCGATGATGATCTATTATCCCTTTCCCTTAGTTTTTTATGTGCATCCAGACAAACCCGTGCTGGCAAGGCGTATTGAAGGCGGATTAATCCGCCTGATGCAAAATGGTGAGTATGAACGCTTATTTCGCGCTCACCATGGTGATGTGGTGGAGCGACTTAATTTGCAAAGACGTAAAATCTTCACCCTACATAACCACTTATTGCCCAAGGAGATGAGCAATATTTCTGCGAGTTTATTAAACTAAAAACGGAAGCATTTAAAAAGCGGCAGAGATAACTCGTAATGTCTGCTGCAGGCGAGTTAAAAACAACACAAAAAACATATTTGCAGTGGGCTTAGCAATATCAAGGTTTGCGGACGCAGCAGAAAAATATTTAATTTCACCTAAGCCCACAGAAAAATACAAGGTCTTTAATTGGGGGGCGATATGCGTATCTGCGTGCCGACGGAGATGTCCTCAATGACTAAATCTGGATTCCATAACAATAAATCAGCCAGGGTAAGATCATACTGTTTAGATAGTTGAAAAAGGGTTTCGCCACGTTTGATTAAATGAAAGGCCGGTGTAGATGTTTTTTGCACTGCTTTTGCACGGGCCATTGGCTCAAGCGGCTCTATCTGGCCAGACTTCACCAGTCTAAGGTGTTTTCGCCCATAGGCGCTATTTGGAAACTGCGAACGCAAATGTTGGGCCATACCAAGTGCCCTATCCGGCTTCTGCAAGGCACGGTAGACTTCAAAAGCGGTCCACAATGTTTTAGCGTCGAGGGTAGTCTTTGTTGATTCAAACTTTTCCATCCATGTCTTTGCCCTTAAATACTGTTTTTCCTCAATGCTGATCTGTGCCAGCGCAGGGTAAACGAAGGGCTCTACTGGTTTTGCGAAATCGACTTGCTCAAGCCAGTATTTCGCCTCTGGCCATTGTTGTGCGTTGAAAAAACAGCTCCCTACCTTGCTCAAAGAGGA
>JBLHIW010000138.1:0-8653 GCA_047618055.1 Paraglaciecola sp. | reverse complement strand
CGATACGCTACCAGGATGGTAATTTCTATACGCCGGAAGGGCGCAGTATGCGAAAAAGTTTTTTACGTGCGCCAGTGAGCTTTAAATATATTAGCTCAAGTTTTAAGAAGAAGCGTTTTCATCCTGTGCAGAAACGCTGGAAGGCCCACCGAGGAGTGGATTATGCGGCCAACCGTGGCACACCCGTTATGGCTGCCGGGGATGGAAAGGTGATTCGGGCCAGTTATGATAAATACAACGGACACCATGTGTTTATTCAACATGGTGAGAAATATGTCACCAAGTACCTGCATTTCACCAAACGTAAAGTGAAAAGAGGGCAACAGGTCAAACAAGGCCAGGTGATAGGTACGGTGGGCTCAACTGGCTTAGCCTCCGGCCCTCATTTGCATTACGAGTTTTTAGTCAACGGTGTGCATCGTAATCCGCGCACCGTCAGTTTGCCTAAGGCCGAGCCGATAGCTAAAAAAGAAGCCAGTGCCTTTGCTCTTGTTGCTCAGCAACGGTTGCAGCAGTTGAATAACAGCAAGCGCATCATGCTGGCAATGAACCATTAACCGCCGTCAGGTAGAGACCTAAATAAGCCATATGTCAGAGCTATATATAGGATTGATGTCAGGTACTAGCATGGATGGAATTGATGCAGCCTTGGTTGATTTTTCCGGTTTACATCCCCGTTTGATTGATTGCCAGACATTCCCTTACACGCCAAAGTTGTTAGATGAGTTGCATCGTTTATGTGCACCAAGTGAAAACGAGATTACTTTGTTGGGGCAGGCTGATCGGGCTGTTGCCCAGGCGTTTTCCCAGGCGACTATCAGCTTATTAGTCAGTAATGACATGAGGCCAGAGCAAATAAGGGCGATTGGTTCCCATGGGCAAACCGTCAGGCACATGCCTGAGGGTGAACATGCCTTTAGTCTGCAAATAGGTGATCCTAATAGTATTTCAGCCCTCACCAGCATCGATGTGATTGCTGATTTTCGCCGTAAAGATATTGCCCTGGGTGGTCAGGGAGCCCCCTTGGTTCCTGCATTTCATCAGGCGGTGTTTGGCAGTGATAAGCAGTCCAGGGTGGTGGTTAATATTGGGGGGATCGCCAATATTACCTATTTACCGAAAGATAAGCATAAACCCATATTAGGCTACGATACCGGCCCCGGTAACACCTTGCTTGATGCCTGGTGTAAAAAACATACGGGTAAAACTTACGATGTTAATGGTGAATGGGCGGCGCAAAGTACAGCCGATCCCCAATTGTTACGCACCTTATACTCGGATCCTTATTTTCAGCTGAACCCACCTAAGAGCACAGGACGAGAGTTGTTTGATTTAGCCTGGCTTGAGCGGCAGCTTGCCATGTCTGGAGCTAAAATAGATCCTCAGAAGGTACAGGCAACCTTAGTTGCCCTCACCAGTGTCAGTATTGCCCAACAAATCCATAAGTTTGATGATGTTGAGCAAGTTTACGTGTGTGGTGGTGGTGCACAAAATGCGTTTTTGATGGAGTGCCTGAAAGGTGACCTTCATGAGTGTGAGCTTTTTTACACCGATACATTAGGTATCGGGACTGATGCGGTTGAAGCCATGGCATTTGCCTGGTTAGCCTACGCCCACATTAATCAAATTAGCGGCAATATTCCAAGTGTGACCGGCGCAAGTAAAGCTGCGGTTTTAGGCACCTGTTGTCCAGGTAGTGTATGAGTGGGGTAAGCCGTTGTTTGGATAATACAGATTTGACCATCATGGCTTTGCTCTATCAAGATGCCCGTTTGAGCAATAAGGATATTGCCCAGCAAGTAGGCTTAGCACCTTCCTCGTGCCTGGAACGTATCAAGCGTTTGCAAGCAGACGCAGTGATCCTTGGCTCGCAATTAAACGTGGATCTTAAGGCACTCGGCGGGCATATTCAGGCGATGATTTCTGTTCGTTTATCGGATCACAATCGCGCCACCGTAGACATATTTCAACAAGCGTTATTGCCCTTACCTGAAGTCATTAGCCTGTATCATATGGGAGGAGATATTGATTTTTTAGTCCATGTCACGGTGACTGACTCGGGGCACCTAAGAGATTTTGTATTTAATGCCATTACTGCCAGAGCAGAAGTCAGCCACGTTGAAACGGCCCTGGTATATGAACATCAAAGCAGTAAAAGTTTGCCCAGTCTCTGATCCCGGAGGACGATTAACGGGTAAAGCATTTGCCGCTTAATAATGACTCAAACTATCACGCTGCATTTTGCTGTCACTTACTTCAGTGACCTCAGTGACCTCAGTGACCTCAGCGGCCTCGGCGAGAACTGCTTTTTATTTTCACCACCGAGGACACCGAGAGCACAGAGGAAGGGAAATTTATTTTTATAAAGCCTCAAATTTCAGTGCCTTAGCCACCTAATAATTTTTTCTCTGTGAGCGCAGCGCTCTGTGAACTCTGTGGTGAATGGCTGTTAATTGGCAACAAAACAAACAGACTTGAACCACCGAGGACACCGAGGACACCGAGAGCACAGAGGAAGGGCAATAGATTGTTATAAAACCTAAAAATTTCAGGGTATTAACCACCTAATAATCTTTTCTCTGTGAGCGAAGCGCTCTGTGTGGTGAATTTTTTTTGATTTTTAGCCGGGCACACCGAGGTGACTGCTGAAAAAATAACATTGCCGCCAACTTATAATTCAAAATAGTGGGTAAAGCACTTATACAGTTGTGTGCCGCTTAATATAGAGGCTGATGGGAAGTGTAAAATTGGGATAAGCTCACAAGGTGCAATAATGTCTTGCGTGGCTCTGGGGTTTTCTAGCTCATCAACATTGAGTACCTTAGCCAGTATCTGGCCCTTTTTGATCCTATCCCCAGGTCTGGCGATGTACTCAACCATGCCTCCTTGTTGGCTGTATAAGATTTTATAGTTATCAAGGGTCACTGCTAAACGTTGCATATTCTCTGCTTGAATGGCCGAACTTTGCAGGCAACCTTTGGCATTAAGGTAGGCTAAAATACTGTTCGCATCGTATTTTCCTTCATCAAAGTTGATCACTTCCTGGCTACCCATTTCCAGGGTAAAGGCTTCGACCTGAAAATTTATTTGCTCACTCCGTTGAGCGCCCACCAGTTGTTGCAGTGTCCACCAGGGACAAAAGGTCGCTTCATCAAGGGCTCCGGCAAACGTGTTAGGCATGAAAATCACATGGGGGATATTGAATAAGCTCGCTGACGCTTGGGCATACTCAGGTACATAAATATGCCTGGTTGAGACGGGGCCATTGTGCAGGTCAAGCACATAGTCTGCGTCAAAGGCAAGCTGCTGCAGTTTTAGGTTTAAGCGTTGGGCAAGGCCGATCCCCCAGGTTTCATCTAATTTATCTTGCAGACGTTGTTTGATTTGCAAACGAAAACGGGCCTTAATTGCGCTAATAGACTCATCGTTTTTGACGGTCGTGGCAAAATTTCTGACCAGCGTTTCATCGTAAAAATAACCTCTGTTCCAGTTAGTGCCGTTGACGGGGTCGAAACGTCCCAAGGTATATTCTCCGGCCTTAATATTGGTGCCAACCGGGTTGCAGTTGGGAACCAAAATTAGTTCTCCACACAAAGGAATGTTCTTTAGCCACTGAATAAGATGGTAAATGACGACGTTCCCTTGTACTTCTGCCCCGTGAATAGAGCTTTGAATATACACCTTGGGCCCAGGTCGCTTACCTTTAAAGCGATACAAGGGCACATTCATATTGCGGCCGGAGGCATTCTGCGCCACAACAATGTAGTCTTTGGTAAATTGATTCGTCATGGGATTTAGGCATCTGACACTGGGGTTAAATGGGAAACCAGGAGGGTGGCAATATTACTTTTTAAGCTATTTTCTCTGGAAAATAGGGTGATACGGATTTACAAACACTATTTCCCCACACTATGGCTTCATTAAATAAACTATGCAGGCGTTTTTGATCTACTTCCAGAGTACCTGCGATGCGGATCACTTTTAGCCAGCTGCCACTTTCAAATGCTCTTACCAAAACTAAGTATAATGATAGGTTATTTTGCTCACCCAACAAGGCGCCTTTAACATCATCTACTAGCGGCATTTGATCTAACAGGGATCGCATATCCTGATCCAGCAAGGCATCTAACAAGGAAAATAAACCGACTAAAAATCCAGTTGGAGGATTGTTACCAATCCCTTTTTCAGTCGCGACCAGGTCACAAAATTTCGCTCTTACCATTGATAAATGTAGTAATTCAATCGGTTTGTTATCACTTAAATTCGCCAGAGCCAGTAGAGCAATAAATTTCTTGATTTCCACCTCACCCATATAATTAAGCGCATGTTTTAGGGAGGTGATTTTATAACGTTTGTTGATCGTCGGATTATTGATAAACCTTAGCAACATGTAAGACAAACCTACATCACGCTCGATGACAGTATTAATGTCATCCACATCGAACGAGGCACTTGAGCTGACTCCCATCAAGTCTAAAAGAGTGAGTTTGGAGGTGGGGAGGTTCTTTTTTGTGACAGATTCTGGACGAGCGAAGAAATAGCCCTGAAAATAATCAAAACCCATATCCCGATAATTAGCAAAATCTTGTTGAGTTTCAACTTTTTCTGCAATGAGCTGTACGTTTGCATCGAGATAACGATGTACACTTTGTGCGATAGTATCGCAGTTGCTACGCAAGGTATTCACTTTCACTATATCGACATACGGTAGAAAGGCCTTCGATTTTGGATCTAGCCGGTAGTCTTCCAATGCGAGCTTATAACCCAGTTTTTTGACCTGTTTGCATATTCCTAGCAAATCGTCGTGGCTAAACGTACCTTCGACCAACTCAATGACTACATTTTCTGGATCCAGTGATGAGGGGAAACCGTTGAATAGGGTTTCAGATTGAAAGTTAATAAAGGTTTTTTTGTTGCAGGAAATTTCATCAAGACCAAGTGTTAAGTGATTCTTGGCGATTAATTTAGACGTTACTTCATCACGGACTACGTCAGGATAACAATTGGTTTTTCCATCGCGAAACAGTAATTCATAGGCGAACACCTTTTTTTCACGATCTAATATGGGTTGACGCGCAATGAAAGCAAACATAATTGGCCTTTAAAATTTAGTTTAACTGTTCGTTTACAAGGTAATAAGGGACTAAATTGCACTTTCTCATAAGCTTCCATGCACTACCTTTTTAACATTTTCTAGCACATTACTTTAACTTAACAAGGGTCAAGAAAGCTAGTCAGATGGATATTTTTTCGACAATGATAGTTATTGAACGCGTTTTTTCACTTGTTGTAATCTGTGAATCGTACCTCTTGAGCTAATGGCTTGCTCTAAAAGAGCGCCAGTAGAAAAAGTAGGCTCGCCAGGCCAGTCGTCGGTGCGTCATCGCTGAAGGTTTGGACCTGCATCCCGTAAAGCCTGGCGAGTTACCTGGGGCAATATCACCCTGTACCTATAGCGCCCCCCTGAACTCTTAATAAGCAGGATAAGTGCTTATCTTCGCTGTGTTGACTAAAAATCGGGCATATTGAGTATCTATTTTGAACATTAAGGGCTTGAAAAGTGTCCACATTATCTCCGCAGCTAACTTCGGAGCTAAACAATTAAGTTCTTCAACTTCACAGTAGGTTATGATTGTATGGGTGACAGGTATAAATTATTAATTTTTCTTGAGTAAGATCAATAATTTATACCATACATCTTGATTTTTTAATTATTGGGTCCACTATTCGTCTCAATAAGTGTGAATTTTCTTACAATTCAACAGCCTGTTTCCTGACATTAAAAGCAATATTGTTCGCCATTAGTAAGTATTTTTGCTAGTGTGTGCGGCCGTAAAGTATACGAGGTAACTATGACTACAGACTTGCGCGCATTAACATTGACCGTCCCTCAGACGGGTAGCATTGAAACTTACATTCAAGCTGTAAGTGGTATTAATATGCTAAGTGCCGAAGACGAGCGCGAACTTTCCAAACAGCTACTTGAGAATGATGATTTGCAGGCGGCTAGAAAGCTGATCATGTCTCATTTACGTTTTGTGGTGCATATCGCCAAATCTTATTCAGGCTATGGCCTACCCCAGGCAGATCTTATCCAAGAAGGCAATATCGGTCTTATGAAGGCAGTTAAGCGCTTTGACCCTACGTTTGGTGTCAGGCTGGTTTCGTTTGCTGTGCATTGGATAAAAGCCGAAATTCATGAATTTGTTTTGCGTAACTGGCGAATTGTAAAAGTGGCCACGACCAAAGCTCAACGTAAATTATTTTTTAATTTACGTAAAAATAAAAAGCGCTTAGGTTGGTTTACTCACGCTGAAGTGCAGAAAGTTGCTGAAGAGCTGGGAGTGAGTACCAAAGAAGTACTACAAATGGAAGCGCGTATGAGCAGCCAGGATCAGGCATTTGACTTGTCCGCTGATGATGACGACAGCAGTAGTTTTGCACCGGTACAATTTTTAGAAGATAAAAGCGTAGATGTTGAAAATGAGGTCGCTAACGCTGATTGGGATAAAATGGCGTCTGAGCGATTATATTCTGCAATTAAGACTCTGGATGAGCGTAGCCAGCACATTATTCAAACTCGCTGGTTGTCTGACGATAAAACCACTTTGCAGGATTTAGCCAATAAGTATGAGGTATCTGCTGAGCGAGTGCGTCAAATTGAAAAAAATGCTATGAAGAAGCTGCAAAACGCGATGGTTTAAGGGGATATCCATCTCCCTTGAAGCTGAAGTGTTATCACCACCAATCGCTTAGTACGCCTGAGCTCATAGGCTTGAGTTCCTTTTCCTCTTGGCTGCAACGCAAATGGTTTGGGTATTGATTGTTAAAAAAGCGCGACTTCCGCGCTTTTTTATTGGCTGTTATTTGATCTATTTAGTCATGTCAGATTTTTTTTCAGGTGGTAATATCCAATATACACCGGAAAACTCTCCGACTACATTATCTCCATCCATAATCACCACCTGCAATTTGATATGACATTTTTTATTTTTCTTAATTAAATCGAATTTTCCACTTAAAGACTCAATATGACATAAGGCTCTGGGCTGTATGGTGATCGGCTTATAATAGCGAATATTGCCATCACCCAATACAATCTCGCCTTTGAGTTTTTTCTCTTTTAATTGCAGGTAAATCATTCCCCAGCCAGTAAGGGTGGCTAATGAAAATATACTGCCGGCAAACATACTGCCGTGTAGGTTGATATTTTTGTTGAGTGAAGCCCGGCTTTCCAGGGTTTTCCCGGTATATTGATGTAATTTAATCCCCATTTGTTCACTGATAGGGATGGTCTCATGCCAGGTTGATTGCAACTGCTCACACCATGTAGGATGCAAAATGAAGGAATCAAGCTCTAATAAGGACTTGACCATTTGTTGACGCTTTAGGCTACCCAATTCGTTGCTGGCCTCTTTGACAACCTCGAAACCACAGCTGGCAAAAAACGGAACAGAAAGCTTACGGCTATTGGTAACCATCCTGACGGCTCCTTCTGATCGTGCTACGGACTCCAGTGCCGCTATGATCATCTTTGCCAGACCCTTTCCCTGAAACGTCTTTTCCACGGCAACATGTCTAATTTGTGCTTCTTCCGCGGTGTTCATATGAACTCTGCCAACCGCGATCACCTCGCCATGAGGACTACGTATCATCCGGTGTTCACCTACCTGCTCGTATTCGTCTTTTTCCGAACCAGGTGGATAATCCCAGGGTTTACGGAGCATTTTCCAGCGAAAGGCAAAATATTGGGCAAACTCTTCCTCAGTGTTTGGAGTGTCAATTTTATTCATTGCTGGATTGGCCTCTTCGTCATAAGCGATCAACTATTAAATAGTAATCTTCTTGTGGCGGCAAATTATACTTTTAACAGAAATGTGACAGGGCCATTATTAACCAGAGAAACCTGCATATCAGCTCCATATTCACCACATTTAATGGGCACTTCATATTGTTTGGCTAGGTTCAAAAAATAGTCATACATATCACGGCCCAGTAGGGGGGAAGCGGCAGCTGAAAAACCAGGCCGATTACCTTTTTTAGTCTCGGCGGCCAGGGTAAATTGGGAAACCACCAATAACTCGCCACCGACCTGTTTTAGGTTTAGGTTCATTTTACCGTCGTCATCGGCAAAGATGCGGTAGTTGAGTACTTTTTCACATAACTTCTGAGCTTTTCCTTCATTGTCATTTTTTTCAACAGCGATAAATAACAAAATACCTTGTGCAATTTCAGCCACCCTAGTCGAGTTGATCATCACACTGGCGTGTTTGACTCTTTGAATTAGGCCTATCACCGCTGTTCCTCCAAAAATATGGCCATGGCATTAGTCGCCAAACACAAAGCGGCGGTTATTTTCGGTTCCCCGGCACTATGTCCAGACTCAGGCACAATGGTCAGTTGGCTGTTTTGCCAAAGTTCACTGAGGGCAAATGCCCCCTGGATTTTACATACACAATCGTATCTGCCGTGTACAAGGGTGCCAGGGATATGGTTGATTCTATGAATGTTATTAAGAATGAAGTCCGGCGAAATAAAACACTGATGTTTAATGTAATGGCATTCCAGCACGGCCAGACTGATCGCCCGGTGAATGTCACCAAGCAGCTGATCTTCATGTAATTCGTTATGCAGACGGCTGATCCTGGCTTCC
>JBLHIW010000137.1:0-8760 GCA_047618055.1 Paraglaciecola sp. | reverse complement strand
GGCCGGATTAATCGTTAGGGCGGCCAGACCCTGTACCCAGGGTAATCCGTTCGCTACGGCATTAGCTGCATGTTGCTTAGCCAGACGAATGTTATGGGTTTCAATGCCAATTGACACATTGACACCTGCGTCATCAAGACGGCCCGCATTGGCTAAGGTTGCAGCCAATTGATCGAAGGCATAAGGTAAATTTGACTCAGGATTCAGGATCACTGGAATATTACTGGCAGCCAAATCCTTAGCCACCCGCCACCCTTCGGTAGCGTGAACGAGCACAATATCCAGCTTGGGATGGCGTTTTTTAAAGGCGATCACCTGTCGAATATCAGCGGCACGCCTGGCTTCTATCAGCAAAGGAATATCCCCTCTAATAACCGGCAGCAGGGCTTTTATATCCGCTTTACTTAGCTGGCCATACCATTGTTGCATGGGCGTCAAGCTTTTGCCCAGGGCAAACTCCGCCTCGTTAATCCCTTGTTCCAGGGTGACCCACAGTACGCTACGGGAGCCACCAACATTATCCACAGCATTATTACTGACGCTGGTCGAAACAAAGGCAGCTGCTTTTAACAGGGGATCCCCTGGTTCGCCCAGGGTAATAAAGGCCCCCTGACCATTAAACAATTGGCCATTTCGTTGAATTGAGGTCGCGGCAGAAGTAATTCCCTCAATACGAGAAATAGCGATGAGCGAGGAGTCGGGGTTAATGGCATAAGAAACATCCATCGCCGCCCCAGTGCTAGATATACCTGTGATCTTGGCATTACTGTCTACCGTGCCGGCTGAAAAGCCAACGTCAACTAATCCCAATGATGTTTGTGCTCCGATCAAACCTGGCGTAAGCACCTTACCTTTAGCATCGATCACCTGATAACCGTCAAGCACCGGCTCACCTGCTATCACCCGCTGGATCTTGCCATCCTTAATCAACACCGTGCCATTTTTGACCGTGCCCTGAGTCCCCATAGTATGGACGGTTGCCCCCACAATGGCATAATTTTCAGCATGCACAGCGGTACATAAAAGACAGGTGGATAAAAAGCCTATTAGTTTTTTCATTTTCTGTCCCCTTCACCGGGTTGTCCCAGTTCAAAATCACTTACCGGCCAACTCGCAGGGTTGTTTCGGTCATACACTAAGGCACCATCCAGGTAGACATGCTCAGCCTGAGCATAGCTAGAAAAAGGATCGGCGCTCCACAACACGACATCGGCATTTTTGCCTTTCTCCAGGGAGCCGGTTTGTTCGAATATTCCCAGGGACTTTGCCGGATTGGCAGATAGCCATTGCCATGCTTCGGCCTGGCTTATATCCAGTCCGGCACGGCGACCATTGGCCCAGGCCTTCGCCGCTTCTTGATTAAGCCGTTGAATGCCCAGATCACTATCCGAATGCACAATCGCACAGGCCTTAGCCGCATGCACCATGGGAATGTTTTCCTGGATCCCGTCGTAGGCTTCTAATTTGAAGCCCCACCAATCAGCCCACATTGCCGAGCACACTCCATTTTCAGCGAGTTTGTCGGCAATTTTGTAGGACTCAACCGCATGGTGAAAAGCAGATATTTTATAACCAAACTCCTTCATCACATCGAGCATGGTGCCCATGTCGTCAGCCCGATAACAATGCATATGCACTAATATCTCGCCCTTTAAGACCAATGCCAGGGTTTCGAGTTTAAGATCACGTTTGGGCTCTTTGACCGTTTTACTGTTCGCCTTATGATCCCGGTAATATTTGTCCCATTTACGCTGATAGTCCTGAGCATCGGCCCAGGCTTGACGATAGCCTGCCACATTACCCATGCGGGTAGAAGGCCCGCCTTTAGACCCATATACCCGTTTGGGGTTTTCGCCACAGGCCATTTTCAGGCCATAGGGCGCGTCAGGAAATTTCATATCCTGCACCACTGAGCCGGGTAAGTTTTTAACCGTAACCCCCCGCCCACCGACTAAATTTGCCGAGCCCGGTAGAATTTGCATCACCGTGACGCCGCCGGCCAATGCCCGCTGAAAGCCCGGATCCTGAGGCCAAATTGAATGTTCGGCCCACACTTGTGCTGTCACCGGCTTGGTCATTTCATTGCCATCGCTGTGGGCAGTCCCCTCCGGCGAGGGATACACCCCTAGATGACTATGCACATCGATGATACCCGGCGTAAGCCACTTACCTTTGCCATCTACCTGAAGGGCATCATCCCCCACGGTGATATCATCGCCAAGGGCCACAATTTTACCCTCTTTCATCAACAGCGAACCATTCTCGATCCGGCCGCCAAGACCATCGAGTATGGTCACATTGGTGATGAGCGTTGGTTTACTGGCTATTGCCCGATAAGAGCTTGGAAATGGATTATTGTTGATTGTTGTCGCGACGCTTTCACTTTCTGGTGAATTGTCACTGCAAGCTGTGATCAAGGGCAAACTTACCACCAAGGTCAGTAATAAGTGCATAGCTGTTACTCTGCTCATTGTTTCCACGTTTATTTTTATCTATCTGAGAATAGTAAGGCTAACAGGCATCATCGATTTTGTCATCCATAGGCAAGGACTCATGAGTTTAATTAAAAGACGGTTAAACACGGATTTGCAGCAATAATTCATCACAGTCTTTTAGGGTGCGAATACGCATAAATAACTCATCGGCCTCCGCATATTCCCGCTTAAGATAACCCAGCCACTGTTTCAGCCGATTTGGATAATATTTACCCTTTTCACCATACAGTTCATAGCCAGAATACTGAATGAGTAAGGCTTTAACCCCTTGCCAGGGCATACGCTGATGACTGTTTTTAACCACCTGAGCCAGGTTAGGCATGGCCAAAGCCCCCCGGCCCAACATGATATTTTCACAGTCAGATTGAAGCTGGCAGTCTTTGGCATCTTGCTTGCTCCAAATCTCACCATTAGCCACAATAGGGATATCCACTACCTGTTTTATTCTGGCGATCCAATCCCAGTAGGCTGGCGGCTTATACCCATCTACTTTGGTACGAGCGTGGATCACCAGTAAATCTGCTCCCGCTTCGGCAATCGCCTGGGCGTTTTCAATAGCCAGGCTGGTATCGTCAAAGCCCAAACGCATTTTTGCACTGACTGAATGCTCATTAGGTACGGCTTTACGTACCGCCGAGACAATGTCATACAGAGTTTGTGGCTCACGCAACAACACCGCCCCGCCCCGGCTTTTATTGACAGTTTTAGCCGGACAACCAAAGTTAAGATCGACACCATGAGAGCCCAATTCTGTGGCTCTCACCGCATTTTCCGCCAGCCAATTGCCATCTTGTCCAAGGAGCTGCACTTTCACCGGGGTGCCTGCGGCCGTAAGGCCCTGGGTTTTCAGTTCAGGACACAGGCGGTAAAATACCCGCTCAGGCATCAGTTGATCGACGATCCGTAAAAATTCCGTCACACACAAATCGAAACCGCCGATTTGGGTCAACATATCCCGCATAAGGTGATCCACAACCCCTTCCATAGGTGCCAGAGTAATGTGCATGAATTAGATGACTCACAAATAAATAGCCGCGCAGTTTAGCAAAGATGCACGGGTTTCTATAGGACTTATCCCCAATGCCAATAGGCTTGTCCTGGGGCAACAAAGGCACTCAGCCCCATGAGCTTATACCTAAGTGATTGCAGTCAACAGCCCTAAGCTTAGGGGGGGCGGGTCTATATTGAAAATTAAGGGCACCCGGTGAGATGCCGGGCAGTCCTTTTTGAAGATTTGGCTTAATTCACAACGCTGGCATACGGCCTATTCGGGCAAAAGCTTCAGTCACTATCTGCAAATCCAGCAGGAACTGCTCGACGGTCTTAAATTCGTTGGCATTATGGCCGGTATACTTAAGGTTAGGCATCGCCAGGCCAAACTGCACGCCATTGGGCAGATTATGCACCGACGTCCCCCCCGCTGATGAGCCAAACTCCCGGGGCATATCCAAATTTTGGCTCGCGATGTCCAGTAGGGCATTAACCCAGGGACCTTGTGGATTGCGATACATTGGCGCGCCAACCCGGTAGTCGAAAGACACATCGATAGCCGATGTACCGACCCAATCATTGAGCTTTTGAGTGATATCAGCGATCAGTTTTTCTGGCTCTTTACCCACGGGTAAGCGAAGGTTTACCGCCAATCGCATGCGTTTCTCATCGAGGCTGATAAATGTCAGCGCCGTAGTTAGCGGCCCCATAAATTCATCGGCATAGGCGATATCCAGGCTTTGTCCAAGATAGTCCAGGCCCCAGTTCACCGCAGCATAGTGGGCAGCATCACTTATGTGATTGCTCTGTAAGATGTCTTTGCCGTGCAAGGTATGCAGAAAATCCAGCATGCGGGATACGGGATTGATCCCCGTTTCAGGCTCTGAAGAATGGGCTGAAATACCGACCAGGGTTAATACTACACCATTGTCCCGAACAAGGGCCTCTATAGTGAAATTGTTGCCGTTAGCGGCCCTGTAGCGTGCACCATAGGCGTTTAATTGAGCAAGCAGTTGCTCAGGTTGATTACTTCGAAGATGCACGACGGATGCCGAGGGGATCTGGTTAGTTGCCAGCCCCCCGGAGATACTGAGGATCTCAGCCCCTTCACCGCTACTTTTTCGCACGGGAAATTCAGCTATGACGGTGCCATATCCCTTCTCGGCGATCACTAAGGGATACGAACCATCAAGGGCAATATTGTAGTTGGGAACCGGGTTGTGTTGAAAGTAATAAGGAATGGCCGTCGATGACGTTTCTTCGGTGGTATCAACTAGCAGTCTGAGATTTCTTAGCAGTGGAATGCCTTCTTCCTGGATCACCTTCATTGCATAAAGTGAGACCACGATACCGTTTTTATCATCTTCGGTTCCGCGTCCATAGAGGCGCCCACCAATCCGGGTGACTTTAAAGGGATCAAGACGAGTTCCATCAGCCAGCACCCACAAGTCAGGATTCACCGGCACGACATCCCCATGGGCATGAAAGCCGACTAATTCTTCGCTGCTACCTGGCAGGGTGATTTCATACACCCGTTCATCAACATTACGGAACGTGAGATCAAAACCTTTAGCTATGCCTGCCAGAACGTTGGCAAACCTGTGGAAGTTGGGGTTCTTGTGTTGCTCTAGACCTTCAATTTGCGACGTTGGGATCGCTACCAGTTGTCCCAATGTGTCAATGGCCTGTTCGCCGTACTTCTGGCGGGTATAGATCCCCAGCATGCGATAGAGCGTGTTGCTCTGTTCATTACTCAGAGCTTCACCGGAAGCATAGGCACGAACGATCTCTTTGCTCCTAGTATCACTAAGGGATGAATCTGCTAGCTGCCCTAGAAAATCGCCAAAATCATCGAAAGTAGAAGAGCCGAGGGAGTCAACAATCTGCTTGACCTGTTGCCGATCGAGATCTGCTGCTGCCGTTGAGCTAAGGGCGAACAAAGCGCTGAAGACGAATAAAGCGGCTGAAAACCTGTTAGAAAAAATCAAAAGCGAGTTCCTGAGTTAGAAAAAGCAGTTATGGTAGTAGTTTTTTCCCGATTTTGCTTGGGCAATGGCAGAGTATTTTGCTTTAAGCCTATGGTTGATACCTGTCATCCCTGAAACTTCAGCCCAAAGAGCCCTAATATAAACAAGCAAAAAAGACCAACTCTGCTTGCCACGAGTTCACAGTAACAGCGTCCTTTTCACCCATGCAATAAGGTCGTCTGTTACCTCATCACGATTCGTTTCGTTAAAGAGTTCGTGGCGAGCTCCTGTATAAAATTTTGCAGTAATATTCTTGAAACTATGTTTTTGATAGGTCCCCAGCAGACGTTTTACTCCCTTACTGTTCTCGCCAACGGGATCGTCTGTTCCGCTAATGACGTAAATGGGTAAGGCTTTATCCATAGCAGCGAGCGCCTCATCCGATGCGAGGACAGTCAAGGCATCCAGCATGGCAATCCAGGTGGCAACCGAACATTCAAATCCACAAAGAGGATCAGCAAGATATTTATCCACTTCGGTATCATCACGGCTTAGCCAGTCAAACCCGGTGCGGTTCGGTTTAAATGCTTTGTTAAAAGCCTTGAAGGTCATTGTGGCCAGAACCGGGCTATGCCCTTTCCTTCCCAGTCTCAATTTTTCAAGGCGGGTAATAACTTGGCCGATCTTGCCCAGTGCTCCCGGCGGACCGTTGCTGGCAGATAAGGCTGCGGCGGCGATATTATCACCATATTTACTGAGATAAGATTGGGTGAGGAAGGAGCCCATAGAATGGCCCAGCAGAATAATTGGTGAGCCTGGATGACGTCTGGTGATGTCGCCATTCAGTAGATCAAGATCATCAACGGCCTTATTCCAGCCATCCCTGTCAGCCATATGTCCGGGTTCCTGCCCCGGTGGTATTGATTGTCCATGGCCCCGATGATCATGGGCATAGACAGCAATACCCTCAGCGTTTAAGCGTTGTGCCAGACGGGCATAGCGAGCAGCATGTTCGGCCATCCCATGGGCGATCTGGATAACAGCTTTTATGTCACACTCCGGCAACCAGTGATAACAGTGTAGCTGCATGCCCTGGGCGCCGGTAAATTTAAAACTAGCGGGGCAATCGGTGCCCGAGCCTTTGGTTATATTGACGGGCTTCCCTGCACCATAGTAATAAATGCTGACCAGGTTTCGTTGGGTTGCCATACTGTAAGCATCTTTTTCTCTGCCACTTGCTGAGCTATTCCCAGCACTGTTACCTCATACAAATAAGCAAATACGGACGCCCGGTAGTTCATTTGACAATGCACCAGCACTTTGTGTCCCTGGTACTGTTGCATTAACACCGTAAACGCTACAAAATTTTCAAGGCTTGGCTTATTCCAGTCTACTGCTATCTGATCAAAGGTCATCTGTAGTGAAGCCAGCTGATCTTTTTCCTCACTGAAGTCACCGGGGATCAGGTTGATGATATGTTCAAAACCATTATCTTTGAGCGTCTGTAAATTATCAGCATCAGGCATACCCGCACTAGCAAATTGCTCCGATAAGGGATGGTAATTTTTAATATCGGTGAGTGATAATTGCCCGGCTAAACAGACTTGCAGCGACATACCGACAAATATAAAAAATGTTTTTAGCAGAGTCTTGATCATTACTATGGTTACCTGTCAGTTTAAGTGGTGTGATTTGATTAGGTGCTTTAGGCACCTTGACATAGCCATACTATCTTTATACCCAAGTGACCTCAAGATCCAGAATTCAGCGGGAGTTCAAATCGTCAAATACAAGGCAAAGGTGTGACGGCATACTCGTTCTATGTCTCATACAAATAACCCAATAGTTGGGGATTTGAAACCCGCCCGAAGGGGGCTTAGACAGAAAGTCATTGCGGCCTTAGGATACTTGAAAAGGGCAGGCCATTCCCTACGTATTGTGCCTTGCCCTGACTTCCTGCCTAATCTCTTAACCGACATCCTGAGGTCACTTGGATATATATCAATCCGCCCAGATGTTTATTTTTCCGTGCGGCGCAATTCCGTAATATTTGCTGGCGCTACTGATTATTCACATCCGAAAAATTAACAATACGTAGAGGTTAAAAATAATACTTCCGCAGAGTAAGCAATATACGCCCTTGCGCCCCTTAGTTTGAAAAGCGCTTTTGTTATGCCCCTGGAGCAGGGCTGATTAGACCTAAGCTGGATGACATCGATAATAGTAAAAAATCACTATACATTGAAGTCAGAACAAACCTTGAACCCAACCTGACACCCATCTGTCAATTACTACATTTTGCTGCGTCACCGCACAGTTTTAAACATGCTCTACACTTCAGAGCCATTTATTACTTCCATATAAATAAAGTAGTATGTTTAGGCGTATAAAGATTTAACTTGTATGTCTTAGTATTTTTTCTTTGAGTGTCGAAGTAATACTCAGCAAAGAACGCGTTCAAGCCATCACCACGATCTCTGAAATAATGTTGAAATTCCGTCAATAGTACTCTGGTGAAGGCTTAGATGGCCATAAGAGGCTTAAAATCGTTTGTTGAACAAACGCAATTACGACCTCTTTTTTTAGCGTTATACAATTGTGTATCAGCAGAGCTAATCAGTTCATCAATTGTTTTTTCATCATCTAGTATGGCTATTCCACAACTGACGGTAATTTTTTCAATTTCACCATCAACGTGAAATAATGTGTTTTCGATGATTTTAGAAATCCGTTCAGTAAATATTTTAGTATCTAGCCCAAAAATACTGGGTAAAATCATTATGAATTCTTCTCCACCCCAGCGTGCAAAAATATCTTTTGAACGCGCATTTTGTTTAATTATTTCCGCAATCTTTATGATTACTTCATCGCCAAATGAATGACCGTATGTATCATTGATTAGTTTAAATCTATCAATGTCCAGCATAATTATAGCGATATTTTCTTTATTTTCGTTATTTTCCATCCAAATATTATTTACTTTATTATAAACAGAACGTCGATTACCAATCGAGGTTAACGGGTCTTTTAATGCCATATTTTCGGCAAATATTTTTTTATTGTTTATATCTCTAAATAATTCGGCTAAGGCTAAGGCTAAAAGAATGATATCAATTAACATACCAATTTCCACAGCCCTGTATGTGATTACATTGAAAGGAATCACCCCTAAAACCGCTAGGGCTGTAATACTGCTACCGATGGCAGCAAATATACTACCAACTAAAAAGTATTTAGCCGCAATACTTTTATTCAATAATGCAACCACCCCGAATATAATCATTATAAGGGGATACATCAGCATTAAA
>JBLHIW010000136.1:0-8776 GCA_047618055.1 Paraglaciecola sp. | reverse complement strand
CAGAAAATTTTAAGCTTGCTGGGCATGATCTTTAAGGGTGCGGCATTCACGTCACGCATAATTAAGGCCGACATGGATTGCTCAGTAGCGACTAAACGGCACGAGTCTGCGTCAAGCTGGTAGTGGCATTTATCCCCTGGGCGGAGCTTATTTCCTATCCAATCGGCTAATGATCCAATTAGGCGAGACGAGTTGCTAAAATCAATTTTCTCAGAGGCTCTAATCCTCATCTACTCCATCAACTAAATGTAGGTGACCCATCTTTTTATCTCCCTTTTTGGCGCCGCCGTCTTGAGCAAAGACTTCAAGGCAAAACATCGTCTAGTGATCCTCATTTCAAAAGTGGTAATTTTTTTGCTTGTTTTTTCCTCGCAGAGCAAAAAACTAAGCTCTCCGCAAAATGACTGTACAGGAAAAAAAGAAAGGGTTTAAACCGATTATTTTACCCGTTCTGGCTATTCTTGGGACATAGATCTATGCTTAAAAAAACATCCAAGATGAGCTTATAACTTTTTTAAGCATGCTTGGGGCGGTCTGGAGCCCTTGATTGTTTCCCATTTTCCGCTGCTTTGCTTTTAACAATGAATGTGATGATCACCGGCCTTTACGTCAGTATTAGCCTGTGAAACTACATTATTGTTAAATGGAAATTTATTGATGTTTGATATATTCCCAAGTGAGCACTGTATTTAAGGTCACTTGGTTATAAACACAGTGATGAAAAGTGCAAGAGAGGTCCTGACGGCCAATGAATAAGATGAAACAGATAAGGGGTTCGCCACAGAAATAACGGTAAACATTGATCGCAAAGCAAGTGTCGATATTGTCCTGTCTTAGGAGGACTCTGATGTCATCCCTACCCGACCTTGGTCATTATGGCTGAGAAAGTGGATCCGTTCTCGAGCAAAAGTGGACACATAGAAATAAAGACATTAGGCACTCTGATCTTTTTGACCTTTGGAGTCTAGAGTCTTAGGACTCTAAGGATAAACTTAATTAATTGCGTGTAGACACTGGGGCGAGTATGAGCAAGACACCACCCAAGGCAGAGCTTGTTTATGAAAAAGCCAACTCTGCTCAAAAAAACGATAAACGGAAACATAATCTCCGATCTATCATCAGAAAACTTGCTGCGGATCTAGTCACCACCGCTGCCAAGCTGGCTATCGCCAATAAAGAGCTGAGCTTTCAAAATACCGAGAAAGACAAACGGGCTGCCGAGCTGGCTATCGCCAATAAAGAGCTGAGCTTTCAAAATGCTGAGAAAGATCAGCGGGCAGCGGAGCTGGCTACCGCTAATAAAGAGCTGAGTATCGCCGCCACCGTTTTTGAATCCCAGGAAGGGATGATTGTGACGGATCTCAGCCAGGTTATTCTTCGGGTGAATCGTGCCTTTACTGACATTACTGGATATAGCGCAGAAGATGCTGTCGGCCAGACCCCTCACTTTCTTAATTCAGACAAGCAAGATAAAGCGTTCTTCGCCAACATGTGGGATAGCGTCAACCGCGACGGCAGTTGGCAAGGTGAAGTCTTTAATCGTCATAAAAAGGGCGAGGTGTACCCAGTATATCTCAACATTACTGCAGTTAAAAATGCCAAGGGGAATGTCACCAATTACGTGAAAACATTCACCGATATTACAAAGAGTAAAGCCGCCTCTGCTGAAATCGAGCGGCTGGCTTTCTTTGACCCACTCACCCAGTTACCTAATCGGCGTCTTTTTATTGACAGACTCAATCAGGCCTTAGCTGTCAGTGCCCATAATGGTCAGCGCGGCGCACTACTGTTTCTCGACCTGGATCAGTTCAAAAACCTTAATGATACCCTGGGTCATGATATGGGTGATTTGTTGTTACACCAGGTTGCAGAACGCATAACGGTATGCCTGCGAGAAAGTGATACCGTGGCTCGTTTTGGGGGGGATGAGTTTGTTGTGTTACTGGACAACCTGAGCGCAGATGCCCTTGAAGCGGCAGCGCAAACTAAAGATATCGCGACAAAAATAAGCCTCTCACTCAACCAGCCTTATCAACTCCTCGCGCATATTTGCCATAACACCGCTAGCATCGGCGCTGCATTGTTCATTGGCCATGAACTGACGGCAGATGAATTGTTAAAACAGGCAGATATTGCCATGTATCAATCCAAGGCCACAGGCCGCAATACCCTGTGTTTTTTCGACCAAGGGATGCAAAAAACCATCATTGCCCGGGTAGCACTTGAAAATGAACTACGGGAAGCCATAAAACAATCCCAATTTCAAATGCACTATCAAATGCAAGTGGACCAAACTGGTGAAGCTTTGGGGGCCGAGGCCCTGATTAGGTGGCAGCATCCCCAGCGTGGCCTACTTTCCCCCACCCACTTTATTTCGATGGCAGAAGGCTTAGGTTTGATCCTGCCTATAGGGCAATGGGTGCTGGATAAGGTTTGTGTGCAACTCAAGACATGGCAGCAAGACCAAAACCCGCTCACCAGGGATATCGTGCTGGCAGTCAATGTGAGTGCCAAGCAATTACAGCAAACTGATTTTGTGCAGCAGGTGCAGGATACCTTACAACGCCAAGGCGCAAATCCCGCACGGCTAAAACTAGAGCTGACAGAAAGCATGCTGCTGGATAACATCGACGACATCATTGGCAAAATGAATGCCTTAAACCAGATAGGTATTCATTTGTCTTTAGATGATTTTGGTACCGGCTATTCATCTTTGCAATATCTAAAAATGCTGCCACTGGAGCAATTAAAAATAGATCAGTCATTTGTACGGGATATTGCCATCGATCCCAGTGACAGAACGATAGTGCGCACAATTATTGCCCTAGGTGCCAGCCTGGGTATAAACGTTATCGCTGAGGGGGTGGAGACCGCGGAGCAACATCAATTTTTGCAGGATAACGGATGCTTGCAGTATCAAGGTTATTTATTTAGCAAACCGGTCCCAATTGAAAAATTTGAGACCCTTCTAAAAAATGGCTGAAAGCGAGCCCTATAAAAATATCAACTGACAATAACGCAAGCCGGCTGGACGTTTTTTGAGTCGGCAATTACTTATGGTGATTGGTATCATCTTTTTCAGAATTATAAATACGGCAGGCAAAGCAGTATTAATCCGCCGATCCATAGGGTCTCCACTATCAGAAGCAGTATGGGTTTTATCCCCACGGTAAGCATCTGCGCCAGGTTAGACTTCATGCCGATGGCGGCAATGGAAATCACTAAGGCAAAGCGGGAAATATCTGTGGCACCGCCCTTAAGAGCCTGGGGTAGGTCGAGCACACTATTTATTGTCATCAATATCACAAAGGCAATTAAGAAGCCGGGGATACCCGGCGCTTTAGCATCCACTGACTTTTTAAGGTTGAGACGCAATACCAGTAAAATACACACCACGACCGGCATTAAAAAGGCGACTCGCACGAGCTTGGTTAGGGTAGCTAAATCTCCCGTTTGTTCAGACACCGAATAGCCTGCCCCTACGACCTGAGCCACATCATGAATGGTGCCACCTAAAAAGACACTGGTGCTGGTGGGGTCGAGATTTAACATATCGGCGATAATGGGGTACAGCACCATGGCGACGGTCGACAGAGATGTCACCCCAATAATGGTCAGCAGGGTATCCCGGTCTTTGTCTTTGTCATCCGGCAAAACTGCGGAAATAGCCATGGCAGCGGATGCGCCACAAATAGCCACGGCACCACCGGTGAGTACGCCAAAACGTTTCTGCAGACCAAATGCCCTGGCAACCAACATACCAAAGCCAATAGTAGTGATTATAGCAAGCACCAGTAGCAGCGCGGTTTTCCAGCCCAGGACGGCAAGATCGCCAAAGGCGATGCGCAAACCCAACAATGCCACGCCAATACGCAGAATATGACAGGCGGTAAATGCGATCCCGGCTCGGCATTGGGTGCCTTCATATAAAAACGCCATGGCAATACCCAGTAATAGGGCAAATAACATGGCAGGTGCGCCGTAGTGTTCACTTAAAAACAGGGCCGCCAAGCCAATAATCGCCGATACTGCTATGCCGGGCAGCAGGGTTTTAGTGTGATCCAGGGACATGGTGTTATTCCTTTTCAATGCTCATTGCTTGTCAAACGACATGGCCCATTAATGGCGTTTATTTGAAAGTCACCACCGTGGTAAGTATGTCGATTGTACTCGAGCTTTGTCTGAAAGCCAGACCAATATCACGGCTGAGTTTTACCCCTTGCACAGAGCGGAAAATTATATCCTGTTGCTGGGGGCCATCCATTAACACTGGAATAAACGCACAGCCAAGGCCGGCGCGCACCAATCCTTCGGCATATTCGATGGTTTGGATCCGGGCGCGCACATCAAGTTTAATGTGGGCATCTTGCAGAGCCTTGCCTAATAGAGCCCCCCCTTCACAGGGGCTGCGCTGGATAAAGGCCATGTCCTTTAAGTCATTAAGGGTAATGTGAGTTTTCAGTCGCAAGGCATGGTTGACCGGCATGGCGAGTTGATAGTCTTCCTGCCACATAGCTACAAAGGTTTCTCTGGGCAGCAATAGGTCTTTACTGATGATCCGCGCATCACAGCTGTCCTGTGGGTCGACCAAGGTCAGCTCCAGGGCATCGACCGCCGTAGTAAATTGTTTTAGCAATTTACTCATACGTTCCACCCCCAGGCCTTTGGTTAGTCCCAGCCTAAACGGTACGTTTGCGGACTTAAGCGAAAATAATTCGCCAATGGCTTCGGCCTGACCGAGTAATTGTTTGGCCAGGGGATAAAGTTGTTCACCGGCGGCGGTGGCCTTAACCCCCCGGGCATGACGGATGAACAGGGTGCATGCAAGGCTGTGCTCAAGTTGCTTGAGGGAGGCAGAGATCGATGGCTGAGCAATATATTTGGTCTTAGACGCCGCACTTAAACTGCCGCGTTCATAAATGGCGATGAAGTAGTCCAGGGCGCGAAGATCCATGGCTTAAAATCCTTATTTTGCTGAGAATGATAGATATAGGTAAAAACTATATCAAATAAAGAATAATAATATTATTCCTTTATCCAAGACTTGCTTATTATCGACTTAATTGAATATTTATCCCTAGGTACAAGATGGCAACTCCAAAAGCAAGTTTTAACTGGCAAGATCCCTTATCACTCGAGTCTATGCTCAGTGAAGAAGAGCGCATGATCAGAGACAGCGCCCATCAATATTGTCAGGAACGTTTAATGCCCCGTATTCTTGAAGCCAATCGTCATGAGCATTTTGACCGGGAGATCATGAATGAACTGGGTGAGTTGGGTTTGCTTGGGGCAACGCTGCCTGAAGAGTATGGCTGCGCGGGTGTTAACCATGTGGTTTACGGTTTGGTAGCCCGTGAGGTTGAACGTGTCGATAGCGGCTATCGCAGTGCCATGAGTGTGCAATCTTCCCTGGTGATGCACCCAATCCATGCCTATGGCAGTGAAGAGCAGCGACAAAAATACCTGCCTAAACTGGCTACCGGGGAATGGATTGGTTGTTTTGGCTTGACGGAGCCAGACTCCGGCTCTGATCCCGCCAGTATGTCGACCCGAGCCGTTGCGGTTGATGGCGGTTATACCCTGACGGGCGCCAAAATGTGGATCACCAATTCTCCTATCGCAGATGTGTTTGTGGTGTGGGGCAAGCTTGAGGGGGTGATCCGTGGTTTTGTCTTGGAAAAAGGCATGAAGGGTTTGAGCGCGCCTAAAATAGAAGGAAAATTTTCCCTGCGGGCATCGATTACTGGCGAAATCGTCATGGATAATGTCTTTGTTCCAGCAGAAAACTTACTGCCGAATGTCAGTGGTTTAAAAGGGCCCTTCGGGTGTTTAAATAAAGCCCGTTATGGCATTAGCTGGGGCGCGTTAGGCGCGGCAGAGTTTTGCTGGCATGCGGCTCGGCAATATTGTCTGGATCGTCAGCAATTTGGCCGGCCGCTGGCGGCAACCCAACTGATCCAGAAAAAACTCGCAGATATGCAAACCGAGATCACCATTGGTTTAATGGCGTGTATCCAAGCGGGTCGCATGATGGACAACCATACCCTTGCCCCTGAAGCGATTTCTCTGATTAAGCGCAACTCCTGCGGTAAGGCACTGGACATCGCCCGTGTCGCCAGAGACATGCATGGTGGTAATGGTGTTTCTGACGAATATCACGTTATTCGCCATGTGATGAACCTCGAAGCCGTCAATACCTACGAAGGGACACACGATGTGCATGCCTTGATCCTGGGGCGGGCGCAAACGGGTTTACAGGCTTTTTCAAACTAGTTTTTTGAAGCAAACGGGCACCTGGCTTCCCCTTGTTGGGCGGGTGCTGGCTTTTATACGTGTGCTTTAAGGAGCCCCCATGCAAGATAGAAATACCCTGGTAAAACAGCAGCTAATCAATGCCGTGCAAACGGGAACCCTGCCTGAACTCATCTGCGGTCTGCGGCCCGGGGATGTGGGATTATCTTCACAGCAGGTCATTGACTTATTTGAAACCCAGGTCATGAGTCGGCATCTGGACTTGCAGTCCAGAGTGATGCAAAAACAAGGACAAAGTTTTTATACCATCGGCAGTGCAGGACACGAAGGTAATGCGGCCTATAGTTTGGCGTTTAGGCCCAATGACATGGCATTTTTGCATTATCGTAGCGCCGCTTTTTTTATCCAACGCGCCAAGCAAGTGCCGGGACAAACACCCCTGCATGACATATTGCTTAGTTTTGCCGCAGCGACTGACGATCCTATCTCCGGGGGCAGGCACAAGGTATTGGGCAGCAAATCCCTGTTTATCCCACCCCAAACCAGCACCATTGCTTCTCACCTGCCCAAAGCCGTTGGTACCGCATTCAGCGTCAGCCTGTCGCGAAGTATGGACATTGATAATGTATTGGCTAAAGACGGGGTAGTTATATGCAATTTTGGCGATGCATCGTCCAATCATTCAACCGCTCAGGGTGCGATTAATGCAGCAGCATGGGCCGCTTATCAGTCGGTGCCATTGCCCATTGTTTTTGTTTGTGAAGACAACGGCATAGGTATTTCCACCGCCACCCCAAAGGGTTGGGTCCAGGCTAATTTTGAAAACAGGCCCGGTCTTAAATATATTCAGTGTGACGGCCTGGATTTACTTGATACCTATCAAAAGGCCAAACAGGCAGAGCATTATGCTCGTGTCCTGCATAAACCGGTATTTTTGCATATGCGCACGGTCCGGCTGCTCGGCCATGCAGGTTCAGATTCTGAGTTTACCTATCGCAGTCAACAATATATCGAAGCAAACGAAGCGCAGGATCCCCTGCTGTTTAGTGCCCGAATTTTGCTCGATAACAAACTGCTCAGCCCAGAGCAAATTATTGATCTATATAATAATACCGAAGAACGTATTCGCTGTATTAGTCAGCGGGTAGTGACCCGGGCAAAATTAACCACGGCAGCACAAATTAAACAGAGTATTTCGCCAAGTGAACGCCTAGCCTCTAGCGCAAAATCTGTTGATAAAGCACAGCGGCAGGCGCTTTTTGCCCATGAGAAACACAATCTGCCAAAAAAACAACATTTGGCCAAATTATTAAATTGGACCTTGTTAGATCTCATGGCCAGTTACGATAATATTGTCATGTGTGGCGAAGACATTGGCAAAAAAGGCGGGGTGTATAATGTCACCGCTAAGCTCTGTGATAAATTTAGTGCCAAACGCGTCATCAATACCTTACTCGATGAACAGTCCATCCTCGGCATGGCGATCGGTTTGGCCCACAATGGTTTTTTGCCGATACCGGAAATTCAGTTTTTAGCTTACGTGCACAACGCCGAGGATCAGATCCGGGGTGAAGCGGCTACCTTGCCGTTTTTCTCCAAGGGTCAGTTTAGCAATCCCATGGTGATCCGTATCGCCGGCCTGGCTTATCAGCGAGGTTTTGGTGGGCACTTTCACAATGATAATTCCTTTGCGGTTTTCCGGGATATCCCTGGTTTAATTATCGCCTGTCCGTCTAACGGTGCCGACGCGGTCGAGATGTTACGTACCTCCGTGCGCCTGGCCCAGGAGCAGCAGCGGGTGGTGATATTTATTGAACCCATTGCCCTGTATATGAAGAAGGATTTGCATGAGGAAGGAGACATGCTCTGGTCTTTTGACTATGTGCCTCCACAAGAAGCCCAACCCATGGCCCTGAGTAGTTTAGGCATTTATGGCAAGGGTAAAGACTTGTGCATTATCACCTATGGCAATGGCTATTACCTGAGTCGGCAGGCTGAGCAGATCCTGGCCGATAAGGGCATTGCGCTAAAAATAATCGACTTGCGCTGGCTTGCGCCTTTGGACGAACAGGCTATTTTGGACGAAGTTGCCGAGTATCAACATATCCTCATTGTTGATGAATGTCGGCGCACGGGCTCGATCAGTGAAGCCCTGAGCACCCTGATCGTCGAAGGCAGACAAGATGCCACTGACGCACCGAAAATTGAACGGATCACTGCCGAGGATTGCTTTATTCCCCTTGGCACAGCCAGTTATGAAGTGCTGCCCTCCTGCGAGCAAATTGTATCTAAGGTCGAGCAGATGCTGGCTACCTCACAGGGGCAAAGCCCAGTCAACTCTCTACAAAAACAAGCCGGATAAGCATATGCTGAACACAGCAACGCAACAACACAGTAAACCCCAATACACTAAACCCCAATACACTAAACAAAGAGCGGTGGTGATTTGCCCCGGCCGGGGTACGTACAACAAAGATGAGTTAGGTTATTTGCAGCATTTACATGCAGATAAACCGGAGATCCT
>JBLHIW010000135.1:0-8957 GCA_047618055.1 Paraglaciecola sp. | reverse complement strand
GTTTGGCGTGTTCACCTTAGTGCCAACGTGGGTGGCTATTGTTTCCCTGCGCAGTAGTTTGTATGAGGTTGACCCCTATTATGGGGCGTCCTTAATTTTTTATGTGCTGGGTATTGTTTGGGCGGCAGATATTGGCGCGTTTTTTGTCGGCGTTAAATTTGGCCGACATAAGTTACGGCCTCGTGTTTCCCCGGGTAAAACCTTTGAAGGTTTGATGGGGGGGGTGTTTGCTTCCTCGGCCATTATTGCTTTCGCAGCCCTGCACTATCAGGTTGATCCTAGCCGTATTTGGTTACATATCGTTATCGGTGGCCTAACCGTGGGTGTGTCTGCTCTGGGTGATCTTAACGAAAGTATGTTTAAGCGCTGTGCGGGTATTAAAGACAGCGGTACCTTATTGCCAGGGCACGGTGGAGTACTCGACCGAATTGACAGTTTGACAGCGGCTTTTCCGGTGTTCGCATTTTGTTATGTAATGTGGATGGCTTGATGTCTCAACACCCTACCCAAACAGCAAACGTTAGCATGCAAACGATCAGTATTTTAGGTTCCACCGGCTCCATTGGTCAAAGCACTCTGGACGTGGTGCTGATGCATCCAGAGCGTTATCGGGTGTTTGCCCTCACCGCCCATAAGCGTTTCGACAAATTAATTGAACAAGCCCATCTATGCACCCCCCAATATCTGGTCATTGCCGACCCGGGTGATTACGTCTGTGCCAAAGCCTTACTTGAAAAGTCTGGTCTTGCCTGTGAGTTACTGGCGGGCACAGAAGCACTGGAACAGGTAGCATCGGCATCCGAAGTGGATGTAGTCATGGCCGCGATCGTCGGTGCCGCGGGTTTGTTACCCACACTCGCCGCCGTTAAAAGTGGCAAAAAAGTATTACTGGCAAATAAAGAATCACTGGTTATGTCAGGTGAACTATTTATGCGAGCTGTGGAGGATAATGGCGCCCGGTTGCTGCCGATTGACAGCGAGCACAACGCGATTTTTCAATGTTTACCCAGCGATTATCAATATGGTGATTTGTCAGGCTCTGGGATCAGTAAAATCCTGTTGACCGGCTCGGGCGGCCCATTTTTGCGCACGCCGATTGACGAGTTGGCCAATATGACCCCGGATCAGGCCTGTGCTCACCCAAACTGGCAAATGGGTCGTAAAATTTCCGTGGACTCGGCGACCATGATGAATAAAGGTCTGGAGTTTATTGAAGCCCGTTGGCTGTTTGGCTTGCGGGGAGAGGATATTCAGGTGGTATTGCATCCCCAGAGCATTATCCATTCCATGGTCCAGTATAAAGATGGCTCGGTTATTGCGCAGATGGGTAATCCCGATATGCGCACGCCCATTGCCCATGGTTTGGCATTTCCTGAGCGAATAGCCTCGGGTGTCAAACCTTTGGACTTTCAGCACTTGAGTGATTTCACCTTCGCTACAGCCGATCCTGAGCGTTATCCGAACTTACATTTGGCCATGCAAGCCAGTGAAGCAGGACAATATGCATCGACGGTGTTAAATGCTGCGAACGAGGTCGCGGTGCAGGCGTTTTTATCTAATCGTATTGGTTTTACCCAAATAGCCCAGATTAATCAGGAATGTTTGCAGCAAATTGAACCCCATCCACTTACCAGCATCGAAGCGGTGATACAATGTGATGAAGTTGCACGGCAGTGTGCAGTCAGGGTGATGGATGAAATTACCCAAATTAGAATGAGCGGAGGCCACTAGATGTTTACTTTCCTATGGAGTTTAGTCTCTTTTATCCTTGCCTTGGGGATCCTGGTTGCCGTGCATGAATGGGGACATTTTTGGGTGGCCCGGCGCTGTGGTGTTAAGGTTGAACGCTTCTCCATTGGTTTCGGTAAGGCCTTGTGGCGAAGAACCGATAAGTTAGGTACCGAATATGTGATAGCCGCCATTCCCCTCGGCGGTTACGTAAAAATGCTCGATGAGCGGGTAGACCAGGTGGCGGAGCAAGACCTTCCCCACGCCTTTAACCGTCAGCATGTGTTAAAACGCATTGCGATTATTGCTGCCGGTCCTGGGGTTAACTTTCTTTTTGCAATTTTTGCTTTGTTTTTGATGTATTTAATTGGCCTGGATACGGTAAAACCCTTAATCGGCGAGATACAAAAAGACAGTATTGCGAATGTGAGTGGCCTGCAGTCGGATGTTATTATCAAGGCCGTCGGTGGTCGTGAGACACCCGATTGGGAAGCGGTCAATTATGAGCTTATGTCTCACATTGGCAACGCTAGTATGCAGATAGCGTTTATCCAGCAGGACAGTGATGTCATTAAATCCCTTACGCTAAATATCAGTGACTGGGAGTTTGATCCGGAAAAAGTATCGGCTTTAAGCAGCCTGGGCATCACGCCTTTTCGTCCGGAAATTACCACTACTTTGGGTTTGGTTGCAGAAAATTCAGCTGCACAGGCTATAGGATTAGCGGCGGGTGACAAAATTTTACGTCTCGATGGAACTACCATGGAGAATTGGGAACAAATAGTGGGTTACATTGCACAACGGCCTGAGGTAAATGTCACGATTGATGTTCAAAGGGATTTTGCAAGCCAGCGTTTATCGGGAGTGATTGGTACTAAGGAGCAAGATGGTGTGGCCCTTGGGTATTTAGGCGTGAGTCCAACCTTTGCCCCATGGCCTGAGGGTTTGTTGTTTAGCCATCAATATGCTGTGGGCGAAGCCCTAAGCAGAGCAACGAGTAAAACCTGGCGTTTGATGACCTTAAGCGTAGAGATGATTGGTAAATTACTCAGCGGTGATGTATCGGTCAAAAACTTGAGTGGCCCAATCTCCATAGCCCAGGGTGCAGGAATGAGTGCGAGTTCGGGATTAGTCTACTTTTTAAGCTTTTTAGCCTTAATTAGTGTCAATTTAGGCATTATTAACCTTTTACCCTTACCCGTGCTTGATGGCGGACACTTACTCTATTACTTTATAGAGCTTTTGAGTGGTCGCCCGGTGCCAGATGCGGTGCAAGAAGTTGGTTTTAAGATTGGCGGAGTATTGTTGTTGTTGTTAATGAGTATCGCCATTGTGAACGATATAACCCGTTTGTAATTTTTATTGGCCCCGAGGGGCAAACACGACTAGAACGTGCGTTTTGGAAGAATAATATTAAATGAAGTTTAAACAGTTAGTTGTTGCCGGATTAATTTTATCCATTGCTAGCCTCGCAAAAGCAGCTCCAGAAAGTGAATTTGTTATCGCGGACATTAAAGTCGAAGGCTTACAAAGAGTCGCCTTAGGTGCAGCATTGACCTATCTGCCGGTAAAAATAGGTGATGAGTTAAACAGCTTTCGTATTGCGCAGCTCATTCGCTCGTTATATTCGTCTACCCACTTTGAAAGTATCCGCATCTTACGAGATGGGAATACCCTAGTGGTGCGGGTAAAAGAGCGCCCGACTATCAGTAATATTATATTTGAAGAGAATGACGATATAAAAGACGAACAGTTGCAGTCGAGTTTGAACGACAGCAATATTCGGGTGGGCGAGCCCTTAGACAAAACCGTGCTCACCGGCCTTGAGAATGGCCTGAAAGACTTTTACTACAGCATTGGTAAGTACAACGCCGATGTCACCGCCATTGTCACCCCTTTGCCGCGCAACAGGGTCGATTTGAAACTTCTGTTTGAAGAAGGGGATGCCGCTGCCATTCAGCAAATTAACGTAGTCGGCAACACGGTTTTCAGTGATCAGGAACTGCTGGAGTTGATTGAATTGAAATTTGATGCTCCATGGTGGGATTTCTTATCCGAGACCCGTTATCAAAAGCAGACCCTGTCCGGTGATTTGGAAACCCTTACCAGTTATTACAAAGACCGGGGCTATCTGCGCTTTAGCATTGATTCAACCCAGGTGTCCATGACCCCGGAAAAATCCAGTGTGTATATCACCCTCAATGTAGAAGAAGGTGAGCAATATAAAATTTCTGAAGTGGAGTTGGTGGGCGATTTATTGGGTCATGAAGAATACATCAAACTGGTACTGCCCTTAACCCCGGGCGAACTGTATAATCAGGCAGAAGTGACCTATACGGAAGAGTTCATCAGCAAGTACTTTGGTCGGTTTGGCTATGCCTATCCCACGGTCACCACTATTCCCGATATCAACGAAGAAGACAAAACCGTCAAGTTATCCTTATCGGTGGATCCAGGTAAACGCATTTATGTGCGCCGTATTAATTTCAGTGGTAATGCCACGACTGCCGATGAAGTATTACGCCAGTCAGTAACGCAAATGGAAGGCAGCTGGTTATCTAATGCGACATTGGAGTCGTCTAAAAATAGTCTGTCCCGCTTAACCTATATGGAAGAAGTCGACTTTGAAACCGTTCGCTTACCAGGTGAAGATGACAAGGTAGACGTAAACTTCAGCGTAAAAGAACAGGCCTCTGGCTCCTTTAATGCTGGTGTCGGTTACGGTGATAGGACGGGCTTAAGCTTACAGGCTGGCATTCAGCAGGATAACTTCTTGGGAACGGGTAAGCGCATCGCTCTTAATATCAATACCACTTCCTTTCAAAAAAGTGCACAGGTTTCTTATACTGACCCCTACTTTACTATCGACGGGATAAGTTTGGGCGGCACGATGGGTTACAGTGAATTTGATGGCGGTGATGCCGGCTTTATTCAATATAACAGTAAACAATATTCGCTCGGTGGTAATATTGGTTATCCCATCGATGAGTTTAACCGCATTAATTTTGGCCTTACCTACAGTAATGTGGAATTGTTTCAGCGTGACTCCTATGTGCAAACGACGCGATTCAACCAGCAGTTTGTTGACGCTGATAATCTCGATGCACCGATTAAGTATGATAGTTTTTTAGCCTCAGCCGCGTGGCTACGTTCAACCCTTAATCGGGGCGTGTTCCCTACAGCAGGCTCTTCCCAGCGTGCGTCGCTTAGTATTACTACGCCAAATTCAGATGTGAATTATTTTAAAACGGAAGTCGATACTAAATTTTACTTTCCCTTGTCACGTAATCAGCGCTGGTCATTTTTGGCCCGCTTAAAACTGGGTTATGGCAATGGTTATGGGGAAGCAAATGGGGTCGATCAGGTGCTGCCGTATAATCAACATTTTGGTGCCGGGGGCAGCGACTCGCTGCGGGGCTTTGAAAATAATACCGTGGGGCCAAGAGGCTTACAGGTTTCGCCCACGCTAATTGGTACCGACCCAAATGGCGTGCCTATTTATGCCGGGCAAGAGTCTGATACGCTGAATATTTCCAGACGCTCCTTAGGCGGTAATGCCATGATCCTTGGTGGTCTTGAACTAATCGTGCCCACGCCCTTTGTGGAAGCGGACTTTGACAACTCCGTGCGCAGTAGTGTGTTTATGGACTTTGGTAATGTGTGGGACACGGAATTTGATTATGAGCGTTATAAAGACCTAACGGTTAATGCCAATAGTCAGGATCCTGCGGATAATATTCTTGGTGACTACAGTGATTACAGCCTGTATAGAGCCTCGGCGGGTATTTCCGTACAATGGTTGTCACCCATGGGGCCGATGGTGTTCAGTTTCTCTCGGGCATTACAAGAACAAAACGGAGATGACATAAAATTCTTCTCTTTTAATATAGGCCAAACATTTTAATTAGCGGTCAGCCTGATACCTAGTGGTATGATGCTGGCATTATTAATATAAATATTTTATAAAAACAGGAGTTTCTTTTGAAAAAATTTAGTATGAATATAGTAACAGGCGCATTATTGGGTACGGCAATGTTTAGTTCAGTGGCTATGGCCGAGCAAAAAATCGGCGCAATAAACGTACAAGGTATTTTTCAGTCCATGCCTCAAGCAGCCAACATCCAGCAAGATATCGCCGCTGAGTTTAAAGATAAAACGGAAGAAGTGAGTCGTCTGGAAAAAGATATCAAGTATTACCTGGAAAAGAACCAGCGTGATGCGGCGACCATGAGTGCCACAGAAAAAGCGGAACTGGAAAAAAAGATTATCGCCATGCGCGAAGAGTACACCGCTAAGGCTCAGCCACTGCAAAAGCAGATCCAAGATCGGCTTAAAGATGAGCAAAACAGACTACTGGGTTTGATCAAACAGTCGATTGACGTTGTCGCGGCCAAAGAAAAATATGACGTGATCTTAAATGCTAACGCAGTGGCCTTTATCAACGAAGAAAACGATATTTCTAAGCAGGTACTCGATCAGGTAAGTAAAGTTAACTAGTTAACTTTATTTTACATATTACGCTAAGCAGGCCAGTGATTTGACAAAAACGATCAGCTTAAAACAATTGGCTAGCGCTATCGGTGCCCAACTGTACTTGAAAAACGGTGATAGGGAAGATACTCAGGTTAATTCAATGGCGACCCTGGCATCTGCAGGCAAGGGTCAGATTTCATTTTTGTCGAATCCCAGATATCGTCACCAGCTTGCTGAAACTATGGCCCAAGCGGTCATATTGCAAGCTGATGAATTAAGCCATTGTCAGCGCAGCGCCTTGGTTATGGCCAATCCCTACGTGGGCTTTGCCAAGGCGGCCCAACTGCTGGATAACACACCACCTGCCGCCCATAATATTTCACCCCAAGCCAGTATTGGGGATGATGTTGTCATGGGGAATAACGTCAAAATTGGTGCGTTTTCCGTCATTGAGAGCGGCGTTACATTAGCTGACGATGTTGAGATAGGCCCTGGTTGCTTTATTGGCCAGCAAGTCGAGATTGGCGCCAGAAGCAAGCTATGGGCAAATGTTACGGTGTATCACCGGGTGGTGCTGGGAGAGGAATGCTTGATCCAGGCATCCGCAGTAATCGGCAGTGATGGCTTTGGTTATGCTAACGATCAGGGTAAATGGATTAAGATCCCGCAACTGGGTCGGGTGGTCATTGGCAACCGGGTAGAAATTGGTGCCAGTACCACGATTGATCGCGGGGCACTGGATGATACCGTTATCGCCGATGGGGTGATTATTGATAATCAGTGCCAAATTGCCCATAACGTTGTGATAGGTGAAAATACCGCCATGGCGGCTTGCAGTGTGATTGCAGGCAGTACCACTATCGGAAAAAACTGCAGTATAGCCGGTTTGGTGGGTATTAATGGCCATATCGACATATGCGATAACGTACATTTCACTGGCATGAGCATGGTTACAAAGAGCATTACTGAGCCCGGTGTTTATTCTTCAGGTATGCCTGCCATTGCCAACAAAGATTGGCGTAAAAACGCGGTGGCCATACGTCATCTGAACACCCTCAGTCAGCGTGTCAAAATATTGGAAAAGTCACAGTCTAAATAAACATCATAGGGATGTTTATGTTGAGGAGAACGCCTTTTGGCAAACGATCTGAATACCCTCGAAATAGAAGATATTCTCGAGCTACTACCCCATAGATACCCATTTTTGCTAGTCGACAGAGTGACTGATTACGCCTTAAATGAATATATCTGTGCCTATAAAAACATTACCTTTAATGAGCCCTGTTTTACTGGTCATTTTCCGGGAAAACCGATTTTTCCTGGTGTGTTGATCCTCGAAGCACTTGCTCAGGCGGCGGGCGTACTTGGCTTTAAAACCGCAGGCAATAATGATGACCTTTATCTTTATGCTGGTATAGACAAAGCGCGTTTTAAGCTTCCCGTGGTGCCAGGTGACAGACTTGATATGCATGTTACCTTGATAAAAGAGCGTCGCGGCATATGGAAGTTTCACGGGGTGGCCAGTGTTGATGGTAAAGAGGCCTGCGTGGCAGAGTTTATGTGCGCCATGAGGAGAATGTAAGCCGTGATCCATCCAAGCGCCATTATTCATCCGGATGCGAAGCTGGGACCCAAGGTTAAAGTGGGTCCCTATAGTATCATTGGTGCCGACGTGGAATTGGGGGCCAACTGCATAGTTGAATCTCATGTAGTTATCAAAGGCAAATCCCTCATTGGTGAAAATAATCATTTCTACCAGTTTGGCTCTATCGGTGAAGATTGCCAGGATAAGAAATATGCAGGTGAACCAACCGAGCTGGTGATTGGGGATAATAATATATTTCGTGAAGGCGTCACGATCCATCGGGGCACCGTACAAGATAAGGCATTAACCCGTATAGGGTCGCACAACCTGATCATGACCTATGTGCATGTGGCCCATGACTGCGTCATTGGTGACAACAATATATTGGCCACCAACTGCACTCTTGCTGGCCATGTGCATATCGGCGACTGGGTCATTATGGGAGGCATGACAGCGGCGCATCAATTTTGCCATATCGGCTCCCATAGTTTTATCGGTGGCGGGGTGATCGCGTTTCGAGATGTCCCCCCCTACGTAATGCTTGGTGATGGCAGTACGCCACGGGGGATAAACTCTGAGGGTTTGCGCCGTCGGGGCTTCGATGCTGACACCATCAAGCAGATCAAGCGGGCTTACAAAGTGCTCTATCGCAGCGGTAATCTCATTGGTGAAGCTGTTGAAAAACTAAACGAAATGGCAGATGACACCCCTGCAATAAGACTTATGGCCGACTTTGTGGCTAACTCATCCCGAGGCATCGTGCGTTAAGTGTGTTGCAAAGCAAGGCAACAAAAAACGGCGCCTATTTATGCGTGAAAGAATAAAGAGCCAAAGCGTGATAAGAATTGCAGTGGTGGCGGGTGAGACGTCCGGAGATATCCTAGCCGCGGGTCTTATTCGTAGCTTAAAGCGTATCTACCCTAATGCTCAGTTCGAAGGTATTGGCGGCCCCAGGATGTTGGCAGAGGGGTTTAACACCCTATTTGAAATGGAAGAGTTGTCGGTGATGGGCTTGGTAGAAGTGCTGTCTCGTATTCGTCGTTTGTTGTTTGTGCGCAAATCCTTAGTGCAATATTTTACTGCCAATCCACCGGATATTTTCATTGGTGTCGACGCCCCTGATTTTAATTTGGGCCTGGAACAGCAGCTTAAAGATAAAGGGATTAAAACT
>JBLHIW010000134.1:0-9105 GCA_047618055.1 Paraglaciecola sp. | reverse complement strand
CTGAGAAAGAAGGCAAATGCGGCGAAGGCAAATGTGGCGGCGATAAAATGAAAGCCGCAGCCAAAGACATGAAAGAAGGCAAATGCGGCGAAGGCAAATGTGGCGGCGATAAAATGAAAGCCGCCGCTAAAGACATGAAAGAAGGCAAATGTGGCGGCGATAAGGCTAAAGCAAAAGCTGCAGACAAAATGAAAAAAGAAGGTAAGTGTGGTGAAGGCAAGTGTGGTGGCCAGGCGTAAGCTATAATATTCTGATCGAGGCCGGCTTATGTCGGCCTTTATTTTTTATAGCTAAGTAACCTCAAGATGCCGGTTCAGAGCTTGGGCAGGAATTCAGGGCAAGGCACAATACCTAGGGTCGGAATTAAGTATGTTTACAAAACAATTAAGTGGAGTGGGTCTGGGTCTGCGCCGGGAAATGATGGATCAGGTACTGGCTGATATTCCACAAAATGTAGATTTTTGGGAAGTGGCCCCGGAGAATTGGATCCCGCTCGGGGGTAAATATCAGAAGCAATTAAGTACATTAACCTCCGTAGCTAATTTTGTGACCCATGGTTTGTCCCTTTCTATTGGCAGTCCCGAGCCCCTTGACACTGCTTTTGTCAAAGAGGTGAAGGCTTTCCTTGATCAGCACAATATTCTCTATTACAGCGAACATTTGAGTTATTGCTCGGGTAAAGGTCACTTGTATGACCTGATGCCCATCCCATTTACCGAAGAGGCCGTTAAGCATGTTGTTGAAAGGGTGAAATTGGTACAGGATATTATTGAACGGCCCTTACTTTTAGAAAATGTGTCTTATTATGCGGCGCCCGGCCAACAGATGAGTGAGCAAGAATTTACCCTGGCAGTATTGGAGGAGTCAGGCTGTTTAATGCTGCTGGATGTGAATAATATTTATGTGAACTCCATCAACCATCAATATAATGCAGAGCAGTTTTTAGCGGCCATGCCGACTGGCAAAATTGTTTATGGCCATATTGCCGGGCATTACGATGAGGCAGATGATTTAAAGGTTGATACCCACGGTGCAGATGTTATCCAGCCGGTGTGGGAACTGTTGGATAAGGCCTATAAAATACATGGGGTGTTTCCAACCTTGTTAGAACGAGATTTTAATATTCCCCCCCTTAGTGAGTTATTGCTGGAAGTTGATAAAATTAGGGGTATCCAGCAAAAAAATCTTCAGATTAATGCATCAAGTCAACGATCCGCCTAAATGAAAAAATTTCAAAAAATTCAATATGCGTTCATTGATCATCTAAAAAGCCCAGATATCAATACATTCGATCACGGTATTGAAAACAGACGCATGCAAGTCTATCGGGAATTGTTTTTTAATAACGTATTGGGTTTTCTAAGCTCCGGGTTTCCGGTACTCGAAAGTCTCTATACGGAGGCAGCATGGCAGGCTTTAGCCAGAAAATTTTTTGCAGAGCACCAGAGTCGGTCGCCGTATTTTATTGATATCAGCAAAGAGTTCGTTGAGTACTTAAGTGACGCCTATGATTGTGGTGAAAATGATCCGCCGTTTATGTCGGAACTGGCACATTATGAATGGATGGAGTTGGCGATAAGTGTTCGCAAAAAAAGCCATACAAGGCCCTTTTGGGATGGGGAAGAGCCATTCACCCGTGTTCAATTTTCCGAATTAGCCAGTTTGCTCAGCTATCAATTCCCTGTGCATCAAATTAGCCTGAATAATCAGCCACAGCAAAGTAGTGAGCCCGTCTACCTGGTTGTATATCGTAATGAGCAGGATGAAGTTAATTTTACCCTGGTAAACGCCGTATCTGCACATATGCTAAACGTGATCCAGCAAAATGACATTATTAGGGTTGCAGACTTAAACTCAGCAATGCTAAAGGCCCTGCCACAGTTGGATCCTAAGCAGGTTAAAGAGGGCGTTCAGCACACACTTGAGCAAATGTTAGCTCAGCAAATTCTACTGCCAGGCTAAATTATAAGCTCGTCAGGGGCTATCAATTAATGGCTGTTTGAATTAATATCTTCCGCCTATTTCATGCTCACTAAACAGTAAAGTCGGTGGTGTTTTTATGCAAAATGATCTTGAGTCTCATGACCCATTTAACTGGGCGTATCTAACAGTTGCACTGCTTACCTTACTCGCCTTACCTCTGATGCATGTATTTCTAGCTTGGACGATTTATTACCTTTAATCGCCAAAAATATTACTACCTACGGGGGATCCAGTGCCCGCTGCTTACATTAAATCGATCATAAAAACTGTTCCTGACTATCCCAAGCCCGGAATACTATTTCGAGATGTCACCTCAATACTTGAGGATCATCGAGCCTATACTTCCAGTATCGAATTATTGGTCAAGCACTTTGCTCCTATGAAGTTTGATAAGGTGGCGGGCACCGAAGCCCGTGGCTTTCTGTTTGGTGCGCCCCTAGCCATAGAGCTTGGGATTGGCTTTATCCCGGTGCGTAAACCGAGGAAATTGCCCCGAGCGGTGATCAGTGAAAGTTACCAATTGGAATATGGAAGCGACTCCTTGGAAATTCATCAGGATGCGGTAAAAGCGGGTGAAAGGGTATTGATGCTCGACGATTTGCTGGCAACGGGTGGCACAATGATCGCCACTGCCAATTTGATCAGACGCTTAGGCGGCATTGTCGAACATGCTGGTTTTGTTATTTCTTTGCCTGAACTTGGTGGCGAACAAAAACTTATCGAGCATGGCGTAAGCAGTTATTCTATTTGTGAATTTGACGGCGAGTAAGCTTACATCATGAGTTATCAGGTACTAGCACGTAAATGGCGTCCCAATAAATTTAGTGAATTGGTGGGGCAGGAACATGTTGTCACGGCTATTTCTAATGCCCTAAACAATAACAGGTTGCATCATGCTTATTTGTTTAGTGGTACCCGGGGCGTGGGGAAAACCACTATTGCCAGAATTTTTTCCAAAAGTCTAAATTGTGAGCAAGGATTGGGCGCCAATCCCTGTGGTCAATGCAGTACTTGCAAGGAAATAGAGCAGGGCAACTTTATTGATTTATTGGAAATTGATGCGGCGTCTCGAACCAAGGTAGAAGATACCCGGGAACTGCTTGATAACGTGCAGTACAAACCTAGCCGTGGCCGTTATAAAGTTTATCTGATCGATGAAGTACATATGCTCTCCAAGCATAGTTTTAATGCACTGCTTAAGACGCTGGAAGAGCCGCCGCCCCATGTTAAGTTTTTATTGGCAACCACTGATCCACAAAAGCTGCCGGTCACCATTTTATCCCGTTGTTTACAATTTAATTTAAAGGCCTTGTCTCGAAACCAGATTAGCCAGCAGTTGCAGTATATTTTTGACCAGGAAGGGATAAAGAGTGAGGCCGAGGCGCTGGCTCAATTGGCCAGAGCCGCCCAGGGCAGTATGCGGGATGCTTTAAGTTTAAGTGATCAGGCCATCGCCCAAGGTAATGGCCTGGTAAGCTTGCAAATTGTCACCGACATGCTTGGTTTGATGGATAAAAATCAAGTCCTTAAATTGCTCAATGCCTTGTTGCAAAAAGACGCAAAAGGGGCGATGGAGCAAGTCGAACATATGTCATTTCAGGCACCGGACTATGCTCAGGTGCTGGCCGAAATCATGAGTTTGTTACATCAGATTGCCTTAACGCAATTTGTCCCCGACGCCTGTAAGTTGGAAACTATCTCGGCACGAGCCATTTACCAATTGGCCAAAACGGTTGCGCCGGAACAAATACAGCTGTTGTACCAAATTGCACTACAAGGCAAAAAAGATATTGCCTTTGCCGCGGATGGACGCATAGGCTTAGAAATGACCATGCTGCGTATGTTGGCATTTAGCCCCAACTCTGGGTCCTTATCCATTGACGAACTAATACAGAAAACGCCTGTCGGTAGGGCATTAGAGTTCCCGTCCCTAGGCATTAAGCCGCCAGTTGATCATGTTGCCGTTCAAGTAACAGTAGAGCAAGAAGACGATAGAGCTGAGGTGCCACGCCCAGAGGTAGAAAGCTCAGAAGCCGAGCAAATTGGGCCAGAAAACGTTGAGCCTATCCCGTCAGCGTCACTAGACGGTGAGATTGATAGCTCTGAGCGGCAATCTGAGCAGGAATTGATTACTCAGCAGCAAGACATAATGCAAGAGGCAGAACAATTCTATTCAGCTAGCACTGAAAGGTCTAATGAGACACAAGGGGATTTTGCCCAACAACAGGCTTATTTTGATGGTGTACAGCCGTCTCAAGCCAATGAGGAACAGCAAGCTGCAAGGGTAACTAGGCGACCAAGTACCACTGAAAGTTTACTCGCATTAAAGCAGAAGTTGCAAGACAGCCAGGCTGAAAAAGAGGAGCAAACTTCCCAGGTAAAAAAGTCCGAGACGAGTCCCGATGAAAGGTGGATGCCGGGCAAGGGCAAGATTGCTGACAATGTTCCACTGGCACCCATCCAGCCAACTGAAGATAGCGCCATTGATGTTGCAACTGATCGACCGCGTGGGCAGCACGTTGCGCCACCCTGGAACACCGGCGAGCGCCAACACACGAGTTCGGAAGTTAGTCCTCAACAGTCATCGGATCGCCGCCCTGAGCCAATCTATCCCCCCGAGCCAACTATTAGCCTCGCACCAAGCCCTGCCTTTGATCCCACCGCTCATCTTGGAGAGGGCCTTGACTGTGCTGTTGACTTTGACGTTCCTGCGTTTCTAGCTGACGGTCAAAAGATCGTCGCTGCTCAGCAGTTAGATAGCTGGAGTCAATTAATTGAACAAATGGAGCTGACAGCGTTAACCAAACAGCTGGCTTTGCATTCTATTTATAATAAACTAGAGAACAAAGTGACCCTGGCCCTTATGGATTCAAAACAACACTTGAATACCCACTCTGCCAAGGAACAACTTCAGCGGGCATTATCAAGTGTATTGCAACAGGACATTCTATTAGAGGTTAATTTAGATACACCGGTCAATACGCCTTTTGCGGTGCAACAAACGATCAATCAAGTACGCCAGCAGCATGCGCAAAAAGTGGTTGATACGCATGGTTCCATTGTTTTATTAAGTGATACCTTCTCCGCCCGGGCGCTAGAAGGTAGCATTAAGCCCAGATAGTGCAGACGAGTATAGCGAGTCTACGTTTTTAATTAATTTACCAACAGAGGGAAATATCATGTTTAAAGGTGGTATGGGAAACATCATGAAGCAGGCGCAAGAAATGCAAGAGCGCATGCAGAAAAATCAGCAAGAGTTAGCCAATATTGAAGTCATCGGTGAAGCGGGTGCCGGCATGGTTAAGGTAACCATGACATGCAACCATTCGGTGCGTAAAGTCGAGATTGACCAGAGCTTAATGGAAGATGATAAGGATATGATTGAAGATTTGGTTGCGGCTGCAACTAATGATGCCGTACGCCGGGTGCAGGAAACCAGCAAAGATAAAATGGCCGATGTGACCGGAGGCATGCCACTACCTCCTGGTTTTAAAATGCCATTTTAGCAATCAATGACGTAAAAAATTTAATCCGATAGTGAAGGGTGTTGAATAGAAAATATGCAGTTTAGTCCTCTGATATCAGAATTGATCTCGGCCTTTAAGGTGTTGCCCGGTGTGGGCCCAAAAAGTGCCCAGCGTATGGCCTTTTACTTATTGGAGCGCAACAGGCAAGGCGCACTCAATCTCAGCAATGTTTTGCACAATGCCATGGAGCATGTCAAACATTGTGAGCAGTGTCGTACATTTACCGAAAATAGTTTATGTGAAATATGTGCTAACCCTAAGCGAGCAAACACCGGTACATTGTGCATTGTTGAATCACCCCAGGACGTATTATCCATTGAGCAAACCCTGGAGTTTAAAGGGAAATACTTTGTGCTGATGGGGCATTTGTCTCCCATAGACGGTATCGGTCCTGCTGAAATCGGTCTCGATAAACTTGCCGTGCAGCTCAACAGTGAAGAATACCATGAGGTGGTGTTAGCCACCAATCCTACGGTGGAAGGTGAAGCAACAGCCCATTATATTGCCGAAATGTGCAAAGCCCGAGACATTCAGGCTACACGTATTGCTCATGGCGTACCGGTCGGGGGGGAGTTGGAATTTATAGACGGCAATACTCTGACCCATGCTTTTAATGGTCGCAGAGTTATTTAGCGCTTTCGTGCGACACATTCCAGTAAATATTGCATTTAGTGCTTGAAAAGCCGTAAAGCGACCGCATTTACTAGTTCGTTGTATTTGTACGAATTGGAGATTAATAGCTATGACTGAAACAGCACAAAAAGAAACCCTCGGTTTTCAGACGGAAGTAAAACAATTACTTCAACTGATGATCCATTCCCTTTACTCAAATAAAGAAATTTTCCTGCGCGAATTAGTCTCTAACGCTGCAGATGCCGCCGATAAATTGCGTTTTAAAGCACTGTCTAACGACAGTTTGTATGAAGGTGATGGCGATCTCAATGTTAAAGTGAGCATTGACAAAGAAGCGGGCACTATCACTATTGCCGACAATGGCATTGGTATGAACCGCGTGGACGTGGTTGAGCATCTTGGGACCATTGCTAAGTCAGGGACCTCAGAGTTTTTCGGTAAGTTATCCGGCGATCAAGCCAAAGACTCACAGCTTATTGGTCAGTTTGGTGTCGGCTTTTACTCATCGTTTATTGTCGCTGATAACGTCACCGTGCGCACCCGTGCGGCGGGTGATGATGCCAGTCAGGGTGTTGAATGGCAGTCAGCCGGTGAAGGTGAATTCACGGTTGAAGATATAGAAAAAGCCCAGCGTGGTACAGAAATCATTTTACATCTGCGTGATGAAGAACAAGAGTTTCTTGATGACTGGCGTTTGCGCTCTATTGTCAGCAAATATTCTGACCATATTAGTATTCCGGTACAAATGTTTAAGGAAGAAGTGCCCGAGCGTGATGGTCCTGATGGTCCTGAAGGTGAGAAAACGCCTGCCGAGCCAGGCAAGTGGGAAGCGGTTAATAAGGCCACTGCCCTGTGGACACTTGATAAGTCAGAAGTGACTGAAGACGAGTACCGGGAATTCTACAAACATATTTCTCATGACTTTGGTGATCCGATGGCCTGGTCACATAATAAAGTTGAAGGCAAAACTGAATACACCAGTTTGCTGTATCTCCCGGCTAAAGCCCCCTTTGATATGTGGAACCGTGAGCAAAGTCATGGCTTAAAGTTGTATGTGCAGCGGGTATTTATCATGGATGATGCTGAGCAGTTCATGCCAACGTATCTGCGCTTTGTGAAGGGGCTGTTGGACTCTAACGACCTGCCACTTAATGTCTCAAGAGAGATCCTGCAAGACAACAAAGTCACTCAGGCTATGCGCCAGGGCTGTACTAAGCGTGTACTGCAAATGCTGGAAAAAATGGCTAAAAAAGAGGCTGAAAAGTACCAGACCTTTTGGAATGAATTTGGCAACGTGCTTAAAGAAGGCCCCGCTGAAGATCATGCAAACAAGGACAAAATCGCTGGTTTGATGCGATTCGCTTCAACCCTTGGTGACAACGAAGCCCAAACGGTGTCTTTAGCCGACTATATTAGCCGTATGAAGGAAGGCCAGGAGAAGATTTACTACATTACCGCTGATAGTTATCAGGCTGCGAAGTCTAGTCCTCATTTGGAAATATTCCGCAAGAAAGGTATTGAAGTGTTATTAATGTCGGATCGTATTGATGAATGGTTAATGTCCCATTTAAGCGAGTTCGAAGAAAAATCCATGCAATCGATCACTCACGGTGCATTGGATCTGGGCGATCTTGACGACGAAGAGAGTAAAAAAGCCCAAGAAGAGGCAGAAAAGCAAGTTGAAGGTATTGTTGAGCGTATGAAAACAGTACTTGGCGACAGAGTTGAGCAGGTTAAATTTACTCATCGACTTACTGACTCTCCTGCCTGTATCGTCGCCGACGAACAAGGTATGACCACGCAGATGATCAAGCTGATGCAAGCTGCAGGGCAACCTGTACCTGAAGCTAAATATCATTTTGAGCTGAATCCAGAGCATCAGTTGGTGAAAATGTTGGTTGATGTCCAGGACGAAGAGCAGTTTAGTCAGTGGACAGAAGTGTTGTTTGACCAAGCTGCCTTATCTGAGCAAGGTACGCTTAAGGACCCTGCCAATTTTGTGCAGAAATTGAACAAGCTATTAATGGGCTTGGCTAAATAGGCGTATAAAACACCTATTTGACATATAAAAACGGGCCTTTAAGCCCGTTTTTGCTTTAGAACGCCGAAACATCAAATTTTTACACTTAGACAAGGCTAATCAAGCTAATAATCTTGTAACCTTTAAGGTGAATGTGTAAAGTTGCGGCCTTAATTTTATTCTACAATTTTTGATTCGTTGAGGGGACACAGCATGCGCATCATCCTTCTTGGTGCTCCCGGTGCAGGTAAAGGGACACAAGCTCAGTACGTAATGGCAAAGTTTGGCATTCCACAGATTTCTACCGGTGATATGCTCCGTGCCGCAATTAAAGCAGGGACTGATTTAGGTTTGGCTGCCAAGCGTGTAATGGACGAGGGTAAGCTGGTCTCTGACGAACTGATTATTGATTTAGTAAAAGAGCGTATTACCGCAGCAGATTGTGAAAAGGGCTTCTTGTTAGACGGCTTTCCTCGCACTATTCCTCAAGCGGACGCAATGAAAGATTCAGGTATCGTAGTCGATCATGTTATTGAATTTGCTGTCGATGATGAAATCATTGTTAATCGTATGAGTGGTCGGCGCGTACATCCGGGCTCAGGACGTGTCTATCATATCAGCTATAATCCGCCTAAGGTGGAAGGTAAGGATGATGTCAGTGGTGAAGACTTAGTCGTACGTCCCGATGATCAGGAAGATACGGTACGTAAGCGTCTGGGTATTTATCATGAGCAGACTAAGCCTCTGGTCAATTACTACACTAAAGAAGCGGCGGCCGGTAACTGTGCCTATCAAAAAATTGATGGTACCCGCCCAGTTGATACGGTAAGTGCAGAGCTTGGCGAATTACTCGCCTAATGTAGACGTTTTTAAAAAAGCCCACTTAAGGTGGGCTTTTTTGTTTCTGTAAGTTGCAGTTGCGCTACCCGTAAACAATTGTTA
>JBLHIW010000133.1:0-9183 GCA_047618055.1 Paraglaciecola sp. | reverse complement strand
CCATTCGTGATGGCGATGTCTTTTTATCCAAAAGAAGGCGGTGATTTATGGAAAAAATACTCCACTGAATCGGTTATCCAAACCTTAGAGGTTTATTCTCGTTTTTCCTTCGACTATCCCTATCCCAACGCCCAGTCTGTTAATGGCCCAGTGGGTGGAATGGAATATCCAATGATTTCCTTTAATGGACCACGGACTGAGCTTCAGGACGATGGTAGCCGCACTTATTCCCAAGCAGAAAAGCGTTTTCTGATTGGCGTAGTGATCCATGAAGTAGGACACAACTACTTCCCCATGATCGTTAATTCTGACGAACGGCAGTGGAGTTGGATGGATGAGGGTTTAAACAGCTTCTTAGATGGCATTGCTGGTCGTGAATGGGATCCTACTGTTCCATGGGGCGTAGAACCTCGTGATGTAGTGGGTTATATGAAAAGCAGTGTACAGGTGCCTATCATGACCCAGTCTGACAGCGTGCTGAAACTGGGGCCCAACGCTTATACCAAGCCGGCCGTTGCGCTGAATATACTGCGGGAGACTATTCTAGGCCGGGAATTGTTTGATTTTGCCTTTAAAGAGTACTCTCAGCGCTGGAAATTCAAACGCCCCACCCCTTCAGACTTTTTCCGCACCATGGAAGAAGCCAGTGGAGTCGATTTAGATTGGTTCTGGCGTGGCTGGTTTTACAGCACCGACCACGTTGATATCTCCTTGGATACTATTTACAAGCTGCGCCTGGACACGAAAGATCCGGATATTGACTTTACACGTCAGCGCCAGGAAGAGCTGGATAAGCCCTTATCCTTAACCGACGAGCGCAACACAGCTGAAGGCCTTACCTTATGGGTGGAGCGCTTCCCGGATATTACTGACTTTTATGACGAAAATGATCGCTTCACGGTAACCAACAAAGAGCGTAACAAATACCAGAAATTCCTTAAAAAGCTCAAGCCCTGGGAACGTACAGCCTTTGAACGTGCCATTGAAGAAGACAAAAACTACTATGTCCTGGAGTTTTCTAACCAGGGTGGCTTAGTGATGCCCATCATTCTTGAATTAACTTTTGAAGATGGCAGCACCGAGACCCAATACATCCCAGCTGAAATCTGGCGCAGAAGCCCTAAAGGGGTGAAAAAACTGATTGTCACTGAAAAGAGTAAGATCCTGAGCAGTGTGAGCGTTGACCCACGCTGGGAAACGGCTGATGTGAACGTGCACAACAATCACTATCCCCGTAAAATTATTCCATCACGCATCGAAGCCTATAAAAGGAAGAAAAGCACCCGCAAAGTGTCTCGTGACATCATGCAGGACATCAAAACAGAGTTAAAAACTGACGAAGATGAAGAAAGTGATGAGCCTGAAAAAGACCAATAAGCATGTTTAAGTTTGTTATAGGTTTTTTAGTGCGGTCGTTGCCCATCACAGCAACGATCGCCCTGCTGCTTAGCGGCGGGGTTCTCGCTCATCAGCAAAAAATCGCCATCAGTACTGTATTGTTTAATCCCAGCACCAAGAATATTGAGGTGATGCATCGCTTCAATATGCATGATGCTGAACATGCTGTACGGGAAATTTTTGGCAAAAACGCCGATATAATCGGCTCTGCGACTACCCAGCAACAATTCAGTGAATATGTTGATCAACGTTTTGCCATGTACGATCAAGAGGGCGAACGTTTGCCTTTAACCTTAGTTGGCCATGAGCTAGATGGAAAGCATTTCTGGGTATATCAGGAAACCGCACAAGGGATTGAACTACAAAACCTGACCGTGCGCCACAATGCCCTGCGGGATTTGTGGCCCTCTCAAGTCAACACCATCAACATTGAAGGTAAAGGTGAGCTACAAACCCTGACCTTTAGTGATTCGGTGGAGCTATTAAAAGTCGAATTTTAATATGTATAACTCCCGGTCGCTAATGACAGGTGTATTGCTCATAGCGGCCGTCTTAAGGGTTTAATTAGTTGAAACAACTTACAGCATTAATCGATAACTATTGCCCCACATAAGCTAAGCCCCAAACAAGCATACAAAAGGGGGAAGAATAAGGTGCAAGGTAGCCCTGCACACGCCCCTTACCCACACAATATGCCTTTACTCAGTGTATTTATCCCTAATACCATTCAAAAATGTTAATCACTTTTTAAGTGCTGAGCACTTCCTGGTTGGTCTTTGCTTCGTTAGGCAAGGCATAGTTTTGCCTAAAAAAGCATAAAAAAGCGCCGCTGATTGCAGTCGATACCAGTAGACCGGCACTGAACTCAATGGCTAAGGGTAGAATGAAGGCCGCCAACACAAAGCTGAACTGTTTCCCCCACTCTAGCCATAAGGCCCGCTTACGGCGCTCCAGAAAAAGGCCTGTCGATACACTGGCATACAATACGACTGCTACCAAAGCGAACTGCTGGCTTAGGGCCAGGGTTTGCACATTTAACAGTAATACCAGACCAATGGCCGTGGTAGAAACATGCTGTAAGAGACTATAAAACTTCATTGGAGTGGTGAGGGGTATATGGAATTTTTTAAAGCAGCTCAAATCCGTCTTCTTTAGGGGATAATCACGCTCCATGTCAGCAGGTCGCCAGCCTGTGCGGCCAAGCCAAACACGAAGTTTATCCCTGAGTCGTGTTGTGCGCCAACTGTCTTTGAGCAGTTGATTATAGACCTGCACATTGGCATACAGCGGATCCCAGCTATGCAGTGCACTGCGCAGACCAAAAATAACCGGCTGCTCGTCTAATTCCTCCTGAAACGAGCCAAACAGCCTGTCCCAGATAATCAACACGCCCCCATAATTACGATCAATATAAATAGCATTTTGTCCATGATGTACCCGGTGATTGGAGGGGGAGACAAACAGCCATTCAAACCATCCGAGTTTGGGTATATGCCGGGTATGTACCCAAAACTGATAAATTAAGTTTAGTGAGCCTACAGATACCAGTACTAGGGGATCAACGCCCAGTAAGGCCATGGGCAAATAGAATAACCAGGAGAAAATACTACTACTCGTTTGGCGCAGGGCAGTGGTGAGGTTGTATTCTTCACTTGAGTGATGCACAACATGGGCAGCCCACAGCAGGCTCATTTCATGACCCATGCGGTGATTCCAGTAATAGCAAAAATCATAAAGCACAAACGCAATTATCCATACCCAGGGCGTATCCGGCAGGGTGAAAATGCTAAAATGCTGATAAATGAGTACGTAAACAGTCAGGGGAACCAGTGCTTTGAGGATCCCTACCATGCGACTCAATACCCCGGCACTTAGGCTGTTAATGGCATCATTAAGCTGATAGTAGTTGGTTTTTCTGACGCTTTCAGCTATCAGCTCGATACCAATTAACAAGAAAAAAAAGGGCACTGCATATAATATGTAGTCCATATAAATACGTCATCCTGTGGGCCGTAAACCCTTATTTAGTCGTCTATGCTTAGGCTTTTCTCATCAGACCAGTTTAATCTCGGAATAAATTTCTGTCTAGAAAAGTCTGAGGGCTTATACTCTGGCTTGTATCACAACGGTTTTACCTTTGTTAGACTGCAATTAGTAACATCTTAGCCATATCATTTATTGTTGCTTTTCATTACCCTAATACCGTCATTGGCTTAGAATGACCTTTAAGGAGATAGCATGAGCGAAGAAAATAAAAAGTCACTGATCCCATATATAGTGGTAGGTCTACTTGTCGTGATTGTTATCACAACCTATTTTTGGCCGTCCAAACTTGCCGAAGCCCCTTTGCCTGTAGTTGTCGAGCCTGAAGTCTCCATTGTTGTGGAGCCCGAACCGGAAGTGGTCGAGCCCATGCCGGAAATCGAAACCTTTGAGCCTGAAATAGTGCCCACGCCGGAGCCACTGGATACCAGTGACGGCACGGTAAAAACAAAACTACTGGGATTATCTGACTACGATGCCTTTGCCCGTTTGCTCATCAATGAGGCACTACTGCAGCGTTTTGTTATTATGACCAACAGCCTGGCCGATGACCAACTCGCCGCCAATCATCAGGTACTGTCTCCCCCTGAACAGGCCTTTAGAACCTATCGACAAGCTGACAAAGAATGGATTGATCCCGCCAGTTATAAACGTTATACCCCCTATGTTGATGTACTGGATTCCATAAAGGCAGACTCCTTGTTAGACTTGTATGCAGAATATAAACCTGCCATTGACAATATTTTTGCTGAAATTAGCGACCCTGATGCCAACTTTGACGATAAATTAATGCAGACCATCGACGTGCTGTTGGATACCCCCGCAGTGCCAGAGCCCATCGAGGTTTATACCGAAAGCGTGATGTATCGCTATAAAGATAGCCGACTTGAATCCCTCACGGCACCGCAGAAGCAGCTCCTGCGCACTGGCCCAGAAAACATGCGCCGCATCAAAGCCAAATTACGGGAAATTAAACAGGCCTTGTCACAGTAGAGGCAGCCGAGATGGATCTTGCCACCTTGCAACAACAACTGGCCGGGCAACAAGGCACGTTGCCGCCGGTAGAGCAATGGAACCCAGATTTTTGTGGTGATATCGACATGGTGATCAAACATGACGGTAGCTGGCACTATATGGGCACGCCCATTGGCCGCAAAGCCCTGGTTAAGTTGTTTTCCAGTGTGCTAAAAAAGGAAGCACAGCAATATTTTTTAGTGACTCCCGTTGAAAAGGTCGGTATCCAGGTCATCGATTCGCCCTTTATCGTGACCCAGTGGCAACAGCAAGATGACAGCCTCATTTTTACCACTCAAACCGAAGATAGCTTTGTTGTGAGTCAGGCCAATCCTGTTGAACTACACCACGACCAAGTATCGGGGGATCTTCTGCCCTATGCCTTAGTGCGCAGCAACTTATGGGCGCGCATACACCAAAATGTATTTTATCAATTAGCCGAGCTTGGCACTGAGCAAAAAATAAAGGGCCAGAGCCATCTTTGCCTGCAAAGTGCCGGCTATACCTTTAGTTTAGGAATGCTTTAGGGTTAAAATTTTGCTCTAATAATCTTCGTCTTATCAATCTAATCCACATGGATTTAAGCACTTAACCATTGGAAGGTCCTATGAAATCAACTAAACCCCTGCTGTGTCTATTGGGCTTGTTAGTGAGTCACGCTAACCTGGCTGATACCTATATTCATGCCGGCAAACTGATTAGCGCCACATCCGACGTGGTGCAAAAAAAGGTCACCATCGTCATCGACCAGAGCCGCATTAGTCGTATTGAATCGGGTTTTGTTAAGCCCGAGCCGGGTAATGAACTCATTGACCTCTCTGAGCATACGGTGATGCCGGGGTTGATGGATATGCATACCCATATATCTCAACAACACAGTGGGCCGGGCAGTTATATGGAACGCTTTACCTTTAATGAGGCCGACTACGCTTTAAAAGGCGCGTATTACGCAGAGAAAACCCTCATGGCCGGTTTTACCACCGTGCGCAACTTAGGTGACAGTTATAACGAGTCGGTGGCCTTACGTAAGGCCATTACCCAGGGCACCCTTAAGGGGCCGCGAATTTACACCGCCGCCAAGTCGATTGCCACCACCGGCGGACATGCCGACCCCACAAATGGCCGTGCTAAGGTACTGATGGGGGATCCGGGGCCAGAGCAAGGGGTGATCAATGGTGTGGCCGAAGCACGAAAAGCCGTGCGCCAGCGCTATAAAGATGGTGCAGATTTAATCAAGATCACCGCAACGGGTGGGGTGCTAAGTGTAGCCAAAAGTGGCCAAAACCCACAATTTATGGATGATGAAGTCAAAGCCATTGTCGACACCGCCAGGGATTACGGCATGACCGTCGCTGTTCACGCCCATGGCAAAGAAGGCATGGAACGGGCCATCAAAGCAGGCGTGACTTCCATAGAGCATGGCACCTACATGGATAAAGATACCTTCACCTTAATGAAAAAATACGGCACCTATTATGTGCCCACGATCATGGCCGGCAACTGGGTGGCCGAAAAAGCCAAAATCGACGGGTTTTTTCCCGACCTGGTGCGCCCTAAGGCCGCGACTATTGGCCCGCTGATCCAAGCAACGTTTGCCAAGGCCTATAAAGCCGGGGTTAAGATAGCCTTTGGTACAGACTCCGGGGTATCAGCCCATGGGGACAACGGCCTGGAGTTTGTATTGATGGTAGACGCGGGTATGTCAGCCATTGAGGCCATACGCAGTGCCACTTATCATGGGGCGCTTTTATTAAATGTTGACGATCAGCTGGGCACCATTGAGACCGGTAAGTTAGCGGATTTAGTCGCCGTAAAAGGTGATCCCTTAAGGGATATCAAGCTTATGCAGGATATCTCTTTTGTGATGAAAAACGGCGTAGTGTACAAAAACAATTAAGCTCAGTGAGCTATATATTATTGATAATAGAACTTACCTTAAGGATTAAAATGAAACGTATTTTACCCACACTTTTACTGTCTCTTAGTGCCAGCACCCTGGTATTGGCCGACGATTTCGACATCAGTAAAGCCAAAATTGAAGCGGCAATGCAATCGGATATACGCAGCGAAGCCGAGCGGAAACGTGACCAAAATCGTATGCCAGTGGAAACCCTTGAATTTTTTGGTTTACGGGATGATATGAAAATAGTCGAGCTGGTGCCCGGCGGCGGCTGGTATACAAAAATTCTGGCGCCGGTGATGCGAGAAAATGGCCAGTATTATGCCGCCATCGGCACCGGCAGTATAAAAGAAAGATTGATTACCCAACCGGGTTTCGAACACATCAATATTGTTGCACAAGATGCCAAATTATGGCGGGAAGAGGGCGCCAGATTTTACTCACTCAAGGCTGACACTTTAGGGGTCGAAGACGCCGATATGGTGTTAACCTTCCGCAATTACCACAATTTCGCCAAAGAAGGGCGCATGGCCATGAACAAGGCCGCCTTTGATGCCTTAAAACCCGGTGGTATTTATGCCGTGGTTGATCATACTGCCCGGCACATGGAAGCACCAAACCCTGCCAACCGTCGTCGTATGGACCCGGTCATAGCGATTCATGAAATTCAACAATCAGGCTTTGAGTTTGTCGACCATACCGATTTGCATTACCGGGAAGATGACGAATTACGTTATGAAGTCGGCGCTAAAAGCGTCAGTGGTAACACCGACCGCTGGACGCTTAAGTTCCGCAAACCAAAATAGTTCAAACCCCTTATTCAGGTCGATGGCTAACATTGACCTGCACAATAAAAAACGGCCCCTTATGGGGCCGTTTTTATATGTCTTGCACACTCAGCTCAGTTAACGGGAGCCTTTCTCTACCACGTAGCGATAGGGTTTGCTTTTAACGTCACTGGTGAGCAGCGTATGGCCCATAAAGCGGCAAAAGCTGGGAATATCCCGGGTGGTGGAGTGATCATCGGCAATCACCAATAAGGTTTCACCCTCGGCCATGCTACGAATTTTCAAACGCAGCATCATTACCGGCTCCGGACAACGCAAGCCCAGGGCATCAAGCTGATGATCCGCTACGTCAAAAAGATTATGCTCGCTCACCCTGGCGCTAAATCCCGTAATCCAATTGGTACTGGCGAATATGGGCAAGGTCCTCAGCCATATCCCCCTGATCTTCCAGATAGCTGATTAAATCCGCCAAACACACAATAGAAATCACCCGGGTGGCAAAATCACGCTCGACTTCCTGGATCGCTGACAACTCACCCTGGCCCTTTTCCTGCCTGTCCAGGGCAATCAGCACCCCGGCCAAGGTGGCGTGCTTAGCCTGGATAAGCGCCATAGACTCTCGAATGGCGGTGCCGGCGGTGATGACATCATCCACCAGCATGATCCGACCGCTTAAAGGACTGCCGACTAAATCGCCCCCTTCCCCATGTTTTTTCGCTTCTTTGCGATTAAAACAATAGGGTTTATCCACCCCATGTTTGTCCGCCAAGGCCACTGCGGTGGTGGTAGCGATGGGAATACCCTTGTAGGCCGGGCCAAATAACACATCATATTCAATGTTTGAATTTAGCAAAGCCTGAGCATAAAACTGGCCAAGTTTTGCTAGATCGCTACCGGTATTGAATAAACCCGCATTAAAGAAATACGGGCTGGTGCGACCGGACTTAAGGGTGAACTGGCCAAACTTAAGCACCTGTCTTGCCAAGGCAAATTCAATAAATGCCTGCTGGTATTGTTGCATTAACGACTCCTAAATTGCGTTGCAATAAACAGCTTAATTCAAAGCTGATTTTTGTTCGTCAAACAACTCACGGGTGGCGTGCTTGGCCAGTTCCATCATTTCCTGCATCTCGTCAAAGCTAAACGGTTCTTCTTCTGCAGTACCTTGTACTTCAATGAGTTTGCCCGTATCGGTCATGACCACATTCATATCGGTTTCTGCTGCGGCATCTTCCAGGTATTCCAGGTCGGCAACTGCATTGCCTTTGTAGATACCTACGGAAATGGCGGCAATCATGTGTTTCATCGGGTTAGTCTTTAATATGCCTTTGGCGCGCATCCAGCTGAGGGCGTCAACTAAGGCAACGCAGGCACCGGTAATAGAAGCCGTTCGTGTGCCCCCGTCGGCCTGAATGACGTCACAATCAACAATGATGGTGTTTTCACCCAGCAGCTTTAAATCAACCGCCGCACGCAATGAGCGAGCGATGAGACGCTGAATTTCCAGGGTGCGGCCACCTTGTTTACCACGGGCCGCTTCACGATCAGAGCGGGTATGAGTGGCTCTTGGTAACATGCTGTATTCCGCCGTTACCCAACCTTTACCCTTACCTTTCATAAAGCGCGGCACGCCTTCGGTTACAGAGGCATTGCAAAGCACTTTGGTATTACCAAACTCAATCAATACCGAACCTTCCGCATGACAAGTGAAATTACGGGTGATGGTGACGGGACGAATTTGCCCGACTGTTCTGCCACTTGGACGCATGCTGTACTCCACAATTAGTTTCTTTAAGGTGATTTCGCGCAGAATTATAGCCTAATGAAAAGCCTCTATGTAGGGAATTTGCCCCTAAACAAACTGACTCAGGCGTATTACCTGTCACAGAGTGAACGAACAACGTTATAATGGCAGGCAATTTGAATTATTTGAATTAGGAAGCAGCTTAATGATATCCAGTATGACCGCATTTGCCCGCCGTGAACTGACAGCCGAATGGGGGACCGCCATTTGGGAAATTCGCTCCGTTAATCAGCGCT
>JBLHIW010000132.1:0-9246 GCA_047618055.1 Paraglaciecola sp. | reverse complement strand
GTACTGAGTTCAATCGCTGAAGTATTTGCAGTTCAAAGAGTACGTGCGCAGAAATTCTTACATCGTATGGCCGTAAATTACTTGGGTCAACCACATACCGCGGATAGTAAAGAACGTGGCGTGTTTGCTCGCTCTTGGCCTGTTGGCACCACCGCTTTATGGATTGCAGGGTTGTTATCGGCCTATGTGCTGCTGTATTACCTTTAGCAGCGGCGTGTTGCAATCAAACCTGCAAAGTCAAAACCCCCTCGCCTGAAATACGCCACCGCGAATGCGGTGCCAGGCTATTGTTTTTTAAATCTCCATTTCTGTCACCTCGTCAATAAATTGCTGTCCTGCTAATTTATACCAATCACCACAAGTCATTGCGCACTCAGAAATCACCAGCCGTTTTTGGGCAAGGCGTCGCTGCGCAGGAATGGCATTCCCCTTTCAAGTAGCGACAACGCAGCACAAAATCGGCTGGTGCTTTCCTAAAGGGCGAGCTTTAAAGCTCGCTGAGAGGGTAATTACTTATGGCGATTGGTATTATTTAAGTCTTGGCTTATTTCACATATTATTCAACTGTATAAATCCTATGAAAATCGAGCCTTAGCCCCTACACTACTGCCATTAAAATAGCCCAATACCGTACGGGAAAAGCATGGATAAAAATGACAATGCACGAAAAAATGTCAGCGCAAGAGACACCAGTCAAAAAGCATTGCGCATTAATCTGGATGAAAAAAAATACGGCACGATTGTAGAGATTGGTGCAGGGCAGGAAGTGGCCCGACAGTTTTTTCTGGCGGGTGCGGCGGCCGGTACCATTGCGAAAACGATGTCTGCCTATGATATGAAATTCTCCGATGCCATTTACGGCGTACAAGAAGACGGCCGTTATGTGAGTAAGGCACGAGTCAATGCGATGATGGCACAGGAATTTGACCTGGTAATAGATCGCATTGCGAGTATGCGTTCCAAGTCATCTCGCTATTTTGCCTACGCCACAACCGTAGCAGCAAAGAGCTTTAACCGGGATAACGAATGCCATGCCTGGTGTGGTGTCCGCGTGCAAATGTACCCCGGAGCCGAGCCTTCAAATATTGTGGTTCATGTACGCATGTTTGGCGACAATGCCGAAGCCCAGCAGCAGGCCCTTGGTGTGATTGGGGTAAATCTTATTTACGCCGCCTATTATTACTTCGAAAACCCAAAGCTGATGATTGATTCTCTGACCGACAACATCAAAAGTGGACACATTGAAATAGATTCAATCGACTTTCAGGGACCCTATTTCGAGGATGTGGACAACCGGGCCAAAAATATACATCTCATCCGTAGCTGGAAAACCAGAGCGATTATGTTTAGGCCTGATGGCTCCGTCGCCGTACCGGCCGAGATGCTCTACAAAAAAAATGTGATCACTATCCGGGGGGCATTCCGTCCGGTGACTAAATTAAATGTCGATATGATCGAACAGGGACTCAAGTCGTTCACCAACCTGCCTGAGGTCAACCCTGATAATACCGTGGCCATCGCCGAAATCTCCCTAAACGATGTCCGTGGTAAAGATGCAAGAGTACCGGAAAAAGACATCATAGAAAGGGTGCAGTTGCTTAATTCTCTTGGCTACAACGTGATGGTCTCGGACTATACCCGTTACTTCTCTCTTCGGGCTTATTTCCGCCAATATACCAAGCTACATATTGGTATTGTGGTGGGCACGATAAACGTTAAGCAAATTTTTGACGAGCAGTTTTATCGGGGGGTAGAGGGGGGCATTTTGGAAGGCTTTGGTAAGCTGTTTCCCGATAACACCAATTTATTTGTCTACCCGGAGCTGGGTGAAAACGGCGAACCCACGGATTTCACCAGCGTAAAAGTACCGGATCATTTGCGCTTTTTGTACCGCCACTTGCTGGAAAATGGCTTTATCAACGGCATTGAATGCAGCGATCCGGCCTTATTTAATATCTATTCCAGAGAAGTGCTCAAGCAGTTAACGAAAGGCCGGGGAGACTGGGAAAACGCCGTTCCGGAGCAAGTCGCAGAAGAAATTATTAAACATAAGTTATTTGGATATAAAGCCTAGCCCCTCTTATTTAGGATGGGACCGTTAAATGAAAAAAGGCGTCAACATTGACGCCTTTTTTAGGGAGTACTAAGCAGATCTACAAAATAAATCGGCTGAGATCTTCATTCTCCACCAGCATTTCAAGATGATCACTGACGTACTTGGCATTGATGGTGAGCTTCTCGCCGGACTTTTCTGAGGCGTCGTAGGATATGTCTTCCATTAACTTTTCCATCACCGTGTGCAGACGACGGGCACCTATATTCTCCGTGCGTTCATTAACCTGCCAGGCGGCCTGAGCAATACCTTCAATCCCTTCCTGAGTAAATTCCACATCAACCCCTTCGGTCTTTAACAGAGCAATGTACTGCTCCGTCAATGACGCATGGGGCTCGGTTAATATGCGGATAAAGTCATTGGCCGTTAAGGCAGCTAGCTCAACCCGGATAGGCAGACGCCCTTGCAACTCAGGGATCAAATCCGATGGTTTGCAATTTTGAAAGGCACCGGAGGCAATAAACAGAATATGATCGGTTTTAACCATGCCGTGTTTGGTACTGACCGTAGAGCCTTCAACTAGGGGCAGCAAATCACGTTGCACCCCTTCACGGCTCACATCGCCACCACTGGTACTACCCGCTCGTTTACAGATTTTGTCTATCTCATCAATAAACACAATGCCGTTTTGCTCAAGGGATTCGATGGCATTGAGCTTTAAATCTTCCTGATTAACCAGTTTGCTTGCTTCTTCTTCGATCAACAATTTTAAGGCATCACTGATCTTAAGTTTCTTCTTTTTCTTCTGTGAACCAGACAAGTTCTGAAACATACCCTGTAACTGATTAGTCATCTCCTCCATACCGGGAGGCGCCATAATTTCCACTCCCACCTGTGGCTGAGAGACATCAATTTCAATCTCTTTGTCGTCTAACTGGCCTTCCCGCAGCTTCTTACGAAATGTCTGGCGGGTGCCTTTATCTTGAGCGGGCTCATTCTCCCCCGAAGCACTCTCTGGGCGGGGCAGTAACGCATCTAGTATGCGTTCTTCGGCCGCTTCCTCGGCGCGGAATTTAACCTTGGTGGTTTCCTGCTCTTTGGCCATTTTAACGGCGATATCGGCAAGGTCACGAATGATGGTTTCGACTTCCTTGCCCACGTATCCCACTTCGGTAAATTTGGTGGCTTCAACTTTAATAAACGGGGCATTGGCCAATTTGGCTAAGCGACGGGCGATTTCGGTTTTACCGACACCGGTTGGCCCTATCATCAGGATATTTTTGGGAGTAACTTCCTGACGCAAGTCATTATCAAGCTGCATGCGGCGCCAGCGATTACGTAAGGCAATCGATACCGCCCGTTTTGCATCTTGTTGGCCAATAATATGACTGTCCAATTCGTGGACGATTTCTCTGGGGGTCATTGCTGACATATTGTTACCTTTAAATTTTGTTGAGCCCAAAAACCTTGTTAGTCAAAGTTTTTAGTGACAAATCTAATAATCGATCTTCTCAATTGTTTGGCTATGATTGGTGAATACACAAATACCGCCGGCGATGGTCAAACTTTTCTCCGCAATCTCTTGGGCACTTAGCTCGGTATTTTCCAGCAAGGCAATGGCCGCAGATTGAGCAAAGGGCCCACCGGAGCCGATGGCGATAAGGTCATTCTCTGGCTGCACCACATCCCCATTACCGGTAATCAAAAAAGAGGCTGTTTCGTCGGCTACGGCCAACACGGCTTCTAACTTACGCAGCATGCGATCGCTGCGCCAGTCTTTGGCTAATTCTACCGCTGCCCGGGTCAAGTTACCCTGATGCATCTCCAATTTCGACTCAAAGCGTTCAAACAAGGTGAACGCATCAGCGGTGCCACCGGCAAATCCCGCCAGTACTTTGTCGTGGTATAAACGGCGTACTTTTTTAGCATTGCCTTTCATTACTGTATTGCCAAGGGATACCTGGCCATCACCGGCTATAACCACTTGGTTATTACGGCGTACTGAAACAATCGTAGTCACGGATATTCCTCGATAATTAAGGGAAAACAGCTCATCTATAAGGTATATACATAAACTACATATACACAATGAGATCAGATGTGGGGAGCAATCAAAAATTTTCAAGCCAAATAAGCCCAGCTTCCCATAAGTTACGCAAAACAGTTAACATAAGTTTTTAACTGCGTTGACTCGGCAATGAACGAAAAGAGATAGTTTTGCGAGCAATAAGATCTGTGCTTAAAAGGGGGCAACCTCAGGCTAACAGACCGGCTTTGTTACAAGTTCCAATTCCAAATTTTGCAGGTGGTAATTTTGGCTTTTTGTAATGTGTGACGGTGTGTTTCCGCCCGGCGTTTACTGGTATAAGGGCCAAGGATAACCCGGTGCCAGCGACCAGAGCCGTTTTCACTAGGACGAACTTGTGCCTCCAGGCCTTGAAAGGCTATCTGGGCTTTCATTTTTTCTGCCTGAGCTTTTACCCGAAACGACCCGCATTGCATTAAGTACTGCTGATCGGATAGGGGCCGGTCCTGCACATCAACTTCCACCGTATATTCTGGCAAACTCTTAATAAAATCCCACTCTTCCTCGGGCATATCTGGCAGTGCGTCCACCGCATCCGATACCGCTGGCTGCGGGCCAGTCACAGGATCCGCCCCTTTGTCTTTAATTGACCATAACAAAAACACAAAACCGCCCAGCAAGCCCAGGGTAATAATTATCCTTAACCAGGGTAAAGACCGTTTAGGGGGGAGGGGCGCAGCTTTGGTTTTTCGCCCGCGGGCAACGTAATCTTTGTGAGCCATAGAATAAATCCGAGATGATAAGGCAAGAAGAGGGCGGGATCTTACCTTGCTTGCAATTTTCCTCAATGGGAATTAGGACATATAGGCAAACTAATTAATGGCACACCCTATTTAGACTGGATGATACGTGGATATGTTGGCCTCATCACATAAAATCTTGCGGATCCACGTCCAGTGACCAACGTACCTTCTTTCCCAGAGGTAGCACCTCAACAGCCGAGATATGTTGACTGAGTGCCAGTTGCAGGGTCCGCCGATTACTACTTTGCAAAATCAACTGCATTCTATATTGCCCCTGACGTTTCTCCATTAATGCCGGTACAGGGCCAATACAGACTATATCTGGCTGATGCTGATATAGCTGGGCCACATCCTGTAAAAACTGATGAGCCTGGCGGGCATCAAGGGCCTGGGCCTTAAACAAGGCTTGAAAACTATGGGGAGGCAGATTTGCCTGCTCCCGTTCAAGCAGGGCGTAACGGGCAAAATGCCCATAGCCATTGTTAATGAGGTCCTGTAACAAGGGATGGCCTGGATCATGGGTTTGCAGCCACATCTCACCGGGCTTTTCAGCCCGACCCGCCCGGCCTGCCAACTGGGTGACTAATTGAGCTAAATGCTCGGCGGCGCGATAATCAGCACTAAACAAGGCCCCGTCTACATCCAGTATCAATACCAGAGTCACATTGGGAAAATGATGCCCCTTGGATAATATCTGAGTGCCCACCAATATTTGATAGTGGTTCTGATTAATTTTTTCCAGCATATCGTTGAGGCGATTTTTGCCCCTGGCGCTATCACTGTCAATACGCACACTCTTGTACTCGGGGAACAACTCCACCAGGCCCTGTTCCAGTTGCTCCGTTCCCACGCCCATTGGGACGAGCTCCTGGCCACTGCATTCTTTACATTGTCTGGGAATGGGTTTGGCCGCTGAGCAATGGTGACATTGCAACTTATATAAGTGCTTATGCAAGGTATAAGGCTTATTGCAACGGCGGCACTGCTCAACAAATCCGCAGGTATGACAGACCAATGCCGGGGCATAACCACGGCGGTTGATAAACAACATGACCTGACTACCCTCTTGTAAATGCAGGCGGATGCGTTCAATCATGCCCTTCGCTAAGCCACATTCCAGTGGCTGATTTTTAATATCAAACACATGCTGCTTGGTATGCAGGGCGTTACCCGCCCGCTGCTGCAGTATAAGATGTTGATACTTGCCGTTTAAGGCGTTATTAAGGGTTTCAAGTGCCGGTGTGGCTGTGCCTAACACCAGTGGAATTTGCTCCTCCCTCGCCCGCATCACCGCTAAATCCCGGGCATGATAACGCAGGCCATCCTGCTGTTTATAGGAGCCGTCATGCTCCTCATCAACAATCAGCAAGCCCGGTTTAAGCATCGGGGTGAAAATGGCCGAGCGGGTGCCAATAACAATCGCAACTTGTCCGCTGCGGCTTTGTTGCCACACCAACAAACGTTCGTTGTCGCTTAAGTTGGAATGCAATACCCCCACCTCCAGCCCAAACCTAAGCTTAAAGCGCTGGACTGTTTGGGGTGTCAGGCCAATTTCGGGTACCAGTATTAGTACTTGTTTGCCCTGTTTGAGCACGGGTTCTATCGCCTGCAAATACACCTCTGTTTTACCACTGCCCGTGACCCCTTCCAGCAAAAAGCAGGCGTATTGCCCATATTTTTGCTCAATACTGCTAATGGCCAGGGCTTGCTCAACATTGGGCAGAGGCTTTTCGCCAATACACAGCTGTTGCAGCCAATCCCTGTTGATTATGGCCTGCTTTTCAATGGCGACAATCAGCGATTTATCGACTAATGCTTTGACCACCGCAGGGCCAAACTCCCCACGTATTTGCGATTGCTCCACATCAGCCTGTTGCAGGCGGGCCAATAATTGCTGTTGTTTTACCGCCCGTTTAATTGACTTAGCATCGGTTTGTTGGCCTAAAGTACTTATCGACCAGTAAGGTAGGGGTTTTATCTGACTGCTTCCCCCTTTGCGCAATATCACCGGCATAGCGCTTTGCAGCACGTCACCAATCGGATGTTGGTAATACTGGCTTAGCCAGCGACAAAGCTTGAGCAGCGAGGAGTTAAAAATAGGCTCATGATCTAGCACTTCTTCGATAAACTTAACTTTATCAATTGCCCACTCGGACGTTAGGGCATTATCCATCACCACGGCGATTAAACTACGTCGTCCAAATGGTACCCGCACCCGAACGCCAGGGGCCAGCTCACTGCCCGTGTGCTGGTAGTCGAACAGTTGGCGCATGGGAACAGGGACGGCGACGCGAATAATGGGCATGAAGTATAGGGCCTGCTTATCTTTGGTGTATGAATAGTGTTCAAACTAAAGCCGTTTTGATCACGACGCCAGTCTGCAAATATACTGGTACTACGTCAAAAATCAGCAAGCACACTCAGGACCGTTTAGTTTGAACCCTTTGGGCAGCGCTTGCGGGGCATTTGTACTGATTTATCGCCCGTTCATGCATGGTATAAATACCCCACAAACAGCGGTAAAAACACACAACAAAAACAAACAGGCCCGGGTAAGCCGTTGTGAGTTTGAATGTTTAGGCTACCAGGCCCAGGGCGCTGGTGATAAATGCAGCAAAAACCCTTGATCACATAAGGGGGATACATTAATATGCGCGCCACTTTGCAGCAAGCTGCAAAGCTTCTTAAATTGAATTTAAATTGCGTATGGTATTCAACTACGGGTTGGATGGCGATACGGCCTGACGATAAGGTATCCCATGAAACAAGATATACATCCAGATTACCAAGACATGACCGCTTCATGTTCTTGTGGCAACAAAATCACCGTTCGTTCAACCTTGAAAAAGAATATCAACCTGGACGTATGTTCAGCTTGCCATCCTTTTTACACAGGTAAGCAGCGTAATATTGACACGGGCGGCCGTGTAGACAAGTTCAACAAACGTTTTGCTGGACTTAGCAAAAAATAAATCGTGTTATACGATTGTTAAAAAAGGCGCTCTTTGAGCGCCTTTTTTTGTATTCCGGGCATCCATGCCCTCCACCCTTTCAGGGCCGTCTTGCGACGTTCAAAAACATTTCTGATCTGTAAGGTCTCGGTGATTTAAAATGTCTAAACTCACGCTAGCGGTACCCAAAGTCCATGCGCCGTTACAACACGTGAAAGGGAAGGCCATGCCCTACCTATTGTGCCTTGCCCTAACTTCCTGCCTTAGCTATGAACTGGCATATTGAGATCACTTGGGTAGATAGCAGTTTTAAATATGAATAATATTAAATCTGTTCAGTAATATTTGTCTGTTGCGATACCAGCAGACTGACTTGATATGTTACATTTATCCTCCTTACATTGAGTAGGATTAAATAAGCCAAACAACAAAGTCACTCGACGTGTAACTCACTATGTAATATAACCAAGCTACTTTCTAAACCCTACATTTAGAGGATCGATACTAATATGCCTGATTTCCGCCAGCAAGCCTTGGATTATCACTCCAAACCCGTTCCCGGGAAAATTAGTGTTGAGCTCACTAAACCCGCCGAAACTGTGACTGATCTGGCTTTAGCCTACAGTCCTGGTGTGGCTGAGCCGGTCAGAGAAATTGCTGCGGATCCAGACATGGCTTACAAATATACCGGCAAGGGTAATTTGGTTGCCGTGATCACCAATGGTACGGCGATCCTGGGCCTGGGTAACCTTGGCCCCCTCGCTTCCAAACCGGTCATGGAGGGTAAAGCCTTACTGTTTAAACGTTTTGCCGGCATAGATTCCATCGATATTGAAGTCACACACCGTACCACGGCAGAATTTATCACCACCGTGGCCAATATTGCCGATACCTTTGGTGGTATTAATCTGGAAGATATTAAAGCCCCGGAGTGTTTTGAAATTGAAGAAGAATTAATCAAACGCTGTAAGGTCCCGGTATTTCATGATGACCAACATGGCACCGCTATTGTGACCGCCGCAGGTATGCTTAATGCTCTGGAAATTCAAGGTAAAAATATTCATGATGTGAACATAGTCTGCATGGGCGCCGGCGCGGCAGCAGTGGCTTGCATGGAGATGCTGATTAAGTGTGGCGCCCAACGTGAACGCATTTATATGTTGGATAGAAAAGGCGTGATCCATACCCGCCGGGATGATCTGACCAAGCACAAAAAAATGTTTGCCAACAATACCGACAAACGCAACCTGGAAGATGCCTTAAAGGGCGCCGATGTATTTGTTGGGGTGTCTGGGCCTAACGTTCTGCCCCCGGAAGCACTAAAATTGATGGCGCCCAAACCCGTGATCTTTGCCTGTTCAAATCCTGATCCGGAAATTAAACCTGAATTGGCTCACGCAGTCCGTGATGATC